>NZ_CP114599.1:1595000-1914000 GCF_027286305.1 Phenylobacterium sp. NIBR 498073
AGGGGTTGTTTGGAGCGATGAGCGACCTCGGCCCCGAACTGCCGGACGACGAAGCCCTGGCGGCCGAACATGCGCTTGGCGTGCTGACCGCGCAGGAGCGTGCGGCCGCCGAGCAGCGGATGGCGCGAGACCCGGCCTTCGCGGCGCAGGTGCTGGCTTGGCGCGCGCGACTGGCGCCGCTGGCTTCGGAGACGGCGCCGGCAGCGCCGCCCGCCGGCCTGTGGCCGCGGATCGAGCGGCGGCTGGCGGTCAACGACAACGCCGCCGGCGTGCGCCGGCGGCTGCGGTTCTGGCGCGCGGCGACGCTCGGCTCGATGGCGGTCACGGCGGCCAGCCTGGCGGCGGTGGCGTTCCTGGCCGCCCGCCCGCCCGAGCTGGTCACCCAGCCGCGGCCGCCGATGGGACCGATGATGAACGCCCGGCTGATGAGCGGCGGCGGCCAGCCGATGTTCCTGGCCGCCTACGATCCGGAGCGGAAGGCGATCATGGTGGCCTCGCTGGTCCCGCCGGGGGCCGATCCCGGCCACAGCCACGAGCTGTGGCTGATCCCCGCCGACGGAAGGCCGCGCTCGCTGGGGCTCATCGACCCCGGCGCCTCCAAGGCTATGCCGATGTCCGAGCCGATGGCGGAGATGACCAAGGAGGGGGTTTCCCTGGCCGTCACGGTCGAACCGCGCGGCGGTTCGCGCCGGGACGGGCCGTCCGGGCCGATGGCGGCCGTCGGCAAGCTCACGCGGCTCTAGAACAAGATCCGATTGGATCGGATCTTGCTCAGGACTCGTCGAAATTGGGACATTTTCTTCGCCAAACCAGGAAGCCCTGCGGTGAAAAATGCTCTAGCGGCGCTGGTGCGGCGCGGGCGAAGCGCCCTATGTTCGCCGTCCAGTTGAGAGGTTTCTAGTCCATGAGAATGAGTCTGCTTGCGGCGAGCGCCGCGGCCCTGCTGCTGTCGGCCGGCGCAGCGTCGGCGGCCCCCGAACTGCACAAGGACGGCATGACGGTGAAGGAGATCCAGGCCTGGCTGCTGGAGAGCGGCTACAAGGCCGAGCTGAAGAAGGACGACGGCGAAGGCTACGTCTCCAGCTCCGCGGAGGGCGTCAGCTTCGAGGTCTATCCCAACGACTGCGACGCCGGCCGCTGCGCCTCGATGCAGATGGTTGCGGCCTTCAACGTGAAGACCAAGCTGAACGCCGAGAAGGCGAACGAGTGGAACTCGGCCAAGCGCTATGTCGACTGCTACATCGACGACGAGGGCGATCCCTGGTTCACCTACGACATCAATGTCAGCCCGGGCGGCACGCGCGCGTCGCTCGACGACGACTTCAGCGTCTGGCTGAGCTTCCTGCCCGACATCAAGGAACACATCGGGTGGTAGAACGAGAAAGGCCGGCGCCTGAGCGCCGGCCTTTCGTCTATTTCGGCGGCGTTTCGCCGGGGCCTATTTCTTCGCGGCGTCCATGTAGCCGGCGAAGCGCTCGAACAGGTAGAGCGAGTCCGTCGGGCCGGGGGACGCTTCCGGGTGGTGCTGGACGCTGAACACCGGGCGGTCCTTCAGGGCGATGCCGGCGTTGGTGCCGTCGAACAGCGAGACGTGGGTCTCGACCACCGGCTCGGGCAGGCTGTCGCGGTCCACGGTGAAGCCGTGGTTCATCGAGACGATCTCGACCTTGCCGGTCGTCACGTCCTTCACCGGGTGGTTCGCGCCGTGGTGGCCCTGTTCCATCTTGACGGTCTTGGCGCCCAGGGCGCGGGCCATCATCTGGTGGCCCAGGCAGATGCCGAACACCGGCACGCCGCTCTCGACCAGCTTCTTGATCTCCGGAACGGCGTATTCGCCGGTCGCGGCCGGGTCGCCTGGACCGTTCGACAGCAGCACGCCGTCCGGCTTACGGGCCAGGACCTCCTCGGCGGTGGTCTTGGCCGGCACGACGGTGACCCGGGCGCCGATCGAGGTCAGGGCGCGCAGGATGTTGCGCTTCACGCCGTAGTCCAGGACCACGACCTCGTACTTGGCCTCCGGCACGGGCTTGGCGTAGCCCACGGGCCAGTTCCACAGGCCCTCGTCATAGACGAACGGCTGCAGGCAGGAGGCGTCCTTGGCCAGGTCCGCACCTTCGAGGCCGGCCCAGGCCTTGGCCTTTTCGACCAGGGCGGGAATGTCGAACTTGCCGTCCGGATCATGGGCGATGACGCCGTGCGGCATGCCGTTCTCGCGGATCGAGCGGGTCAGGGCGCGGGTGTCGACGCCGGCCAAGCCGATGACGCCGCGGCGCTTCATCCAGGTGTCGAGGTCGCCGTCGGCGCGCCAGTTGGCTGGCGCGGTGGGCACGTCGCGGAAGATCGCGCCGCGCGCCGCGGTTTCGGCTGAGCCGGACATCTGCTCGATGTCTTCGACGTTCACCCCGACATTGCCCATGTGCGGGAAGGTGAAGGCGACGATCTGCGACATGTAGGAGGGGTCCGTCAGGATCTCCTGATAGCCGGTCATGGCGGTGTTGAAGCAGACCTCGCCGACCGCGTCGCCGGTCGCGCCGACGCCGACGCCCTGCAATACGGTTCCATTGGCGAGAACCAGAACGCCCGTGACACCCGGGAGCAGTTCAACAGTCATCTGGCGTCTCCATTAGAGGGGGCATGCTCGCAAAAAGACGGGCCAGGGAGAACCCCGCCCGTTCTTCAACTGTCCGCATGTTTCGGCAAACGGCCGCGTACCTACTGACTCGCGCCGGGCGGGTCAATGCGGCGCGCCGGCCTTCCGTCGGGTTTCGCCTCGAGGTCAGCCGGTCAGCACGCCGGAGATCGCCTCGAACAGGGCGTCGGCGCGCACCGGCTTGCCGATGTGCCGGTCGGCGCCGGCTTCGGTCGAGGACCTCAGATCATCCGGCGAGGTGTTGGCGCTGATCACGATGATCGGCGCGCGGGGCAGGCCGTGGCCCTCGGCCTTGCGGATCGCGCGGATCGCGGTCAGGCCGTCCATCACCGGCATCCGCAGGTCCATCAGCACCAGGTCGAAGCCGCCGCGCCGCCAGGCCTCGACCGCCTGCTCGCCGTTCTCGACGCTGGTCACCTCCGCGCCGGCCGCACCCAGCATCAGCTCGAGCACCTTGCGATTGGTCGGGTTGTCGTCGGCGGCCAGGATCCGCAGGGCAGGGGCCTCGCCGTCCTGGATCGGGGCCTGGGCGGCGTCGGTCTCATGCGCGGCGTCGCCGTAGTCCAGCAGGCCGCCGACAAGCCGGTCGAGCTGGCGCGCCGAGCCCCGGATGTCGGCGATCAGGCCGTGCTGCTCGGCGGTGAGCGACGTGCGTTCGAGCGCCGCGATCAGGCCCAGGACGCCGTTCAGCGGCGTGCGCAACTCGTGGCTCATGTCGGCGACGAACTCGGTCTTGGCGCGGCTGGCGACCTCGGCGCGGTGCAGCGCGTCCTCCAGCGCCGCGGCCTGGCGCTTCATCTCCGTGATGTCGACCCGCAGGCCGATCACCCCGCCGTCGGCGGTGCGCCGTTCCTCGATCATCAGCCAGCGGCCGTCGGCGAGACGCTGTTCGTGACGCTCGCCGGTGGGGTTCTTCAGCTTGGCCAGGCGCGCAGCCAGCCATTCCTCTTCGCGACCGACGGCGTCGGGATAGTCGCCGCGGGCGACGCCCGTGCGCAGGGTGTCGGCCAGGGTGACCTGCGACGAGAACAGGTCGGCTGAGCGATGGTAGATTTCGGCGTAGCGCTTGTTCCAGAGCAGGTAGCGCCCGTCAGCGTCGAGGAAGACGATGCCTTCGGGCAGCAGGTCGAGCGCCTCGCGCAGGCGCTGGCCGGCGATGACGGCCTGCGCGTTGGCGGCGGCCAGCGCCCGCCCGCCCAGCAGGCGGGCGATCCGTTCCCGAAGTCTGACCTTCGGCATCTCGCTCCCCGACGACTCGCTCCAAGACGCCCATGAAGCGCCGATCGTCCTGTCGCCATGCTCACGGAGGCGCGTGGGAGCGAGGATCGCGCGTTAAGCCCAAGCTTTGGGCGCCGGGGTTCGCTTTTCGCGCGCGAGCGTCTATTTCGGCGGCCATGAGCATTACCACGGTCGGCCTCGATGCCGATGACACCCTCTGGCACAACGAGACGATTTTCCGGCTGACCCATGACCGGTTCAGCGAGCTGTTGTCCGACGTCGCCGACAAGGCGACGCTGGAGACGCGGCTGGCCGAGGTCGAGAAGCGCAATCTGCGGCTCTATGGCTACGGGGTGAAGGGCTTCACCCTGTCGATGATCGAGACGGCCATGGAGATGACCGGCGGCGAGGCGCCCGGCCACGTGATCCGCGAGATCCTGGCGGTCGGCCGCGAGATGCTGAGCGAGCCGGTCGAGCCGTTGCCCGGGGTCGACGACACCCTGGCTGAGCTTTCCAAGCGTTACCGGCTGGTGCTGATCACCAAGGGCGACCTGCTGCACCAGGAGCAGAAGCTGGCCGCCTCGGGCCTCGGCGACCTGTTCGCGGCCGTCGAGATCGTCAGCGAGAAGGACGCCTCGACCTATAGCCGCGTCTTCGCCCGCCACGGCACCGGCGCCGAGCAGGCGGTGATGTGCGGCAACTCCATGCGCTCTGACATCCTGCCGGCGATCGAGGCCGGGGCCTACGGCGCCTATGTGCCCTATCCGCTGGTCTGGGCGCACGAGATGGCCGACGCGCCGGAGGGGCATGCGCGCTTCGCCGAACTGGCCAGCATCCGCGACCTGCCGGCCTGGATCGACGGGCTGGACTGACGATTTTTTCGTCGCCGGCGTCACAGCCGGCGACGCCGGGCCGTCCTTAGGGGCGATGGTTCGGAGAAATCACATGTCGCGCATTCTCGTCGGCGCCTTGGCGCTGCTGCTGGGCCTCAACGCCCTGGCCATGCTGTTTGCGTCCTTCTGGTGGTACAACGCCGTGCCGGGCGTCATCGCCACCGGCCCCTACAATCCCCATTTCGTCCGTGACATCGGGGCGACCTATCTGGTCGTCGCCGGCGGCTTGGCCTGGTTCGCCATGAGGCCGGTCCAGGGCTGGCCGGCGCTGGTCGCCGGCGCCGCCTTCCTGGTGCTGCACGCCGCCGTCCACGTGTTCGACGCCAGCTGTTCGGCCGATCCGATCGCCGATCTGATCCGCGACCTGCCGGGCGTGTTCGCCCCGGCGCTGATCGCCGCCGCCGTCGCCGTCTTCAACCGCCCCGCCAGGACAGGAGCCGCCTGATGCTGAAAGCCCTGCTCGCCCGCCAGATCGGCAAGATGGAACGCCGCTGGGGCTATGACGCCAGCTATCTGCGCCATGTCCTGGCCGCCAATACCGCCAGCCTGTTGCGGTTCGGGCTGGTCGGTTCGATGGTCGACGCCAAGGCCGCGCCCGCCTCGGCCATCGCGGCGGCCAAGCTGGTCGGGACCCTGGCCGAGGACTGCGGACCCTGCACCCAGATCGTCGTCGACATGGCTTCGGCCGGGGGCGTCTCGCCGCAGATCCTGCGCGCCCTGCTGGCGGGCGACGAGGCGGCGATGGGCGAGGAGGCGGCCCTGGCCTGGCGCTTCGCCCGCGCCAGCCTGGCCCGCGACATGCCCGTCGCCGACCCGCTGCGGGACGAAATCGTCCGCCGCTGGGGCGACCAGGGGCTGGTGGCGCTGGGCCTCGCCCTGACGACCGCACGCATGTACCCGACGCTCAAATACGCGCTCGGCTACGGCAAGAGCTGTTCAAAGGTGACCGTGGGCGGCCAGGCCGCTCCGGTGGCCCACGCCACGCTGGCGGCGTAGGGTCCCGTCCATGGTCGCCGACGTCGAAACCTTCGAGACCCAGCGCCAGCGCCTGACCCGGCTGGCCTATCGCATGCTGGGCTCGGTCGCCGAGGCCGAGGATGTGGTCCAGGACGCATGGCTGCGCTGGACGCGGACGGACGAGGAGGTCCGCGATCCCGCCGGCTGGCTGGTGCGGGTGACCAGCCGGCTGTGCATCGACCGTCTGCGCTCGGCCAAGGTTCAGCGGGAGGCCTATCGTGGCCCCTGGCTGCCCGAGCCGCTGATCGAGGAACTGAGCGTCGATCCGCTCGAGCGGGCCGAGGACGTTTCGGTCGCCTTCCTGTTGGCGCTTGAGCGGCTGTCGCCGCTGGAGCGGGCGGTGTTCCTGCTGCACGACGTGTTCGACGAGGACTACGCCTCGGTCGCCGAGACCCTGGGACGCAACGAAGCGGCGGTGCGTCAGCTGGCCGCTCGCGCTCGCACCCACGTCAAGGACAGCAAGCCGCGCTTCAACGTCAGCCAGGAAGACGCGGCCAAGCTCGCCGCCGCCTTCATGGCCGCGGCCGCCCAGGGCGATATGAAGGCGCTGTCGGCCGTGCTCGCCGAGGACGCGGTGCTGATCTCGGACGGCGGCGGCAAGCGCACTGCGGCGCTGCGGCCGATGAGCGGGCGCGAGGACATCATCCGCCTGCTGGAGGGCCTCGCCTGGCGTGCAGGCGGTTCGCCCCTGTGGCCGGTCAGCTTCCGCGCGGTGCGGATCAACGGCTATCCCGGCGTGATCATGGAACGCGAGGACGGCCCGATGACGGTGGCGTTCCAGCCGGGGGAGGACGGCAAGCTGGCGGCGATCTACCTGGTGCGCAATCCCGACAAGCTGGCGCGCCTGCCGACCTCCTAGTGCAAATTCTCTAGTGCGCAGCGGCGTTGCGCTTCGGCGCCAGGTGCAGGACGCCGGCGATGATCGCGCCGATCACGGAGCCGACGATCGCCGAGCCGACGGCGAAGGTCAGCCAGCCGGTGACCGGCCCGATCGCCGGAACCTGGCCGGCCCAGTGCGCCGCGCCTTCGACCCAGACCGGAATCGGCGTCAGGTGGAAGTGCTCCAGGCCGTGGACGATGATGCCGCCGCCCACCCACAGCATGGCCGCGGTGCCGATGACGGTCAGCCAACTCATGACCACCGGCATGCCCTTGACGAGGCCGCGCCCCAGGGCCCGGCCGCCGCGCGACTTGCCGCGGGCCATGTGCAGGCCGATGTCGTCCATCTTCACGATCAGGCCCACCACGCCATAGACCGCCGCGGTGATGAGGATCCCGACCAGCAGCAGCGCGCCGGCCTGGACGCCGATCGGGCGGTCGGCGACGTCGGCCAAGGCGATGGCCATGATTTCGGCCGAGAGGATGAAGTCGGTGCGGATGGCGCCGGCGACCTTCAGGTTCTCGAGATCCTTGGCGCTGAGCGCCAGTTCCTCGGGCTCGTCGGCTTCGTCGTGACCGCTGATCGCCTCGATGATCTTCTCGGTGGCCTCGAAGCAGAGATAGGCGCCGCCCAGCATCAGCAGGGGCGTCACCGCCCAGGCGGCGAAGGCGCTGAGCAGCAGCGCGCCCGGCAGCAGGAACAGCAGCTTGTTGCGCAGGGAGCCGACCGCGATGCGCATGACAATCGGCAGTTCGCGGTCCGGCGTGAAGCCCATGGCGTAGCCCGGCGTCACCGCCGTGTCGTCGACCACAACCCCGACCGCCTTGGCCCCGGCCTTGCCGGCGGCGGCGCCGACGTCGTCGATCGAGGCGGCGGCGACCTTGGCTATGCCTGCGACGTCGTCGAGCAGCGCGACAAGTCCGGAAGCCATCGGGAACCTCTGCTGATTGAAAGACTTGAGCCAGTACCATGGGTCGGTACGAGCTAACCGCGCGAGCGTAAAGGCCGCTTCGCTCCTCCGTCCCGGCGGGCTGTGGATGGGATTGGTTTCGATGCAACGGCCGAGCAAGGATCGAGATCCTGCGCCGTTTGTGGTCGGCGACAGTCGGATGATCCGGCTGGTGCGCGAGTTCGACTGGGCGGCGACGTCGCTCGGCGCGGCTTCCGGCTGGCCGCCCGAGCTCAAGACGATGGTCAACTTCATCCTGGAGTCGCAGTTTCCGGCCGCCATCGTGTGGGGCAAGGATCTGACGACGATCTACAATGACGCCTTCCTGCCGATCCTCGGCGACAAGCCTGAGGCGCTGGGGCGCTCGTTCGCCGACGTCTGGGCCGAGGTCTGGGACCAGATCGGACCCATCCTGGATCGCGCCTTCGCGGGCGAGGCTACGTTCATCAAGGACTATCCGTTGATCGTGAACCGTTCTGAGCTGCCTGAGCAGGCCTGGTTCACCTTCTGCTACAGCCCCTTGCGCCTGGCGAGCGGCGACATCTGCGGCGTGGTCGACACGGTGGTCGAGACCACCGCGACCGTCCGGGCGCATGCCGATGTGGACCTCCTGGCCCAGGAGATGAGCCACCGTCTCAAGAACACCATGGCCACTGTCCAGGCGCTGGCCGCCCAGTCGCTGAAGGAGGTGGTGGAGCGCAGCGTGGTCGAGGAGTTCCTCGATCGCATCGTCACCCTCGGCAACGCGCACGACGTGTTGTTCCGCCAGAACTGGCAGGCAGTGCCGCTGCGCCGGGTGGCAGAGGCGACGCTGGCGCCGATCGACGGGCTTGGCCAGATCCACATGAAGGGGCGCGAGGTGCAGATCGGCGTGCGCACGACCATGACCCTGTCGCTGCTGTTGCACGAACTGGCTACCAACGCCGCCAAGTACGGAGCGCTCTCGACGCCGCAGGGCCGTGTCGACCTGGAATGGGGCGTGCGGGCCGGGACCTTCCGCCTGCGCTGGCGCGAATGCGGCGGCCCGCCGGTGCGCCCGCCCGCCCATACAGGCTTCGGCTCCCGGCTAATCGACCTGGGGCTCACGCCGGACGGCTCGGTGGAGCGGCGCTACGGCGCCCAGGGCGTCGAGGTCGACATCGAAGCGCCTGTGCACGGATTGCTGGATCAGTAAGCTAGGGGCTACGCCGAAGCCTCGCGCGCTGTATCATCGCCGCCGTGCGGGTCGACGAACATTTCCTGGATGAGATCAAATCGCGCCTCCGCCCGTCGGATGTGATCGGGCGGACGGTGAAGCTGCGTAAGCAGGGCCGCGAGTATGTCGGCCTGTCGCCGTTCAACAAGGAAAAGACGCCGTCGTTCTATGTGAACGACGAGAAGGGTCAGTTCTTCGATTTCTCGTCGGGCAAGAACGGCGACCTGATCACCTTCCTCCAGGAGACCGAGCGCCTGACCTTCATGGAGGCGGTCGAGCGGCTGGCCGCCGAGGCGGGCCTGTCGATGCCGGAGGTCGACGCCCGTTCGGCCGAGCAGGAGCGCCAGCGCCAGGGCCTGTCCGACTGGATGGAGGCGGCCGCCCAATGGTTCGAGGGCGCCCTGCGCCGGCCCGAGGGCAAGGAAGCCCGCGCCTATCTGGAACGTCGCGGCCTGCCGGAGTCAGAGTGGGCCCGATTTCGCCTCGGCTTTTCGCCGCCGGGCCGGACGGCGCTGAAGGACTATCTGGTCACCAAGGGCGCGCGACCGGGGGAGCTGGTCGAGGCCGGCCTGCTGATCGCGCCGGAGGAGGGCGGGGCGCCCTATGACCGTTTCCGCGACCGGATCATCTTTCCGATCTCCGACCACCGTGGCCGGATCCTGTCGTTCGGGGGGCGGGCGATGGACCCGCAGGCCCGCGCCAAGTACCTGAACGGTCCGGAAAGCCCGCTGTTTCACAAGGGGCGTACGCTCTACGGCGTAGGCGAGGCCCGCAAGATCCTCGGCGCGGCCCCCAGCGGCGAGAACCCGTCCCTCGTCGTGGTCGAAGGCTATATGGACGCGATCGCCTGCCAGCGGGCCGGGATCGCCGCGGTGGCTCCGCTGGGCACTGCGCTCACCGAAGAGCAGATGGAGATGCTCTGGCGGCTGCACGGCGAGCCGACCCTCTCGTTCGACGGCGACCGGGCCGGGCGCCAGGCGGCCTCGCGATCCATCGACCGGGCGCTGCCGCTGCTCAAGCCCGGTAAGAGCTTCAAATTCGCGATCGTCGAAGGCGGCAAGGATCCCGACGAGGTGCTGCGCGAGCAGGGCGCGCCGGCGCTCCGCGCCCAGTTGTCGCAGACCACGGCGTTCGTCGATGCGCTGTTCACCCGCGAACACGATCTCGAACCGCTGGACACGCCCGAGCGGCGAGCCGGCTTCAAGAACCGCCTGCGCAACGCCGCCGGGCAGATCGCCGACAAGGACCTGCAGCAGGCCTATCGTGAAGCGTTGATGGAACGGTTCGACGCGACCGGCCCGAAGGCGCGCGCGGCCCCCGAGCAAGGCGCCCGGCCGCAACGTGGAAATGCAGGCGGTTCAAGAGGTTGGCGCGGCGGCGGGCGCGAATGGATCGACCCGGCGCCGACCGAGGCCGGGCGCGAGGCGGCGCGCCGGCTGGCCGTGTCGATCGACCCGGTGGCGGCCGCCCTCGCCAAGTATGCGATCGCCGATCCGGGCGTTCTGGACGAACATCTGGAGAACTCGTTCCTCGCCAAAGGCTTCGGTGTGGAAGCTCTAGCGAAGCTGACGGGCGAGACCATTGGTTTCAGATTGGAAGCTGATCATCTTGACAGCGCGACTCTCGCACGCCATCTGGCGTCTTGCGGGTTTAATGCGCTGCTGACAGACATCGACCGGGCCGCTGCGAAATCGGGCGCGCCCATCTTGAAACCGGATGTCTCCCTCGACGTCGCTAGATCCCAGTGGTCGCAAGCTTTCGCAGGCCTTTCACGGCTTGCGGCGCTCGACGAGGCTATTGCGTCCGCAAAGGGTAACCTTAGCGGTCGTTCCGATATGGAAGCTCTCGAGCGTCTGAAAGGCGAACGCGACACACTGAAACGCGCGATCAGAACGGGAACGATTTGGGCGGGAGAAGGGTCGTAAGGAAGTACGACCGTCTTATCGCTATTGGAGCATCTTCGGCCCGCGCCTTGCATGGCGCAGCCGAAATCCGGAGACCTAGATGAGCACCAACACGGCTGAAGCGGAAACCACGGAAACGACTGGCGGCGATGGTCCGCTGCTCGACCTCACCGACGCCGGCGTAAAGAAGTTCATCAAGCAGGCCAAGGCCCGCGGCTACGTCACCATGGACGAGCTGAACAAGGTCCTGCCCTCTGAGGAAGTCACCTCCGAGGCGATCGAAGACACCCTCGCCATGCTCTCGGAGATGGGCGTCAACGTCGTCGAGGCCGAAGAAGACGCCGAAGGCGGCGAGGTCGCCGTTCGCGAGGAAACCGCCGTCGTCGAGACGACCAAGGAGCCGGCCTACGACCGCACCGACGACCCGGTGCGGATGTACCTGCGCGAAATGGGCTCGGTGGAACTGCTCTCGCGCGAGGGCGAAATCGCCATCGCCAAGCGCATCGAGGCCGGCCGCGACACGATGATCCGCGGGCTGTGCGAAAGCGCCCTGACGTTCGAAGCCATCATGGTCTGGCGCGAGGAGCTCGGCTCCGGCCGCATCCTGCTGCGCGAGGTCATCGACCTCGAACAGACCTACGGCGGCGCCAACGCCGCGGCGGCCGAACTGGCCGGCGGGGCTGAAGGCGAGAGCGAAGAAGAAGAGACCACCGAAGACGGCGAGGCCGTCGCCAAGGCCGAGGGCGCCGACGACGACGACGACTTCGACGACGGCGCCGGTCCGACGATCAGCGCCATGGAAGGCGAGCTGCGCGAAGGGGTCATGGCGACCCTCGACGCCATCGCCTCGGAGTTCGACTCGTTCCGCGCGCTGCAGGAAAAGCTGGTCGGCAAGCGCCTGAAGGGCGAAGACCTCTCGGACGCCGACCGCAAGGCCTACACCAGCGCCTCGCTGGCCATCGTCCAACACCTGAAGACGCTGAAGCTGAACAACAACCGCATCGAGGCGCTGGTCGAGCAGCTCTATGCGATCAACAAGCGCCTGATGGGCCTGGAAGGCCGCCTGCTGCGTCTGGCGGACAGCTACGGCATTTCGCGCTCGGAGTTCCTCAAGGCCTATTTCGGCCAGGAGCTGTCGCCGAACTGGACCGACCAGGTGAAGCCGCTGGGCGTGCGCTGGACCAAGTTCGTCGAGAACGACGCCGGCCAGATCGGCGACATCCGCGCCGAGGTCGCCGCCCTGGCCACTGAAACCGGCGTGCCGATCGACGACTACCGCCGTATCGTTCAGACCGTCCAAAAGGGCGAGCGCGAAGCGCGTCAGGCCAAGAAGGAAATGGTCGAGGCCAACCTGCGCCTCGTGATCTCCATCGCCAAGAAGTACACCAACCGCGGCCTGCAGTTCCTGGACCTGATCCAGGAAGGCAACATCGGCCTGATGAAGGCCGTCGATAAGTTCGAGTACCGCCGCGGCTACAAGTTCTCGACCTATGCGACCTGGTGGATCCGTCAGGCGATCACCCGCTCGATCGCCGACCAGGCCCGGACCATCCGGATCCCGGTGCACATGATCGAGACGATCAACAAGATCGTCCGCACCAGTCGCCAGATGCTGCACGAGATCGGCCGCGAGCCGACCCCGGAGGAACTGGCCGAAAAGCTGGCCATGCCGCTGGAAAAGGTCCGCAAGGTCCTGAAGATCGCCAAGGAGCCGATCTCGCTCGAAACCCCGATCGGGGACGAGGAAGACAGCCACCTGGGCGACTTCATCGAGGACAAGAACGCGATCCTGCCGATCGACGCGGCGATCCAGTCGAACCTGCGCGAGACGACCACCCGCGTGCTGGCGTCGCTGACGCCGCGCGAGGAGCGCGTCCTGCGCATGCGCTTCGGGATCGGCATGAATACCGACCACACCCTCGAAGAGGTTGGTCAGCAGTTCAGCGTCACCCGCGAACGGATCCGTCAGATCGAGGCCAAGGCGCTTCGCAAGCTGAAGCACCCGTCGCGTTCGCGGAAGCTGCGCAGCTTCCTCGACAGCTAAGACTATCCGGCGCTGGCAGCGCCCTGACGCCCCCGACCGGAAGCGGTCGGGGGCGTTTTCGTGTCCGCCAATCGGCAGCGGTGACAGAACGCCGATAGGCGAGCAAGCTTGGCTCATCAGAATGAGGTGGGCGACATGCGCCGGACGATGCTCGGGTTCGCTTTGGGACTGACCCTCACCGCGGGGGCGCAGGCGCAGACGGTGGTCCCGCCGCCCAAGATGAGCCAGGTCGAAGGTGTCCAACTGTTCGAGGCTGGGGGGTTCAAGGTCGCCGGCGGCAAGGCGATCAATGTCTGCGGGACGGCCTCGCAGCCGAAGTTCGCTTTCATGGACCTGAACGGCGACGGGGCGCTGGAGGCCGCCGCCGTCGACAAGAACCCGTCCTGCTACGGCGGCGACGGACTGTGGTTCACGCTGCTCGCCAAGGGCGGCGACGGTCGTTGGCGCGCTATTGCGCGGGATAGTGGAGCCCTGGGCTTCGAAACCTCACGAACGAACGGTTGGCTGGACGTCCGCGTGACCGGCGATTGTGTGCGTATCTGGAAGCATGCCGGCGACGGCTATCGGCGTCCCGCCGCCTGTGCGCCGGCCTCGTTCGCAAAGGCCCAGACCGCCACCGGCGTCACCGCCGCCGACCGCGCCGCGGCCTTGCGGGCTGCGGGGTTCGTCTCCCAGGGCGGGCGCTGGCTGGGCGGCGAGGGCCATTGCGAAGCGGCGATCGAGCCCAGCGACATCCGCGACCTCAACGGCGACGGTCGCCAGGAGATCGTCATCACCGAGACCGGGACCTTCTGCTACGGCAATACCGGCCAGGGATTCTACGTCATGGAACGCGCCGGAAACGGCTGGCGCACGCTGTTCCAGTCCCAGGGAATTCCGGAGTTCCTGCCGACCAAGGGCGCCGGCGGCTGGCCGGACATCGTGCTGGGCGGCCCGGGCTTCTGCTTCCCGGTGGTCCGCTTCAACGGCAAGGCCTACGCCAATCACCGCCAGAAGGAAGAACAGCCCGGCGCCTGCTCGGGCCGCTAGCGCCAAGCGTAGTTGAAGCTGACCGAGATCCGTTCCTTGCGCGCGGCGTTGGCCGGAACTTCGTGGCGCAGCCAGCTTTCCCACATCAGGACCGTGCCGGGCTCGGGCTGGAGGTAGATGAAGCTGCGGGCGTCCTCAGGGGCGTCGGTTTCGCGTGGCGGCGCGGCCATCATCAGCGGCAGGCGCGGGTCTTCCAGCTTCAGCGCGCTGGCCCCCTTGGGGATCGCGACATAGACGGTGCCCGACAGCACGCTGTGCGGATGGATATGGCCCGAATGGGCGGCGCCGGGCTTGAGGATATTGACCCACAGGCTGTCCAGCTTCAGCCGGCGGCGGCCGAGGTCGAGGTGCAGCGCCTTGGCGTAGGCGGCCGCGTGCTTGTCGAGCTTGCGCTTGAGGTCCTCGAAGATGCTGGCGCGCATCGGCAGGTCGTCGAGCGAGGCGTAGGAGGTGTAGCCTCCATAGCCGTGCTCGCGGCACCACGCCTGGCCGGCGATGTCCTCGTCGGCCAGCATCCGGCAGGCGTCTTCAAGTTCGGCGTTGAAGTCGGTGAAACCGCGCTCGCCGGCGAGGCTGGCTTCATAGACCTGGGTGACGAAGAGGGTGCGCAGGCTCATGGCCCGGCGCTAATGCCCCGCGCGCCGGATGTCAAAGCTAGGCGAGGATGTCCAACAGTTCGCCGGTCATGTCCTGGGCGCTGCGGATCACCGCGGCGTTGGCGGCGAAGGCGGTCTTTGCGGTGATCTGCTCAGCGATTTCCGCCGGCAGGTCGACGGCTTCGCCTTCGACGCCCATCCGGGCCGTGCGGCTGGCCGAGGCGTCGAACCGGCGGCTGGCGGCCAGCATGCCGTACTGAGCGGTGGCGATCGGATCCATGGCGAGCCCCTTCCACCGTGGATCCTGCGCCTTGGGCGGTTAAGCCTTCGCGCAGCGACATGATGAAGAGGCCGCTCACCATGCGGCGCCTGAAACCCGCCACGCTCGGCGCGTGTTATGGTCAAGTCGAACTGGAGGTTAGTCCGATGATCCGCACCACCCTGATCGCCGCCGCGGCGTTTGTCGCCGCCGTGGGCGCGGCCTCCGCCCAGGCCCCGCTGTCGCAGAACCCGCCGACCCAGACCATCATCTGCCTGGACGTGAACGGCCAGACCCTGCCGGTTTCGTGCAAGGTGCCGGCCAGCCGTCTCGACAAGCGCGAGGACTTTTGCACCTGCCGCACCGGCATGCAGGTCGACATCGCGATCTGCCCCGACGGCGTGAAGCCGCCGGCCGAAAACCGCGCCTACGAGAAGGCCCGCAAGGCCGCCGTGAAGAGCGGCAGCCTGCTTGGCGCCACCTATGAGGGGCGGCCGATGTGCGTCACCGGCCGCAACACCTACTAGAGCGGCCCTTCTAAAGCGGCTTGCCGAGCGCGGCGTAGGTCAGTTTCTGGAACACGGGCAGGGCGGCGCGCCCGCCCATCCGCTGCCCGGTGGCCAGCTGCGAGGCGGCCTCCGGCTCCAGCGGGATCGAGTTCTGGATCAGGTAGATCATGACCATGTCCTCGACGGGGTCGGCCTGCCACCAGGTGCCGAACGCGCCGGGCCAACCGAACGAGCCCTCAGAGCCTGCGCCCATCCAGGCCTGCTTTTCCGGGTCGGTGATCACCGAGACGCCGAGCCCGAAGCCCTGGCCCAGCCAGAACGGGATGCCCATGAACGGCACATCGCGCTGGGCCGGCGTCAGGCGGTTCTCGCGCATCGCCTCGAGCGTCTCGCGCTTGACGTAGCGCACGCCGTCCAACTCGCCGCCGTTCAGCATCATGCGGGCGAAGCGCAGGTAGTCGTCGGCGGTCGAGATCAGGCCGCCGCCGCCGGCGCAGAACTCCGGCGGACCCGGCAGATGCGGGAAGGAGATGTCCTCCATCGCGTCGGTCTTGGGATTGATCCGGTAGAGCTTGGCCATCCGGTCGCGCTTCTCGGGCGGGCACCAGAAGTCGGTGTCGTGCATGCCCAGCGGCTTTAGGATCCGCTCCATGATGAACTCGCGATAGTCCTGGCCGGCCACGCGGCCGACCAGGAAACCGAGCACGTCGGTGGCGTGGCTGTAGTGGAAGCGCGCGCCCGGCTGGTAGGAAAGCGGAAGCTCGCCCAGCGCCTTCAGCCATTGGTCGGGGCTGAGGTGGCCGCCTAGCGGCGAGCCCAGCGCGGTCTCATGGGCCTGGGCGATCGGGCCCATCGAGGTGAAGGCGTAGGCCAGGCCCGAGCGGTGGGTCATCAGGTCGTCGACAGTGATCTCGCGCGCGGCCGGGACGGTGTCGTCGACCGGGCCGGTGGCCGATTTCAGGACCCGCATGTCCTTGAATTCGGGCATCCATTTGGTGATCGGGTCGTCGAGCCGAAGCTTGCCTTCCTCCATCAGCATCAGGGTGGCGATCGAGGTGATCGGCTTGGTCATCGAGGCGATGCGGAACAGGGTGTCGCGGGTCATCGGCGCTTTGCCCGCCACGTCGCGGTAGCCGAGCGTATTGACCTGGGCGACTTCGCCCTTGCGCCACAGCAGGGTGACGAAGCCCGACAGGTCGCCAGCGTCGACGATCGGCTGCAGCGCCGCGGGGATCGCCGCCAGACCGTTGGAAGAAAAGCCGCCCAGAGCCAGATCGCCGTCCATGTCGCCTCGCCAGATGATCCGCCGAGGTCCGATGCCAGGGCGTTTTCCCAGCTATGCCCTGGCTGACGTGGAGCCCGTCAACATACTTTTTGTTCGAACTATTGGCGGGCCGGCGCTTCGTAGGTGGCCATCATCTCGCCTTGGGCGATGGTGTGGCCCTTAAAGATGTTCAGCAGCTCGTGCAGCGGGGTGTCGGGCCCCACCTCCAGCTGCTGGTCCAGGGCGAAGACCTGGAAGTAGTAGCGGTGCACGCCATGGCCGACCGGCGGCCGCGGCCCGAACCAGCCATAGTCGCCGTCGTCATTGCGGCCCTGGATGATCGGGTGCGGCGGGTCGATGTACTGGACCTGGGGCACGCCCTCGGGAAGGCCGCCGGCCTCCGCTGGAATGTTCCAGATCATCCAGTGGACGTAGGGCTTCTCCATCGGGGCGTCGGGGTCTTCGACGATCAGCGCGTAGCTCTTGGCGCCTGCGACCTCGGTCCAGGTCAGGGGCGGGGAGAGGTTCTCGTGATAGGCCGAGTGGCGGTCGGCGAGCCGTCCGTCCGGGTCCTGGGACGGAGACATCACGACCAGGCCGCCCGGGGCTCGGGGCTCGACCTTGAAGATGGCGATGGTTTCACCGGAATGGGCGGGTGACGGCATCGGGCTGCTCCTTTTCCCCCCAGGCAGAAGCGCGCCGCCTACGGCTTGGTTGCGGCGATCCGGAAAAGGCCCTAGCCGGTGGCGCATGATCCTGCGTCACGTGTCCGCTTCGGTTCGCCTTGCCGTCATCGCCGTCCTGGCGGGCGCCTGCGCGGCCTGCACGCCGCTCGGGGTGTTCGCAACCTTCACGCCGCGCGATCCGGCGATCCTGACCGCGCATGACCAGCCCTACGGCCCCGGCGGGCGCCAGAGCCTCGACGTCTACGCGCCGCGGCGGATGGATGCGGCCCGGCCGGTGGCGGTGTTCCTCTACGGCGGCGGCTGGAAGCGGGGGCGCAAGTGGGACTATGGCTGGGTCGCCCAGGCCCTGGCCGCGCGCGGCTATGTGGTGGTGCTGCCGGACTACCGGCTCTATCCGCAGGTGCGGTTTCCCGAGTTCCTGAACGATAGCGCCCAGGCCGTGCGTTGGGCCGTCGATCACGCCGCCGCCTATGGGGGCGATCCCTCGCGCATCGTGCTGCTGGGGCACTCGGCCGGAGCCTACAATGCGGTGATGCTGGGATTGGAGCCGAATTATCTGCGCCAGGCGGGCGTCGATCCGGCCCGCGTCGCCGGCGTGGTCGGCATTGCGGGGCCCTACGATTTCGTCCCCCTGAAGGGCCACATGGCCGATGTGTTCGGGACGGGCGATCCGTCCGCCACCCAGCCTGTGCGGCTGGCGCGCGCCGACGCGCCGCCGATGCTGCTGGTCACTGGATCGGCGGATGCGATCGTCGATCCGCGGGAGACCGCCTCGCTGGACGCCGCCCTGCGCGCGGCCGGCGCCCAGGTCGAGAGCCGCAGCTATCCCGGCGTCGGCCACAACGAGATCATGGCGGCGATGTCGCGCCCGTTCCGCGACCGGGCGAGCGTGCTGGACGACGTCACCGCGTTCATGGCTCAGGTCGCTCACGTCCCGTAAGCTCACGGGTTTGTCACCGGCGACGCTTCATGATCCAGCGTCGGATAATTTTGAAGCAAGTCCCGGAATAAGTGAGCAAAATGCCTGTTCGTGGAGCGTTGTTCGTCCGCGACATATTGCCGTTAGGTCAACCTTGCTGCGCCGCCGCAATTGTGGTGATCCCCATTCGACGCTATATCCGGCGGCCCTTCGTTTTTGAAGGTTTGTGCGCCGCAGTTAGAAGGACCGCCCATGCTGGTGACCCTGATGAAGGCCAAGCTTCACCGCGCCACGGTGACCCAGGCCGATCTCGAGTACGAAGGCTCGATCGCGATTGACCGCGATCTGCTGGACGCCTCGGGCATCCTTCCCCATGAGCAAGTCGACGTTCTGAACATCACTACGGGCGCGCGGTTCACCACCTACGCCATCGAGGCGCCGCGCGGATCCAAGGTGATCGGCGTCAACGGCGCGGCGGCGCGTCTGGTCCAGAAGGGCGACAAGGTGATCGTGGTCACCTACGGCATGCTGCCGGCCGAGGAAGCCCGCAACTATTCGCCGAGCGTCGTGCTGCTCGACGACGGCAACGAGATCAAGCAGGCCGCCTGATGCGCGCCCTGGCCGCCGCGCTGGGCTTGTCCGTCGCGGTTCTGGCCGCCTGTTCGCCGACTGCGCCCAAGGGGGTGGACAAGGCCGTCCTCGACGAAGCCGTCTCGCGCGCCATCGGCGACCCTGGCACCTGCCTGCTGATCGCTGAGGGCGGCAAGACGGTCTACCAATACGGCACGCATATGGTGTGCGGCCGCTCGCTGCCGACCTGCGAAGGGGCCGGGACGCAGACGCTTGAGCAGTTGCTGAAGGCGACGCCGGCCGACGCCGAGCGCAAGACCGCCAGCTGCCGCAGCAATTCTGAAGGCACCCGCATCGTCGCTTGGGCCAGCGGGCCGGTCGAAGGACGCGCCGGCATGACCTATGCGGCCGTGATGGAGGCCAGCGAGGCTCCGCCCGGCATCGTCATAGCCGACAAGCTGGCGACGGCCTTCGCGCGGGCCGGCCTCGGCCCGAAATAAGCCCTCCCCCGAAGGGGAGGGCCGCTCGCTTACCGCGACAGTTCGTAAAGACCGGTGATGTCCACCCGGACGTTCAGTTCGCCCGCGGCGATCGGCGCGCCGGCGTCCGCCTTTTCCATGCGGGCGTAGGCCATCATCGGCGCCGGCGGCGGGGAGGGCATGTAGCCGCCGCCTTCGCTCAGATTCACCAGCCGGCTGACGCGATGGCCGGTGGCCTTGGCGTAGAGGTCGGCCTTGGCGGCCAGCGCCTTGACCGCTTCCTGACGGGCGGCGTTCTCGGCCGCGCTCGGGTCCTTCAGGCCGAAGGAGATGCCGTTCACCTGATTGGCGCCGGCCTTGACGGTGGCGTCGACCGCCGCGCCCAGCTTGGCCAGGTCGTTGACGGTGATCGTCACCTGGTTCGAGGCCTGGTAGCCGCGCAGCTTCGGCGGCTCGTTCTGCACGTAGTCGTACTGGGCGTTGAGGTTCAGGCCCGAGGTCTGGATGTCCCTTTCGGCGATGCCGGCCTTGCGCAGGGCGGCGATCACCGAGTTCATCTTCTCGTTGTTGGCGGCCAGGGCGCCGGCGGCGGTCGGGGCCTCAGTGACGACGCCGAGGTTGATGGTCGCCTTGTCGGGGGCGACGCGGGTTTCGCCGTACGCCGAGAGGTTGAGCGTGGTCGTCTGGAACATCGAACCTGCCGAAGGTTGGGCGGTTTGAGCGAAGGCGGCGGGCGCGGCGGCGGTGGCGAGCAGCAGGGCCATGGCGCCGGCGCGGACGAGGGTCTTCATCGAAATCTCCACAAACGCCCCGGGGGTAGGGCGGGATCGAGGTCTCCAAACGCCGAATGACGGTGGAGGTTGCAGTTCTGACAAAGCCAAGCTGAACGGCAGCTTTAAGGCGCGTGCAGGTCGTGGTAACCCGCAGCCCTGCATCGCTGCAGGGGCCTGTAGCTCAATGGTTAGAGCCGACCGCTCATAACGGTCTGGTTGTAGGTTCGAGTCCTACCGGGCCCACCAGCGATGCGTGCGAGGGATGCCAGGGCGTCCTGGAGTTCGGCAATCATCTTAAAAGACGACGTGAAAATGTCCGGGGCGCTTGTGGGGCGGGTCATCTCGGTTGGCGGCCTCGCCTGGCCGCGATGAGGCGACGGAAGCCCGGCGTGCGCCCGTCGCCCCGGTCGTCAGAAGTTCGCCTTGAGCTCGATTCCGACCTGGCGCGGGGCGCCCCAGGCGACGAAGCGCGAGCCGAAGTTGTCTGAGGAGTCCATCTGCATGATGTAGGCCTCGTCGGTCACATTGGTCGCGTAGAGATGCACGCGGTACTTCTTGTCCGAGCTGTCCCAGATGAGCGCCAGGTTCAAGAGCGAGTAGGCCTTTTGCTCGTCCAAGGGGCCGTTGAACTCGCGGAAATAGACGTCGGGGCGATAGCTCAGATCGGCGCGGGCGGTGAGGCGGCCGAAGCTCAGCGGGTCAGTCCGGTACGCCGCCCCGACGTTCACCGATTGCTTGGGCGCGTTGTTCAGATAGTGGCCGGCGACGTCCTGCGGGCCCAAGGCCGGGGCGAGGGAGTCTATATTGGTGAAATCGGTGTACTTGGCGTCGAGCAGCGACAGTTTGCGTTGATGGTCCAGTGGATATCCGGCTGCCAGACGGCCTCGAGTTCGGCCCCTTTCACCTCGGCGGCGGCGGCGTTGGTGATCAGCCGGATCAGTCCCACCACCTGGCTGAGCTGCAGGTCGCTATAGTCATAATAGAAGGCCGAGGCGTTGAGTGTCAGGATGTTGTCGAACAGCCGGTTCTTGATCCCGATCTCGTAGGCGGTGAGCTTTTCGGGATTGTACTGGTTGTTGCAGGAGTCGGGGTTGAAGCCGCCGATCTTGAAGCCCTTGGAGAACGTCGCATAGACGTTGTTGCCGGCGCTCAGCTCGTACTGGGCGCCCAGGCGCGGCGTCGTCGAGGTGAAGGCGATCTCGTTGGTCTGCAGCGGACAGGTCGCGATCCGCATCGCCGGACCGAAATTCATGTAGCTGTCCTGCGTGACCCGCTGCTCGTCACGAGAGTAACGCACGCCACCGAGCCGACGCAGGCGGGTGGAGAGACGCCAGGTGGCGTCGGCGAACGCGGCGTAGGTTTTGGTGACGTAGCCGATCGCCTCATGCTGAAGCGAACTGTTGGGGGGAGCGGGAAGATCCCCTGTGGGAACTCGTAGTGCAGCTTCGTATAGTTGCCGTCGCGCATGTAGAACGCGCCGACCACCCGCATCGACCGGGCCCAGTGAGCCGCTGACGTTCAACTCCTCGCTGCAGGTGTTGGAGCGCGAGATGAAGTGCGACGGGAATGCGCTGAGATTGATGCTGTCGTCGTCGCCGATGTTCTCGTCGGCCAGCCGGGAGTAGCTGCTTATGGACTTGATGGTCGCGCCCCCCACCTGCCAGGCGAGGGTCGCGGCGCCGCTGGCATAGCTGCGGCTCGCGTCGATCGGATCGTTGGCGCAGGTGCGGTGGGGCTCCAGCGGCACGACGGCACCGGCGAGGAAGTGGTTCAGCGCCACCGCCTGAGCGGTCGGGAGATTGTGCAGGGTGAAGTAGTTGGTGGGGCCAGAGCCGTGCAGGCCTGTCGCGCTGAGGTCGAGGGGCAGGGCGTCGGTCAGGTCCGCGCTCACCCGCAGCCGCGCCGACAGGGTATCGCCCTTGTCGACGTCCTGGCCCCCGGCGTGGCGTTCTCTACGAAGCCGTCGTCCCGATTCCAGCGGTCAAGCACCAGACGCGCGCGAACACGGTCGCTGTCTGGGATGTTGACCACCCCCTGAAGGCGGGTTTCGTCGTAGCTGGCGTAGCTGGCGTAGCTGGCGTAGCTGGCCAGGGCCTGGCCGCCGAATGCGCCCGTCGGAGCCTCGGTCACGAAGTTGATGACCCCGCCGTTGGCGTTGCGCCCATAGAGCGTGCCTTGGGGGCCACGCATCACCTCCACGCGGGCGATGTCGATTTGGGTGAGGTCGGAGGATCCCTTGATTTCTCCGGCGAAGGCCGACCTCGCGAGCTTGCCCCCGCTGTTCATCCAGGTGGGCGCCGATGAAATCTTGCTCAGCGACGCGATTGAGTTCGCTCGCCGCGCCGCGCCGGTTGGCGCGCTGAGCAAGTCGCAGGAGCAGCATTGCAACGCGATCGAGGGCGCAGCACATGCGCCCCTCGCCGCCAGCGAACTAGGCCGGCCTGAGTTCGGGCAGAAGAAAGTCTCCGTCGAGCATCGCCGGTTTGGGCCGGTAGGCGCGGAAGCTCAACAGGAACGGGCGACCGGAGCGCGGCGCCGGAAGCCAGACCGCCTTGGTTCCGCCAGACGGCGCCGCCGGGGAGATGAGGATTTCGATGTCGTCCGCGGCGCCGGCGAGTTCGGGCGAGCGGTCGCTGATCGCATAGCGCTGGAGGGGGTTGTCGATCAGGAAGGCCTGTCCTTGCGGGGTGACCTCGTAGATGGTCAGCGACCAGAAGCCGTCGACGGGCGGCAGCGCCCCCTTGCGCAACGTCAGCTTCCAGGGGCGTCGGCTATCGATCTCGCCGCGGCCGTCGGGTGAAAGCGCTCGCAGGTAAAGCGCCTCGTCGATGGGCAGCGCGGCCAGGCCGCTCAGCGCGATCTGGGCGCGGTATCGGTAGTCGTCGCCGAAGCGTCCCAGGTTCGGTTTGGGGTAGAGCCAGCCGCCGCGCCGCTCGCCCGACTCGTCGCCGCGGCCCGCGATCTCCAGGGCATCGGCGAGACCTGCAGCGATCTGCGCGCCCTGGTCGGGCGAAAAGCGCCGCGGGTCGAAGGCGCCAGGCGCGATCAAGCCGGCGGCGCGCGCACCTGCCAGAGGTCCATCGGATCTAGGTGGGGGCGTGTCGGCCAGCAGCGCCTGGACGCCTGCGAAGTACTCGGACCAGGGGGCCGAGCGAAGCGGCGCGTCGATGACGCGGCGGTTGGACGCGCCTTGGGCGACGAGGCCGTCCTGGACCAGGTGAGCGGCGGACAAGTCTGCGGGGCCCGCGACGAGCGTCCGGCCTAGCGCCCAGACCCAGTCGGTCGGCGCGCGGATGGCGCCTGGCTGGCTGGGGGCGTGCGGACCGATGACAATGACCTCTTGGACCGATCCCGCCCGAAGCACCGCGAAGTTGTTGGTGAACATGTCCATCAGCGCCAACGAGACGTAGCGCTCGCCGGCCCGGGGCAGGGCGAGTCGCACCGGGCCGGCCGACAGGTCCAGCCAGGCCGTCGAGTAGAGCGTATCGTTGTTAGGTTGGGTGACGGTCTGGCTACGAGCGTCGGTCAGCTTGCGGACATGGCGAAAGCGGTTGGCGATCAGGCCGTTGCGGAAAGCCCGGCCTCGCGTGCCGGCCATTTCGATAAGCGGCAGCCCGTAGAGCGCGAGCTCACGGGCCGCAGCGCGCAAGGGCGAGGGAGCCGCCCAGGCCGCTGGCGGGGGCGCCGCCAAAGCGGCCGCTGCTCCCGCCAGGAAACGACGTCGACCGGGGCCCCTCACCAGCTGTAGCGCAGTTGCAGGCCGCTGACGCGTGGGCGGCTGTAGCGGCGGATGGTCGGGTCCTGGGCGACGATGAAGACGCTGTCGAAGAGGTTGTCGACATAGGCCGCGATCTGCACCTTGCCGAGGTCGACGCCGAACCGGGCGTTGACCACCTGGAAGTCCGAGAGTTTCGGCGTGGTGGTGCTGAGTTCCTGCACGCCGCCCCACTGGGCGTTGTAGGCGAGGTTGCCGAACGCCTCGAAGCCGGCGACCGGAACGCGGTAGTTGGCCTCGGCCGAGGCCAGCCAATCGGGCGTTTGCGGAAGCGACAGACCAGCGTACCGACCGGAGGTCACCTCGCCGCCCTGGCGCGAGCCGTTCAGTGAAAGCCGCAGTTGTCCGTCGCCGAGGTCGTAGCGGGCGGTCAGCTCGGCTTCGAGGCCCCAGGAGCGGGCGTCGCCCGCATTGGTGAGGAAAGCGGTGGCGGCGACCGGACAGACGGGGTTGGTGACCCGGCAGCCATTGTCGAGCTGGGCGATCATGTCGGTCAGGTCGGTGCGATAGCCGGCCACAGCCATGTAGAGGTTCGGCAGGGGCGCGCCCTTGAGGCCAAGCTCGTAGCTGCGCGAGGTCTCGTCGTCATAGGCGACGGGGATCGGGACGGGCTGGCGCAGGTCGCCGAGATTGCGGTTGAATCCGCCGGCGCGGTAGCTGGTGCCGACCTTGGCGTAGACCAGGAGGTTCAACGGTAGGCGGTAGGACGCCGTGGCGTTGTAGGAGAGGTTCTCCGGCGAGCTGGTCCCGTCGACGATCCGGGCCGGGCCTCCGGTCAGCTGGTTGGTGATCCGGTCGCGCAGCCGCGAGGTCAGGCTCTTGTCGTCGGAGGTGTAGCGCAATTCGCCCGTCAGGCTGAGGTCGCTGGTCACATCGTAGGTGAGCGCGCCGTAGGCGGCCCAGGAATCGTAGTTCTGAACCGCCGATTCCACGGTGCCGGTCGACGGGGCGGCGGTCGTGGGCGTGCGGGCCAGGGTGACCGAGTAGCGGCTCTCCTGGGTCATGGCTTCGACGCCGGCCAGCCAGTCGAGGCGGCCGTCGAGCACCTGGCCGGCAAGGCGCAGGTCCTGGCTAAGGGTTTTAGTGCGGTCGGCGGTAACCGCCGCCCCGTTCGGATCGATGGGCGTGGCGGCGCCGACCTGTCCCGCGGCGCGGGCGCGGGCCAGCTCCTGTGGGTTCACGCCATCGCTGTCGAGCGCATACATCGACTCCCGAACCCTGAATGCGCTGGTGGAGCTGAGCTGGGCCCAGCCAAGATCGACCTCCGCCGACAGCATGGCCGCGCTGATGTTCTGCTTGGCCAGCGGGGCCGTGTTCCAGGGATAGCTGAACTGATCTTGGATGTAGCCGCCGGGAAAGCCTGGCGAGCCCGCCGGAATGGCGATCTGGTAGGTGATGGTCGGGGTGGTCAGCTGCTGATTTTCGACCAGCAGGGTGATGTCGGCGGGCCCCTTGGCCAGGCGCGCCTGAGCACGCAGTCCAAGGCCCTTTTCCTGGTCGAAGTGGACGTCGTGGACCGGGTTGTAGAAGAAGCCGTCGTCCTGGTTCACGTAGTCGGCGCCGAACCGGAAGGCCAGTTCGTCGCTGGCGGCCAGGTTGAGGGCCGCCTGCACCTGGGCGCGCTGCGTTTCAAACCCGTACTTGGCGTCGACAAAGCCGCTGTTGCTGAATTCCGGGCGGGCCGAGACGATGTTGACGGCCCCGCCGACAGCGTTTCGCCCGTAGAGGGCGCCTTGCGTGCCGCGCAGCACCTCGACGCGGCCGATGTCGAAGGTGTCCAGCCGGGCGAAGTTGCGCCCCCCGATGCCCCCGCCGCCAATATAGGCCCCGTTGCGATAGAGGCCGACGCTCGGGTCGCCGTTGGTCGCCCGGGCGGTTGACGAGGCGCGCATCGAGACCTCGGAGGTGATCGATGAGGTCAGGTTGTTGAAGCGCACGCTGGGTTGGCCGGCCAGGAGTTCGCCGGTGGAGACCGCGCCGCCGCGGTCGACCAGGGCTGCGGCCGACACGACCGAGGCGGCCACCGGAACGTCGATCAGGCGCTCTTCGCGGCGGCGGGCGGTGACCACCACTTCGCCCAGCTCCGCCGGCTCCTGCCGCTCGGCCTGGGCGGCCGCTTCTCCGGCGAGCAGCGAAATCGCACTGACGCAGGCCAGAGCGGCCGCTTTGTAGCTGATCATCGACGTCATCCCCCAAATTGTTCTGGGTCGCTCCCAGGCGACTGGAAGGCGTGTAATGCGTCAGGCCCAAAAGTGTCAATAATCGACATTATGGGATTGGGTCTTTGAGGATGAGCCGGACGAACTCCGCATCCGACCAGCGGCTCTCCGCGCGCAGGCGGGCTTGGCGGACGACGACGAGCTTGTGCGAGGCGATGACGTAGAGCCGCTGATCGCCGGCTCCCGCGGCCATCACCAGGTCGCGCGGAATGGCCTCGCCGCCATCTCCGAGGTCGGTACTCGCCGTGACAGCCCCGGGGCCGGGATTGGGCAGCCACCAGCCCACGGCGTAGGCGTGGTTGGTCTCGGAGGGCATGAAGAGGTCGCGATAGGCGGCGCGGCGAGCGCGCACCTGCTCGCCGATCTTGGCCCAATCGCGCGCGGTCATCGCCGCGCCCTGGGGCATCATGGCCTGGCCGTCCGGACCGCGCCGCCAGGCCGCTGCGACCGCGCCCGCCGGCTGCAGGACCCGGCGCTCCAAGTAGGCGAGGGGATCGGGGGCCTGGCCGCCGGCCTCCAGCTTGCGGCGCATGACCTCGCCGAACGCCTGATATGGCGCGGGCCCGTACTGGAATCGCTCGCCGGGGGCGGCGTTGAACGGTGCTGCGACCGCTACGGCATAGGTTGGGACTTCGCCGATCCGGCTGGGCAAGCCCGACGACATGGTGAGCAGTTGACGTAGTGTGACGCGCGATTTGACCGGGTCCTGGCGCCATTCGCCTAGCGTGTCGGCCGCCGGTTCATCGAGCGACAAGTGTCCGTCTTCGACAGCTGCGGCGGCCATCAACGCGACGAGGCTCTTGGTCCCGGAGTAGAGCGGCAGCGGCGTTGTCGCGGCCGCGCCCTGTGCGTAGGCCTCGCACACCGGCCGGCCGTCAATGAGGACCAGGAGGCTCAGGCCGTCACGGGCCTCCGAGTAGGCGCTGAGCGCCTTGCAGTCGGGGGGCGCGGCCAGGGCCGGCGTGGCGGCCGACAACAGGGCGGAGAGGGCGATCAGCTGCGTGCGCATGCGGAACCTTTTCTGATGTAATTGTCGATTATTGACATTATTGAGCAGCTAAGCCTAGTTCCCCGGCTACAGAGGAGTTCGTCATGGCTACCCGCCGCAATGTCATCCTGGGCGCGGGGATCGGCGCCATGAGCCTGGAGGGCGCGATGGCCGGCGCCAGCGATGTGTTTGCGACCCGCCAGGTCCAAGACGATCTGGCGCGCTACGACGGGTTCGGCCTTAAGGCCTCCGGCGGGGCGGGTGACGAGGCGTCGGGCGCCTGGCTTACCCGCGAGCTACAAGGGCTGGGCTTCGAAGTCCGTCGACAGGCCATCGAGGTCCCGTACTTCGAGGAACGGCAAGTCAGTCTGGCGCTCGGCGACAAGGTGGTGGCCGCGCTCGTCCAGGCCCCGGTGACGTTGACCCCGGCCGGCGGGCTGTCGGCCCGCCTGGTCCGGCTTGAAGTCGGGCAAGGGGCGGACGCTGCGACGGGTGCGATCGCCATCGCGCGCCTACCCTATGGGCGGTGGTCTACGCGGCATGCGGGCGCCGTCGCCAAGGTCGTGAGGGCGGCCTTAGGGCAGGGCGTCGGCGCCCTTATCCTGGTCACCGAGGGGCCGACGGGCCAGCCCCTGGCGTTGAATGCGGCGCCGGACGGTGTCGAGCGGTTTCCGATCCTCGCGGTCGGATCGCGTGAAGGCGAGCTGCTGGCGGCCGCAGCCGCCAGGGGCGAGCGGGCGACTTTGCGGATCGAGGGCATGAGCGGGCGCCGCCCAGCCTTCAATCTGGTCGGGCGCCTGGACCGTGGAGCCGGGCGCGAGCTAGTGGTTTCAACCCCCCGGTCGGGTTGGTTTGGCTGCATGGGGGAGCGCGGCGGGGGCGTGGCCGCATGGCTGGGCCTGGCGCGTTGGGCTAGCCGGGCATGCCCGCTGGACCTGACGTTCGTGGCGACCTCGGGTCACGAATATGAAAATCACGGAGGCGAGGTGTTCCTCCGTAGCGCCCTGGCGCCACGTCCGGACGTCACGGCTCTCTGGGTCCATCTGGGCGCGGCGCTCGCGGCGCGGGACTGGCATGAGGCGGAGGGACGCTTGGCGCCCCTGCCCAGTGTGGATCCGCAGCGCTATCTGGTCGCGCGGCCGCAGTTGGTCGCGCCGCTGCGGACAGCGTTCGCCGGTCAGCCGGGGCTCGAAGCGGTCTATGGCGATGAGGCTGGGGCCGGCGGCGAACTGGGCGAAATCCTCGCGGCGGGCTATCCTCGCGCCTTCGGAATCCTTGGCGCGCATCGCTTCCATCACTCGCCAAATGATGACATGCGGTGCGTCGACGCCGAGCATGTGGCCACGACCGGCCGGGCCCTGCTTGCCGCCGTCCAGGCGCTCCTGGCCTGAGGCGGCGTGGTGACGAAGAATCGGCGATGATCGCGCATGGCCGCTCAAGGCCGCTTGAAGGAGGCGCCTTGTCCGGCGGCGCGCATGATGGTCCCGCGGCCAGCGGGACGTTCGATCCGATGGTCGAGGCCGTGCTGCGGGCGGTGCTCGCCGGCGTGCTGCGTCCTGGCGAACGGCTGCCGGAACGATGGATCGTCGAAGCCTGCGGTTGCACGCATTCGGCTGCGCGCGACGCGATCAGTCGCCTGCAGTCGCTTGGGGCGGTGGTGGCGCCCGAGCGGCGCGGGGCAAGCGTGATTTCCAGTCGCGAGGCGCCCCTAAGCGAGGTCGACCGGGTTTGGCGCCAACTGTCGCCGTTGCTGGAGGCGTCGGGCGGTGCGCTGCCGATGGGAGGGGGGCGCGCGTCCTGGGAGCGCCTGAGCCAGGAGCAGTCCGCCCTCGAGGCCGCCCGGCCGGCGGCGGGCGATCGGTTGACTGACCTTCTCCGGCGCGTCTCGCTCCAGCGGGCCATTCTGGGGATGACTTAGAATGCCGACACGGCTGGAAGCATTTCTGACCTCGACCGCGCCGTTGGCGGCGCTGGCGGAAAGCATGCCGGAGGGTCTGCCGGGCCAGATCGCCAGTGCGCTGCGCGAACGGATCCAGGCCGGTGAGTTCAAGCCGGGTGATCCCTTGAAGGCTGCCCCGTTGGCGGTGGCCTTCGGATGCAGCCGTGGCCCGGTACGCGAGGCATTGCGCCGCCTGGAGCGTGAAAAGCTCGTCGTGATCGCGCCGCGAACCGGCGCCGCCGTCGCCCAGATGAACGCCCAGGCCCTGGAGGCGCACTTTCGATTGCGCGCTGAGGTCGGTGCTCTTTTCGTGCGCCTCGCCGCCGAGCGCGTGCAGCGTCCGCCGGCCCTCGTGGCGGCGATCCTTGAAGGCGCCGAGGTGCTTGCGGAGGTGGCCGCCGACGAGAGCGCCCAGGTCGGCGACTACATCCGCGCTCGCCGGCGGCTGACCGACCTGATCGCGACCTTGGCGGCCGCGCCCTATGTCTCGGAGCTTTCTCAGGAACTCGAGCGGGAAGTGGCGATCCTGTGGGCGCCGATGAATTCAGCCGCGCGCCGTCGGCGATCGGCTGGCGGTTGGCGCAAGATTGCGCGCGCCATCGCCTCCGGCGATCCCGAAGCGGCCGAGGCCGAAGGACGCCGCATGGTGCTGGAGTCCCTCGACGAAGTGCGCCGCATGGAGGCCTTGGACTAGAAGGGCCTGCTCGCCGCCTCGCCGAGCGCGGTGAGGGCCTTCAGCGCCCGCAACTGGACCTGCAAGGCTGCGGCTCGCCTGTGGGGATACTCACCGCTCCGGTTTCGCCCAGGCCGGGCGTCCTGATCGGCTGAACGGCGCCTTGCCCCAAAGGCGACGTTTCGGCCAGCGCCGCGGCCAGTGCGGGCCAGTGCGATCAGCAAAGCGGCAGGTCGGCCTCAGTCCGCTGCTTGAAACGCCATCAGATCGATCACTTCCTGGGCGGTGCGCGATTTTTGCGTCATTGCGCTTGGCGTGAGTGATTGTCGTGTCGATTGTGCGTATGCGCGCCGCTTTTCATCAAGAATGCGGAATATGTTGAAGAAAACGGGCGCTGAAGCGTGATTTGAGTTTCGGTGGCGTCGAGGGGCGGGGCTTGGGGCGGCGCTCAAGGGCGTTGGTCGCGGTCGTCGTGGTCGGTCGAACCCTGTCCCAAGGCTCGTCGGAGCGATCTGGCGAATTTCAACAACCCGTGGGGGCGAAGAATGAAGAACACTGCGAAGTCGCTGACGGCGATCCTGCTGGCGAGCGCGATAACTTTGCCGGCGGTTCCCGCCAATGCGGAGCCGACGCCCGAGATGAAGAGCGCGGCCCTGGCTGGCGTCGAGGCGCGCGCCAAGCTGAGTCAGGAAATGGTGGACTCGGTGTTCAGCTTCGCCGAGCCGGGGTTTCAGGAAGTAAAGACCGGGGAGTACCTGACGGGGATCCTCGAGAAGAACGGCTTCAAGATCACCCGCGGCGTCGCCGGCATTCCGACCGCGTGGACGGCGACCTGGGGGGCTGGCGGCCCGAAGATCGCGCTGGGCAGCGACATCGACGGCCTGCTGGGCCTATCGCAGTACCCGGGCGATCCGAGCATCAAGCCGATGGTCGAGGGCGCGCCGGGGCACGGCGAAGGGCACAACTCCGGCCTGCCGTTGATCATCGTGGCGGCGCTCGCGGCCAAGGATGTGATGGAGAAGAATAAGATCCCCGGGCAGCTGATGGTCTGGCCGGGCGTCGCCGAAGAACTGCTGGCGACCAAGGCCTTCTATGTGCGCGCTGGCCTGTTCAAGGACGTCGACGCCTCGATCTTCACCCACGTCAGCCGGGATTTTTCGACCCAATGGGGGCCGGCCGGCAACAACGGCATGGTCTCGGTGGAATACACCTTCCATGGCAAGACGGCCCACGCCGCCGGCCAGCCCTGGTCGGGGCGCAGCGCCCTGGACGGCGTTGAGCTGATGAACACCGCCTGGAACATGCGCCGCGAACATCTGCCGCTGACCCAACGCTCGCACTACGTCATCACCGACGGCGGCGGGCAGCCCAATATCGTGCCGGGCGTGGCTTCGGTCTGGTACTACTTCCGCGAAAACTCCTTCCAGTCGATCCGCGAACTCTACGAGCTGGGGAACACCATCTCGCAGGCGGCCGCGATGGGCACCGGCACGACGGTCGAGCGCAAGGTGCTCGGCTATGCAGCGCCGAACTACGGCAACAAGCCGCTGGCCGAAGCCGCCTACGCCAACATCAAGGCGGTGGGGATGCCGAAGTGGTCCGCCGACGACCAGGCCTTCGCCAAGGCGGTGCAGGTGACGCAAGGCTTCAAGCTCGAGCCGCTGGCGACCGAAGTTTCGCCGCTGACCACGCCGGAATCGCGTGGTCCCTCGATGGGCGGAGGGTCCGACGACATCGGCGACATCATGTGGACGGCGCCCACGATCACCATCCGCTATCCGTCCAATATCCCGAATGCGATCGGCCACAACGTGACCTCGGCCATGGCGATGGCGACCCCGATCGCCCACAAGGGCGTGGAGGTGGGCTCCAAGGCGGTGGCGCTGACCATCCTCGATCTGGTGACGACGCCAAAGCTGGTCGCCGATGCGAAGGACTACTTCAACAACGTTCAGCTGAAGGATCAGAAGTATGATCCGGTCCTGGCGGCGACTGACATGCCTGCGATCCACTTGAACGCCGAAATCATGAAACAGATGCGGCCGAAGCTGGAGCCGTACTACTATAACCCCAAGAAATATAAGACCTATCTGGATCAGCTCGGCGTCAAGTACCCGGCTGCCGCCGTCCCGCCGGCAAAGTAGTCCGCGGCGCGGTCCCATAGTTCGGGGCGTATCAGACGGGGAGGCGCGACGAGCGCCTCCCCGTTTCGCTTTTCTAGACCTTGTCCTTGAAGACGATCGGCGGCGTGCCGCGCCGCGCGACCTCCCGCATGACGAAGCTCGATCGGATCTTGGCCACGTGCGGGAGGATGGAGAGTTCCCGGCGATAGACCCGGTCGTAGTCCTCGAACGACGCCACGTTCAGCATGATCAGGAAGTCGGTGTCGCCGGAGACGAAGCCGCAATAGGAAACCGAAGGGCATTTCACCACTTCGCGCTCGAACTCGTTCAGCGCCTTCTCCGCCTGGGAGCTGAGCTCGATGGCCACGAAGACGACGACGCTGTAGCCGAGCATCGGCATGTTGAGATTGGCCGAATAATTGAGCACCGCCTGACGCTCTTCGAGGTTTCGTCGGCGTCGCGCTACCGCGGTGCTGGAAAGGTTGATCTGCTCGCCCAGCCAGACGTCTGAGGCTCGGCCGTCGTCGCAAAGCTCCTTCAAAATCCGATAATCCACGTCATCAAGATCAAGGTGTTCGGATTTCGACATCGAAGGCGCTTCTCCGTGCATAAAACGGCGGCAATTATGGATTCCTCGCGCAGATAATCCATCTCGCCGCGGACAGCTCCATGTCTGACGATAATCTAGTTCGTGCGACGGGCAAGGGAACGGCCAGCCTAGGGAGAGGGCGACGCCGACCAAAAGCGCCAACCGCGCACCGCCACTATTGAGCGGTAACTAGAGGTGGCGCTGGGGAGATCAGCAAGGCGAGGCGAAACGCCGCGAGCCGCATCGTTGGGGCGAGGGGCCTGAGCGATAGCCGTAAGAGGCGCAAGTATCCGAACGGAAGTTTAGCGATCCGCCGACAGTTTGGGCGGAGCGGGACCGTTTTGTTCAAATTTGACCAAGTCGGCGAAGTAAACAAGCCGACATAGATGCGAAATTACTTATCAAAATCTATCCGAGGGGGTGGTGATGAAGTTTTCGAAAAGCATCCAGCTGACGTCGAATGCGCGCCGTTGCGCGTTGGCCACGGTCAGCATCGTGGCGCTCCTGGGCTGCGGATCCGCGGCCCTGGCTGACGAAGCCGCAGCTGGTTCCGATCTGGAGGAGGTGGTGGTGACCGGCTCGCGGATCGCCCGCGACGGCTTTGACACACCGACGCCGGTCAACGTCCTGGGGGCGCAGGAAATCGCCGCATCGGCGCCGGCCAATATCGCAGATTTCGTCAACACGCTGCCCTCGGTGGCCGGCTCGATCACGGCGGCCAACTCGTCGGGATCGCTCAGCAACGGCGCAGCCGGGATCAGCGCGCTCAACCTGCGGGCGCTGGGAACCGGCCGGACGCTTGTTCTGTTCGACGGGCAACGCTCGGTGGTCTCGGCCTCGACCGGGCAGGTCGACACCAACACCTTCCCGCAGTCGCTGATCGAGCGGGTCGAGGTCGTGACCGGCGGGGCGTCGTCCGCCTATGGCTCGGACGCCGTCGGCGGGGTGGTCAACTTCATCCTGGACAAGGACTACACCGGCCTCAAGTCGTCGCTCGAATACGGCGAGACCACCTACGGGGACGGCGAAAACTGGAAGTACAACATCACCGCCGGCGCGCCGTTCGCGGGCGGCAAGGGCCATGCTCTGTTCAGCGCCGAGTGGGTCGGCCAGAGCGGCGTGCAGACCATCGATCGTGATTGGAACAAGAGCGGCTACTTCGCCGTGCGCAACACCGACCTGTCGGCCGGCGCGCCCTACTACATCACCTCCAAGAATGTCGGCATCGGCATCTACACGCCCGGCGGCCTGATCACGAACACGGCGCTGCGCGGGACCTATTTCGGCGTCAACAGCACGGTGAACCAGTTGGCCTACGGGGCCACGACCGGTCAGTGGATGATCGGCGGCGACTGGGCCTATTCGATCTCGGACATGCTGGGGTCCAACACCCTCATTCCCGAGGAGGACCGCAGCAGCTACTTCGGCCGCGTCAGCTATGAGGTCGCACCGAACATTTCGGTCTTCGCTCAGGCGTCGTGGGCCAAGTACGAGGGGCTCAGCTACTACATCAAGCCGACCCAGACCGGGATCGTGATCCAGCGGGACAACGCTTACCTGCCCACCGCCGTGCGCAACCAGATGACCGCGCTCGGGATCACTTCGTTCCAGATGGGCACCAGCAATGTCGACATGCCGGCCTCCGGCAGCCAGATGTCGCGGGAGACCGAGCGCTATGTGGTCGGCGCCAATGGCGACTTCGAGGCGTTCGGCCTCGATGTGGACTGGGACGCCTACTACCAGCACGGCAAGACCACGACCCACGAGCAACTGACCCCGACCTGGAACAACGCCCGCCTGGCGCTGGCCACCGACGCGGTGGTCAACCCTGCCAACGGCCAGATCGTCTGCCGCTCGACCCTGACCACCCCGACCAACGGCTGCGTGCCGCTCAATCGCTTCGGCCAAGGCGTGGCCAGCCAGGCGGCCCTGAGCTACGTGCTCGGCACACCCTATCGGGACCAGGAGTTCACCCAGGACGTCGCGGCGTTCAACTTCTCAACCAACAGCATCGAGGGCTGGGCCGGCCCGATTTCGCTTGCGGCCGGGGCCGAGTTCCGTCGCGAGGAGATGGGAGGCTTCGTCGAGGCCCAGTACATGTCGGGCTGGAAGTACGGCAATTTCCGCGTCACCAGCGGGAAGTACGACGTCAAGGAAGCCTATATCGAGACCGTGGTGCCGCTGTTCGAGGGCATGGATTTCAACGGCGCTTTCCGGCTCACCGACTACTCGACCTCCGGGACCGTCAAGACCTGGAAGGCCGGCCTGACCTACGCGCCGATCGAGGACATCCACTTCCGCGCTTCGGCCTCGCGCGACATCCGGGCCGCCAACATGAGCGAGCTCTACGACGCCGGCACCGCGCGCTCCAACTCGGTGAACATCGCGGGGGTCTCGACCCCGTTCGTGCAGAACCTGCAGGGCAATCCGAACGCGCAGCCTGAGGTCGCGGACGGCTACGGCGTCGGCATGGTCGTCTCGCCGCGCTGGATCCCGGGCCTGCAGGCCTCGATCGACTACTACGACATCAAGGTCGACGGGGTGATCAGCTTCGTCACCGCCCAGCAGGTCGCCGACTACTGCTACATCCAGAAGGTGGCCTCGTATTGCAGCCAGCTGGTGTTCAACGGCGCCGGCGTGCTGCAGACCATCAATCTCTACTACGACAACCTCAACAGCATGACCGCCAAGGGGCTCGACATCGAGGCCTCGTACCGCACCAGCCTCGCCGATCTGGCGTCCTGGGGCGCCGGCGACCTCGTCCTGCGCGCCATGTTCACCCACTATATCGAGAACGTGACCGACGACGGGGTGACCGCGATCGACCAGGCCGGCGCCAACACCAGCGCGACGCCAGACTGGATCTACCGGCTGTCAGCCAACTACGATCTGGAGCCCTGGTCGTTCAACGTCACGGCCCGGGGGATCAGCGACGGCAAGGTCAGCAACGCCTACACAGAGTGCCTGTCGAGCTGCCCGGCCAGCGTCGCGCCGTACTACACGATCAACGACAACAGCGTTGAGGGCGCGCTCTACTGGGACGTCTCGGCGAGCTACGACTTCGAAGTGGCAAGCGTGAAGGGCGAGGGGTTCATCTCGATCAAGAACCTGTTCGACACGGACCCGGTGCTGGTCGGCAATCCGGCCAACTTGGGGGCCGAGAACACCCCCGGCTATCCGCAGACCAACCGCAGCCTCTACGACACCAACGGCCGAACCTTCCGGGTCGGGATCCGGCTGGAATACTGATCGCGTTCCTCTGCGCCGCCCGTTCCGCATAGGTCTATCCGGAACGGGCGGCGGAGCTCCACATGGATCTGAGCCGCCATTGTCTCCCCAGGGCGGCTCAACCGCCGAGGCCTCAGTAGATCGCGACCCGCCGTGAGCTCGACCACGGCCACCCTTGCGAAGGCCTCGGCGGCCTCCTTTGCCTCCGGTCGCCCCGCTACGCATACGGCGGGTCTTGCCGAACAGTCGCCGAATGCCGATTGATGCCGCGCAAGCGACCCGGGCGAGTCTCAAGCCCGGGCGCGGCAAAGCCTGCGCTTCCGAGCGAAGCAAAAAGAGCGGGCAAGGAGGAAGACAGTTGACCACGCAGATCCTACCGAGCGCGATCGGCATGTATCTCCCGGACTTCGTCCATGGGGTCGAGCGCGCCGGCGCTCAGCGGCGGCACCAACACCAGATCGATACGCTCCGCAGCAAGACCTTGGCCTCAGCCGCCGAGGTTCTCGCGGCCATCGGTCATGACCGGCTGAGCCTGAAGCACATCGCCGATCACGCAAAGGTCGGCATCGCCTCGATCTACTACTACTTCGCGAGCAAGGACGAGTTGCTGACGAGCCTGGCGATCCAGGGGTTCGAGGATCTGCGGCGCGACATGATCCACTTCGGGCAGGTCCTGGACTTCACCAGCCCGATGAGCGCGGCGACCAACGCGTTCCTGATGTTCGCCGAGGAACAGCCGGAACTGCTGTCCCTGATGTTCAGCGAACGGCTGATGGCCCGCTCGGTTGATCTGCGGCAAGCCGAACAGGCGACGCTTGAGGCGTATTGCGCCGCGGTGGAGGCCGATGAGCGCTTCCCGCGCCAGCACCGGCGAAACGCCGCGCGAGCGGTGTGGGTGCTGGGCCGTGGGATCGCGAATATGGCCGCATCCTACCCCGACCGCCGTATTCCTCGTGAGATCTTCGCAGACCTGTTGGCCGGCGCATCCTTTCTGATCCAGCCGCTTCAGCCGGCAGAGACAGTCGATCGTCCGTGAGGACGGGCGGCGAGGCTGCAGGCATGGATGCCTGAGGACCGCTGGAGCCAAGCTTAGCAAAAAAAAGGGCGAGCAGTCAGGCTGCTCGCCAAGTCGCAGGAAAGCGCGCGACAGGGAAGGGCGCCGTGCGCTGTCGCCGGTCACGTACGCGGCTCTTTGAGGCGTACGCGGAACGGGGCGTTGGGCGTCGGAAGATGCTGGGCCGCCGATCTGGCGGCCCCGTTGAACGCTAGAAGCGGTACTGCAGCTCCAGCCCGTAGGTACGCGGATAGATCAGGCTCACCTGGCGGCGCGCGCCGACAGCGGTGGGCGCCGTCGGGCTCGGCACCGAGCTGCCGAAGCCGACTTCATCGGTCACGTTCTTGACGAAACCGATCACCGTGTAGCGGCGATCGGCGTCGCGCCAGAGCACGCGCACGTCGCCGGTCGTGAACGACGGGGCGGTATAGATCGGGTTGTTGAACAGCCCCGATTGCTGGTCGTCCACATAGGTCGCCGTGCCGTTGAAGATCAGCGAGCCGGGCGTAAAGTCCACGGTGTAGGTGGCGCCCAGGGTCAGCTTGTGGTGCGGCGACAGCGGCAGGTCGTTGCCGACCAGCGACTGCAGCACGCGGCCGTTGGTGGCCGGGCCGACAGGCCGTGCGCCAGACGCGGTGGCCAGCGGGTCCACCGTGTCGACGAAGCAGCAGCCCTCTTTGATCTCGGTGTTGAGATAGGCGTAGTTCGCGATGAACTGCAGCTCGCGGATCGGCGCCCATTGGGTTTCCAGTTCCAGGCCCCAGATGGCCGCGTCCAGGTTCAGGAACTGCGTCGCCGTGATGGTCCCCAGCGGCACGGTCAGCGGAGCCTGGAAGCCCTTGTAGTCGGTGTAGAACAGGGCCGAATTGACCTGCAGGCTACGGCCGATGTTCTTCTTGGCGCCCAGTTCGAAGGAGTTGACGTACTCCGGATCGGCGTAGGGATCGGGCGACAGGCCGTTGGAGCCCAGCCAGCCGCCAGCCTTGTAGCCGCGCGAGTAGCGCAGATAGAGGTTGGTGTCGGAGTCCGGCTCCCACTGCAGGCCGAGCGTGCCGGTGAAGGCGTCCCAATCGCCCGAGAGCTCGCGCCGCAGGCCGCCGGTCGCATTCGCCTTCAGGTCCGCGGTCAGCGGGTTGGCGGCGCACGAGGCGAGCGTCGTGCCGCCGCAGACCTGCTGGGTGGTGACGTCGACGGCGAAGCCTTGGGCGACGGCCGGCGGAACCGCGGCGCCGAAGGCGAGCGCCAGGGTCGGGATGCGCGCGACATAGCGGGCGATGTCGTAGCCGTCTTTCTCGTCATAGGTGTAGCGAAGGCCGGCGGTCAGGGTCCAGTTCTCGGCGAACTCCCAGTCGATCTGTCCGAAGGCCGCGTAGGACTTCGTCTCCAGGTGGCCGTCCACATAGAGGAAGGCGCCGCGGTCGTTACGCGCCGCCGGCGTGCCCTGCAGGCTCAGCGGCTGGAACATCGCCGCATCGCCCATCACCTGGATGCCCTGCGGCTGATCGTAGGTCTGGGAGTACTGGTAGACGCCGACGATCCAGTTCAGCGGGCCTTCGCCGTTGGACGCCAGGTTGATCTCGTTCGACAACCAGCTCTGGCGCTCTTCGTAGAAGGTGCGCGCGTCGGTGGAGACGCCGCGTGCGGTGAAGGCGGCCAGGGGGCCCGGTCCGTCGAGATCGACCAGGATGTCCTGCGCCGCGGTGCGGGACGCGCCGTCGGAGTCGGTCGAGGTGTTGTAGTCGTACTGCTGGTAGCCGCCGAGATACTTCAGCGTCGCCCAGCCGAGGTCGGTCGTGACGTCCAGGTGCAGGCGGTGGTGGTTGTCGAGCGAGCCGTAGTTCCGCGAATTGACGTTCTGGGTGTACGGATCCTTGAGCCCGGGGTTGGTCTGGGTCAGGCCATAGTTGGTGTTGTAGTACAGCGCGCTGGTGCCCGCGCCGGTGAAGGACGTCGTGTCGTAGGGCGACAGGTTGTTGGTGAAGGTGTTGCCGATGCCGTAGCCGTCGTCCCAGTCGAACTTGGTGTAGCGCAGACGGGCGGTGGTGTTGTCGCCGAGATCGGCCTCGATCTGGGCCTCGAGGGTGTAACGGTTGGCCGTCGCGCCGCCTTCAGCCGAGCCGGCGTTGTTCAGGAAGCCGCGCTCGCGCCGCTCCATCGATGCGCCCACCAGGAAGCGCAGGTTGTCAGCCACCGGGCCGCGCACCATCGCATCGAAGCGGTAGGATTCGTAGTTGCCGACCATGGCGCGGACTTCGCCGTTGAAGTCCTCGGTCGGGCGCTTGGCGATGATGTTCATCGCGCCGCCGATCGAGTTGCGGCCGTAGAGCGTGCCTTGCGGGCCGCGCAGAACTTCCGTGCGCTCGATGAACAGCGACGGCGTCGAGGCGTCGGCCATGGAATTGGAGAAGATGCCGTCCGAGTACAGCGCCACCGAGGGATCGGTGCCGATGGCGTTGGTCAGGCGGCCGATGCCGCGGACCGACATGCGGTCGTTGCTCGTATAGCTCAGGCTCGGCGTCATACGGGCTAGGTCTTCGACCGTGTTGACGCCCATGACGTCGCGCTTCTCGCTGGTGTAGGCGGAGATTGCGACCGGGACGTCCTGCAGGCTCGCGTCGCGCTTTTCGGCGGTGACCACGATCTCTTCGACCAGCGAACCTGAATCGGTGTCGGCCGATTGGGCCAGCGCCTGCGGGGCGACGGCGCTCAGAGCGGTCGCAGAGGCCCCGGCCACCAGCAGCGCGCGCCAGCGCGATCCTGCCTTAAACGTGCGGCGCACGCCGCCAAGGTGAGTGGTCATGAGGTCCTCCAAAACGGTTACTGTTTTTCGTTGCGGCGGACCAGGGCGACTCGAATCCGATTTGAAAACCCCCAAAGGTGGCAATGCGCTCTACGTGAGGTGGTCGCCGCCGTTTGTGGCGCGAAGGACACGTTATGGCCCGCCCAGCCCGGCCGTTTTGCATACCGACGCCAAAAACCGACCACTGAAGTCTGCTTCCGCGAGGAAGCCGCCGACTCAAAAATGGGCAACTGTCAGCCGGGAGGCGTCGGCTGGAGATTCTGCAGACGCCGGTATCGAAGCGGGGTTGCCGAGGCCGACGTCATGGCCGTCCGGCCCCAGCGAGGGATCAGACGGCTGGAGGCCCTGCGTCTGGCGAAGGTGGGGCGGGCTTCGCCCCAAGGGGGGAGGGGAAGCGAAAAGGCCCAGGGTTCTTCCACCGGAGGGGGGAAGCCGGGCGGGGCCCCAATGGCCTACGCCCGGCTCAGGCGGGGTGGCTCGCTGCGAGCGCCTCCCCCCGGCCGCCTTGCGGCGCGGCGATCCCGCCGTCCCTCAACGACATCTGGTGAGCCCCATGCGAAGACTGCTTCCGTTCCTCGTTCCTCTGGCCCTGGCCGCCTGTTCACAGAATCCTCCGGCTCAAGGCGCCGGCGCCGTCGACAAGGCGGACGCCGGAGAGGCCCCGCTCGCCGGGCTCTGGAAGACCACCACCACAGTCAACGGCCGCAAGGCGCTCGGCGAAAACCAGACCTGTTTGGCCGCGGACGCCCTCGCGACCGGCGCGCCCGAGGGCGAGGCGGCTGCCGCGGGCTGCACCACCACCAGCCGCCAGGCGCGAGCCGGCGGCTACAGCTACGAACTGGTCTGCGAGCAGGACGGTGTGCGCAGCGTCGTTTCGGGCGAGGTCCGGCGCGCGGCCCGCCGCACCACCGCGACCTCTACGACCCGGATGTTCGGACCCGATGGGAAGGAGGCCGCGCCCGCGGCGACCGTGGTGGTTGAAAGCACCTTCGCCGGGCCGTGTCCGGCGGGGATGAAACCCGGTGACTTCGTCCAGCAGGGCGTCGGGTGAGCGGCCCCAGACGAGGATCCGAGATGAAGCGATACCTGTTGCGGGCCGCCTTGGCGTCGGCCCTGCTGCTGGCCGGCGCCGGTCAGGCGAGCGCGGCCCAGTCCGGCATGACCCCGTTCGTGCCGCCGCCGCCGAGTGGCTGGACCTCGACCATGCCGCCCAGCGAAACCGACGATGAGAACGGCATCGAGCCGATGGTGAGCCAGGGTTATGGCCCGGCGACGCCCGGCGCGCCGGGGAGCATGTCGATCACCTTCACGCATCCCAGCCCGCACGACATGCCCAGCCGGTTCGAGCATCCTCGGCCGCTGGGGCCCAACCCCTTCGCCCCGCAGTTCGTGACCTCGCTGGTCAAGGTCAACGGACTGGACGCCTACCTGATCTACGACGCGCCCGGCCGCGGCGGTGTGTTGCAGGTGAGGGTCGGCCGCGTGCTGGTCGGCATCGTCGGGGGCGAGGTCACGCCCGAGCAGATCGTGGGCCTAGCCAGCAGCATCGATACGGGGCGGCTGCTCAAGTACTGAGGCGGCCGGCGGCTGGGCCTGGATGGCTCAGCCGCGCTTCAGGCGCCAACGGATCGTGTAACTGAAGCCGCCCGCCTGGTAAGTCCGGGCGCCGGCGTAGTCCTTGTCCGGCCCTGCGGTCGGCTGCGGGGGCATCCGGATCGACATGCGAAGCGCGCCGAATTCCAGGTCGCCCACACCCTGCAGGCGTTGCAGGTCGACGATCCGGGCCCCGTCGAGTTTGATCGTCGCCGGCGACATCTGCAGCGCGATCGCGCCGTCCCGGCGGTCGAGCACGGCCATGGTCTGGCACGCGACCAGTCCGGCCTCGGGCGAGTTTGGATCGGGATAGACGCCGGCCATGCGGCGCTCGCCCACCTGGTGCTCGTAGCGGACCACGCCGCAGCCGCCGCCGTTCTCGCCGGCCGCGAAGGTCAGGAAGCGGTGGTTGTCGTCGTCGCGCCGGACGACGGCGCTTTGGGCGGCGGCGGCCTGGGCGCCGTGCTCGGCCATGCGCTGTTCGTGCGCCTGGTAGCGCGCCCTGGCGGTGACGCAGGCCGGGCGTTCGTCGCCGTTGCAGGCGCCCATCATCGCTTCCAGCAGCCGGTTGGCCTCCAGCATCTCGGCGGTCCCGTCGCCGGCGCTGCTCACCGCTGCGGACATCTCGGCGATCTCCTGGTTCTGGCCCTCGGTGAAATCGCGGGCCAGCGGGTTCATGGCGTCCGCCTCGCGGGCGAAGACAGGCGTCTCGACCATCAGCCGTTGGTGCAGCGGCTTGCCGCCGGACGTCCCGGTGACTTCGATCTCATAGCTGAGCACAGCCGACTGGTTGGTTAGCGGCCCCTCCAGCGGCGCGGCCGCAGCGGCTGACGCCAGAGCCGCCAACAGGGGGGCGGCGATCGTGGAAACTAGGCGGGACATGCAAGGACCTCCGGGGCTGCGGCGCCCCGATCGGCGCCGCAGCCGAGATAGGTCGCGGCCGCTCCCGCGCCTTCCACCACGTGGGGGAAGTATCCAGGGCGGTGAATTTCTAAGAGGTCCCGCAAAAGGGGACCATCCATGTTCAAGCACTCAGTCTTCGCGCTGGCCGCGCTCGCGGCGGTCGGCGCCCATGCCGCTCCGGCCGGCCTTGATCCCGCGAACGCCAAGCGCTGCGCGGAGCTGGCCGCCGAGGCCGCGGACCTTCGCGACCAGATCGGCGCGGCGCGCGCCAAGAAGGGGGCGGGCCTGCTGGCCGGCATGGCCGGCCGGGCCCTGATTTACGCCCCGGGGATCGACGTCGGCGGCGGGCGGCTCGGACAGTACGCCGCCCAGGAGGCCGAGAGCGCCCTGCATCAGCAGGCCTCCTCGGGCCTGGACAAGGTCCGCGGCGACGGCCGGGCGGCCAGTTCGGCAAAGGCCGAGGCCCGGCTCAAGGATGTCCGAGCCCAGGCCGAGCAGCTGAGTTGTCCGAAGGCCTGATCGGGTGAATTCCAAGATCCTTCTGACGGCCTTTACGCTGGTTTCGGCCGCCATGGCCGCGCCCGACCTGGCCGCCGCGCAAGCGCAGATCGGCGCCGCCGGCGCGGACTCGCTAGACGGCCTGATCTCGCTGCAGACGGCCAGCGACCGCATGAACATCGAGTTGGACGAGGTGGTCCGGGCCGCCGTTGCGCGCGGCGTGGCCGAGCGCACAAGCATGTCGGCAAGCCGGCCGATCCAGAACTACCTGGAAGCCGTCAAGCCGGCCGTCGCCGAACCCGCGGACGCGAGCGTGCCGCCGCCCCTCGCGCCCGAAGACATTGCTCCCTTGGTGGAGAAGCACCTGCTGCTGATGGAGGAGTTGGAGCGCGAGAACCTCGCACAAGACGACGCCGCGCGCGGCGAGGTCGAGGCCTATGCCAACGCGAAGTCCAACGGCGTCGCGGTGAAGTTGCGCACCGCAGCGGCGATCGAAAGCTGGAGCCGGCTGGTGGTGATCGTCGCTCCGGGGGAAGTCATCGAGAACGATCCGATCGACGTGGCCCACGCCAGATTGGAAGACCTGACCCGGCGGCGTGAGGAACTGCAGGCTGAACTGAAGACCAAGCCTACCTCGATGGCGATGCGCTCGATCCTTCGGGAACTCGCCGGCATCGACCGGCAGATCAATGCCGCGATCTTTCAGATCACCGGCGTGGTCTGGTTCCGGCGCGCCGGCAAAGGTTCGGTCTGCCACCCGCCTGCCGTGAAAGGCCGACCCGTCGCCTGGTACAACTGCGAATACTGGGCGCTGAACACACCGTTTGTCGTCGGCCCGGCCGGGGCGAACATCATTGTCGACCGGGTCCTGATCGACGTCGATGAGGACGAACGTGGGCTCCGGTCGGCGCGCATCGCCTTCTATACCCGCGCTCAAGGCCGGCCCCCGTCTGAGGAGCCGAGTGACGGCGCCTCAGGCGAATTCCGGCACATGGCCGACGGGTCGATGCAACTGATCGCCAAGGAAGTCGACGACTCAGGCGAGGAGCGTGAGCGCGCCTATCCGATCGAACTGACTACGGACGAGGGGAGGGGACTCATTCCCGGCTTTGCCGGCTATGGGCCCTTCAAGCTCAAGTTCAGACGCGATCCGAAAGCCTACATCAGCTGGGAGGAAGCTGAGGCGATAAGCCGGGGTGTCGTCACGTCGCCCGGCCGCGAAAGCACCACCGGCAGCGCGCAGCCAGCGTCCCCTCCGCCTCCGCCGCCGGCTGTGGATTCCGAGCCATATACGGATCTGGCTCCGCTGGTGCCGGAACCGGGCGACGACGCCTACCTCGCGCCTTTGGTGCCGGAGCCGGGCGACGACGCCTACCTCGCCCCCCTCACCAAGCCGGATTGACCCCGAACGTCCGTCGCGCGGCAGCACGTTGCACGTCTGCCCGACAGCTCAGCAGAAAGACAAGGTCCATGAGATTTTCCAAGCCCTTCGCCGCGGCGGCTTCGGCGCTGACGCTCTGCCTGGCGGCCGCTCCGGCCTACGCCCAGATGGATCCGGCCTCGTTCAAGGAACACCCGGTGGTGAAGCACTACCCCGGCGCCCTGATCGACAGCCACGACGAGAAGGAGTTCGACGCCACCGACCTGGTGGTCGGCTACAAGCCCACGCCCAAGCCGGCCATCGTCCGCAAGGAGGTCGAGGGGCGGGTCTACAAGACCTTCTACATCCACCAGGGCGGGGTCTCGGCCCTGCAGGTGATGCGCAACTACGAGACGGCGCTGAAGGCCGAGGGCTTTACGGTGGTGGTCAGCGGCAAGGTCGCTGCATTGCCGTCGATGGAGACGGCGCGAGACGGGGCCCTGTTCGGCGCGTTCACCCTCGAGCGCGGCGGCCAGCCGGCGCTCTATGTGAACATCCTGATTGATCCGAATGTCGGCGAGCCGGTCTCGCGGGTGGTGGTGGTCGAGCCCGAACAGATGAAGCAGGTCTATGCGGTCGATGCGTCCAAGCTCTACGCCGGGCTCGCCGCCGATGGCCGCATTGCGGTCTATGGCGTCAACTTCGAGACCGCCAAGGCCGTCGTCAGCGCCGACTCCGAGCCGGTCTTGACCCAGGTCCGCGACATGCTGACCGCCCATCCCGAGCTCAAGCTGAAGATCGAGGGACACACCGATAATGTCGGCGCTAGCGCGGCCAACCTGACGCTATCCCAACAGCGCGCCGCGGCGGTGAAGGCCTGGCTGGTCAAGGCCGGGATCTCGCAGGATCGCCTTACGACCGCCGGCCATGGGGACAGTCAGCCGGTGGCGGCCAACGACACCGAGGATGGCCGCAGCAAAAATCGGCGTGTCGAGCTGGTGCGCGCCGGGTGACCCGCTCGCGCCGGGCGTCTAGCGCCTGGCGTCATGGCTTCTGAGCCCAGCCCTGAGAGGGAGTGGCTCAGTTATTAAGATAACAATTGGTGTCATAAATTAGAGCCGCTGTCTGCAAATTATCAGAACGCGTGTGATAAAAAAGTCGGGCGCATTCAATTGGGCGGCCGTTGCAAATTGAACGGCGGGGAGATCGAGCTATCTTCGGCCCATGGTTGAAAACACCGTCCGCCCCCAACGGGCTCGAGAGAAGGCGCAGGCTGAAAACCCGGTTCCGGCGCGGCCTCGCGGCCGGGGCCGTCCCGTGGGCGACCGGGACGCCCGGCGCGCGGAGCTGCTGAACGCGGCGATCGCGGTGATCGAGGAGGAGGGCTTCGCGGGGGCGTCCCTGCGCAAGGTCGCGCAGCGCGCCGGCTGCACGACGGGTGCGGTGACCTATTATTTCGCCAACAAGGAGGCGATGATGACGGCGGTGATCGAGAGCCGCTTCGACGTCTTCGACACCCTGCTGGGTAAGGGTGACGCGCAAATCGACCTGCGCGCCGGCTTCGAGCGCTGGCTGGACCTGACCCGGTCCGACATGGGCGGCGGCTGGGTGGCGGGGCTGCAGCTGCTGGCGCATGCGCAGCACGACCCGGCGCTCGCGGCGGTCTACCAGCGGCGCTACGGCCGCTATCGTCGGCGGTTCGCGACCATGCTGGAGGAGGGCCAGCAGCGCGGCGTGATCCGGAACGACATCCCCGCCGAGCTGCTGGCCGACCACCTCAGCGCCATGGGCGACGGCTGGATGATGTTGTTGCCTATCGAGGCTGATCGCTTCGAGCCCGCCCGCATCACGGCACTGCTCGATTCGATGATCGCCATGGTTTCGCCGCCTGGCGCTGGGCCCGCGAGTAAGCCAGCCGGGCTAGGCGGCGCCGGCGCGCGGCTGCGCGCCCATTCAACATACTGAAAGCGGCCCCCACGCCACGCCGCTCACGCGGGCGGGTCCGTCTGGACCCCGCCGCCGCCTCTTGCGCGCTGTCTCTATTGCCGTGGACCGCGACCTCGTCGCCCGCGACAGCGACCCCGACAAGGTCGCAGCAGTCTGCCTGTGCGTGCACTGGCGGGGCGGGGCCTGATCGGCCCGGTGACGGGCTGACGCGCAGCCGGGCGAAGCGGCCCGGCTGCGCTCAGACTTAGGCGAGGTCGAAGCGGTCGGCGTTCATGACCTTGGTCCAGGCCGCGACAAAGTCTTTGACGAACTTCTCGCCCGCGTCGGCCGAGGCGTAGACCTCGGAGAGGGCGCGCAGCTGGGAGTTGGAGCCGAACACCAGGTCGGTGCGGGTGGCGGTCCAACGCTCGGCCTTGGTCTGGCGATCCGTGCCGAGGAACAGCTCGTCGCCGTGGCCGTCGATCGCCTTCCAGGCGGTCTTCATGTCCAGCAGGTTGACGAAGAAGTCGTTGGTCAGCTGGCCTGGCCGAGTGGTGAGCACCCCGTGCTTGCTGCCGCCTGTGTTGGCGCCCAGCACCCGCAGCCCGCCGACCAGCACGGTCATTTGCGGGGCCGAGAGGCCGAGCAACTGGGCGCGGTCGACCAGCAGTTCTTCGGTCGGGACGTTGAAGGCCACCTGCAAATAGTTGCGGAAGCCGTCGACCCGCGGCTCAAGAACCGCGAAGCCCTCGACGTCGGTCTGCTCCTGCGAGGCGTCGGTGCGGCCCGGCGTGAACGGAACCTCGATCTTGTAACCGGCGGCGGCGGCGGCCTTTTCGATACCGACGGAGCCGCCGAGGACGATGAGGTCGGCGATCGAGACGGTCTTGGCGCCGTCGAACCCGGCCTTGATGCCTTCATAGGCCTTGAGAACCTTGGCGAGCTTGGCCGGCTCGTTGACCTCCCAGTCCTTCTGGGGCGCCAGTCGGATACGGCCGCCATTGGCGCCGCCGCGATGGTCGGACCCGCGATAGGTCGAGGCCGAGGCCCAGGCGGTCGAGACCAGTTCGGCCACGGAAAGGCCTGAGCCGGCGATCTTGTCCTTCAGCGCCTTGATGTCGGCCGCATCGATGACCGGGCCTTTCTGGGCCGGGACCGGATCCTGCCAGATCAGGTCTTCGGCTGGCACTTCCGGGCCGAGGTAGCGCGCCTTCGGGCCCATGTCCCGGTGGCAGAGCTTGAACCAAGCGCGGGCGAAGGCGTCGGCGAAGTGGGCCGGGTCGTTGCGGAAGGCCTCAGAGATCTTGCGGAATCCAGGATCGATCTTCAGGGCCATGTCGGCCGTGGTCATCATGGTCGGCACGCGGCGGTCGGGGCTGTGGGCCCCGGGCGCCATGTCTTCTGGCTTCTGATTGACCGGCTGCCACTGCTTGGCCCCGGCGGGGCTGCGCACCAGCTCGTACTCGTAGTCGAGCAGCATGTGGAAGAAGGTGTTGTCCCACTTGATCGGCGTGGGGGTCCAGGGGCCTTCCAGCCCCGAGGTGATGGTGTGGTCGCCCATCCCGCTCTCGTGGCCGCTCTGCCAGCCCAGGCCCTGCTGGGCGATGTCGGCGCCTTCCGGAGCGGCTCCGACCTTGGAGGCGTCGCCGGCCCCGTGCGCCTTGCCGAAGGTGTGGCCGCCGGCCGTCAGAGCGACGGTCTCCTCGTCGGTCATGCCCATCCGGTGGAAGGTCTCGCGGATGTCGCGGGCGGACGCCAAGGCGTCGGCCACGCCGCCGGGGCCTTCCGGATTGACGTAGATCAGGCCCATCTGGATCGCCGCCAGCGGGCTTTCCAGCACCATGTTCTTCTCAGGCTGGATGCGGGTCTCGTTGCCTTCCTGGCCGACCCACAGCTCTTCGGTGCCCCAGTAGACGTCGCGCTCGGGCTCCCAGACGTCGGCGCGGCCGCCGCCGAAGCCGAACACCGGGCCGCCCATGGACTCGATGGCCACGTTGCCGGCCAGGATCATCAGGTCGGCCCACGAGAGGTTGGCGCCGTACTTCTGCTTGATCGGCCAAAGCAGGCGGCGGGCCTTGTCCAGGTTGCCGTTGTCCGGCCACGAGTTCAGCGGCGCGAACCGTTGCTGGCCCGAGTTTGCGCCGCCGCGGCCGTCGCCGGTGCGGTAGGTGCCGGCGCTGTGCCAGGCCATGCGGATGAAGAACGGGCCGTAGTGGCCGTAGTCGGCCGGCCACCAGGGTTGGCTGTCGGTCATCAACGCAGTCAGGTCACGCTTCACGGCCTGATAGTCGAGCGCCTTGAAGGCTTCGGCATAGTTGAAGTCCGCGCCCATGGGGTCGTCGGTTCGGAGAATCTCCAGGGAGAGGTGGTTCGGCCACCAGTCCCGATTGGTGCGACCGAGCAGCGAGCGCAGCGCGCCGCGTTCCTTGCGCGGGTCATTGAGCGGGGATGCGTCATCCATGTCGAAGTTCTCCGGTAACGGCGATCTTCCGAAAGCGTAGGCCCAGGATTTCGCCCTGGCCAATGGGAAAACTCTGTCGTCGCCATTGAGAGGATCAATGGACCCGAGGCGCCTGAGCCGGGGGTTGTCCCTCGATCAATATAATGGCACGGTCAGTGTCAATAAAAGATCGGGAGGCGACGATGAAGCGGCGTTGGAAGTGGCTGGGCGCGTCGGTGCTGGTGCTGGCGGCGGGGGCCGGGCTGGCGGCGGCCAACCGCACGACGATCCTGTCGATGGTCGCCCGCGCGCAGATGCCGCCGGTCGAGGACAACCGCGCCGTGACCTGGGCCCAGGGACCGCAGGCGCCGGCCGACGGCGAACGGCCGCCGAACGTGGTGTTCATCCTGGCCGACGACCTCGGCTACAACGACATCACCATCAACGGGGGCGGGGTGGCCAACGGCGCCGTGCCGACGCCCAATATCGACGCCATCGGCCAGCAGGGCGTGGTGTTCGCGGCGGGCTACGCCGGCAACGCCACCTGTGCGCCGTCGCGGGCGGCGATCCTGACCGGCCGCTACCCGACTCGTTTCGGCTTCGAGTTCACGCCGGCCCCGGTGGCCTTCGAGCGCATGGTCGGCACCGAGGCCGAGCCCGGCGCGCTCGTGAAACCGAAGTTCTTCGCCGACCGCATCAAGGACATGCCGCCCGGCAGCACCGCGCGCAATCCGGCCGCGGTCAACGAACTCAGCATGCCGTCCGGCGAGATCACCATCGCCGAAGTGCTGAAGACGAGGGGCTACCACACTGTCCATCTGGGCAAGTGGCACCTGGGCGGCAAGAAGGGCTCGCGGCCCGAAGATCAGGGTTTCGACGAGAGCCTGGGCTTCATCGCCGGCGGCTCGATGTTCCTGCCGGAGAAGGACCCGAACGTCGTCAATTCGAAGCAGGACTGGGACGCCATCGACCGCTTCCTGTGGCCGAACCTGCCCTATGGCGTGCAGTTCAACGGCTCGCCGATGTTCCGGCCGCGCGGCTACATGACCGACTATCTGGGCGACGAGGCGGTGAAGGCGATCAAGGCCAACCGCAACCGGCCGTTCTTCCTCTACTTCGCGCCGAACGCGATCCACACGCCGCTACAGGCGACCAGGGCCGACTACGACGCCCTCCCGCAGATCAAGGACCACCGCACGCGCGTCTACGGCGCCATGACCCGCAACCTCGACGCCAACATCGGCAAGATCCTCCAGGCGCTGAAGGACGAGGGGCTGGACCAGAACACCCTGGTGATCTTCTCCAGCGACAACGGCGGGGCCGGCTATGTCGGGCTGCCGGACGTCAACAAGCCCTATCGCGGCTTCAAGTCGACCTTCTTCGAGGGCGGGGTGCGCACCCCGTTCTTCATGCGCTGGCCGGGGGCTATCCAGCCGGGATCGACCTATCGCTATCCGGTCGGGCACATCGACATCTTCGCCACCGCCGCGGCGGCGGGCGGGGCGGCGCTGCCGAGCGATCGGCCGATCGACGGCGTCGACCTGCTGCCGCACGTACAGGGCAAGAACCCGGCGCGGCCGCACCAAACGCTGTTCTGGCGCTCGGGCCAGTACAAGGCCGTGCTCGACGGCGACTGGAAGCTGCAGGTCAACGGCGCGCGCGACAAGGTCTGGCTCTACGACCTGGCCAGCGATCCGACCGAGCAGCGCGACCTGGCCGCCGCCCAGCCGGAGAAGGTCAAGACGCTGAAGGACCTGATCGCCCGCCAGGACTCCCAGAGCGTCAAGCCGATCTGGCCCTCGCTGCTGCAAGGGCCGGTGTTCGTCGACAAGCCGGGCGGCGTTCCTCAGAAGGCTGGCGACGAATACATCCTCTGGGACAACTGATGACCGCGCTGCTGCCGCCGTCGACCAACGCTCAGTACCGTGGCGCCCGCGTCTCGATCTGGGCGCTCGGCCTGGCGGCGCTGCTGATCCTTGGCCCTGGCCTGATCCACAGCTTCCTGCCCGACGGCGGGGCGGTCTCGATCGCCGGCCTCGACCTCGGAGACCGACGCGACGTGGTGGTCGGCGTCTTCGCCTGGCAGGGCGCCACGCAGATCGCCTTTGGCCTGGCCCTGCTGGCGACGGCCGTCCGCTACCGGAGCCTGACGCCGCTCATGCTGTGCCTGCTGCTGATCGAGCGAGGGCTGATGGCGCTGCAGGGTTGGTGGTTGCGGGCTCCGGCCAGCGGCCACCATCCGCCTGAGCACTATGCGAGCCTGGTCGGCGCCGGGCTCGCCCTGGTCTTCCTGGCGTTGTCGCTGCGGGCGCGGACCTAGAACCCGGCGCCAGGCTTGGTGCGGATGTTCAGCTGTCCGGCCAAGCCCGCGGTGCGGTGATGCTCGATGGCGTGCATCTGCGGCGACATCGCCATCTGCTGGAAGGCGGCAAGCGAGGGGTATTCGGCCAGGGCGATCATATCCCAGAGATCCTCGACCTCGCCGATCAGCAAGCCGGTGACATGGCCGCCGTAGCGAACCTTGCCGCCGAGACCCTCGACCAGCTTGCGCACCTCATCGGCGTAGCGGGCATAGGCCTCGGCTCCGGTCAGATGGCCGTCGGCGCCATCGGCGTACTCCGCCCTGGGCTTGAATTTCAGCAGGTTGACCATGACGAAGGGGCCGTCCTCGGCGCTTCCAAAGAACTCCATCGCCTGTTCGTGGGGCGGGTAGACGGCGTTGACGACGTTCATGGGCAGGCTCCCTAGCCGCGGCGGTTGATAAGGCCGGCGATCACCTCGACGATGGCGTCGGGGCTGTCTTCCTGCAGGAAGTGGCCGCCGTGCAGGGTGACGTGCGGCTGGCCCTGGGCGCCGGGCACGCGGGCCTGGAACGGGGCCTCGCCGCCCTTGGTGATCGGGTCGCCGTCGCTGAAGGCGGTGACCAGCGGCCGCTCGAAGCGCTCCAGCACCTTCCAGGCCTCGAGGTTCTCGGCGACTGAGGCGTGCTCGGGCGTCACCGGGACCAGCGCCGGGAACTGGCGCGCGCCCTCTTTGTAGCTCTCATCCGGATAGGGGGCGTCGTAGGCGGCGACCTCGTCCGGCGACAGGTCGCGGACCGTGCCGGCGTTGATCAGCATGCCGATCGGCATCTGCGGGACCGACTGGCTGAAGGTGAGCCAGGCCTTGAAGCCGTCGGTCATGCCGCCGCCGGTCGGCAGGCCGGTGTTGGCCACGACGACGCCGGCGAACCGCTCGGGGAAGGCGGCGACCAGCCTCAGGCCGATCAGTCCGCCCCAGTCCTGGCAGAACAGCGTCAGCCCCTTCAGGTCCAGGTCGGTCAGCCAGGCGCTCATCCAGGCCACGTGCCGCTCGTAGGTGTAGTCGGCGCGGTCGGCCGGCTTGTCGGAGCGGCCGAAGCCGATGAGGTCAGGCGCGATCACCCGGCAGCCCTTGGCGACCAGGCCGGCGATCACCTTGCGATAGAGGTAGGCCCAGGACGGCTCGCCGTGCAGCAGCAGGACCGGCGCGCCGTCGCGTGGGCCTTCGTCGACATAGTGCAGGCGCAGGGCCGTACCGTCCGCATTCGTGATCTCGTGATAGCGCGGCGCATAGGGCCAGTCGGGCAGGGCGGCGAAACGTTCGTCCGGGGTGCGCAGGATCCGCATCGGGGCCTCGGGGGCTAGCCAGTCGTTGAAACTAATGACACTATGCGTGTCATTATATTCCGGGCGGGTCAAGCCAGGGGAGGAAAGCGATGGCGCGTGGATGGAAAATCGGCCTGGCCGTAGCGGCGGCCGTCGTGGTCGCGGCGGCCGGCGTCTGGGCCTTCCGGGGCCAGATCGCGGTGGCGGCGATGGAGCGCACCTTCGACAAGGCGATGGCCCCCGATTTCTATTCGGACCTGCCGGACGGCCTGCACGTCGGGCTGTGCGGCTCGGGCTCGCCGATGCCGGATCCCGGACGGGCCGGGCCCTGCACGGTGGTGCTGGCCGGCCGCCAGCTGTTCGTCATCGACGCGGGGGCGGGGGGCACGAAGAACCTCGCCCTGATGAACCTGCCGCCGGGCAGGGTCGATGCGGTGCTGCTGACCCACCTGCACTCCGACCACATCGACGACCTGGGCGAGCTGATGCTGCAGCGCTGGGCCGGCGGCGGGCGCACCGCGCCGGTTCCGGTCTACGGCCCACTGGGCGTCGACAAGGTCGTGGCGGGGTTCCAGGACGCCTATCTGATCGACCGCGGGTTCCGCATCGCCCACCACGGTGAAAAGGTCACCCCGCCGAGCGGGTTCGGCGGGACGGCCCATCCGTTCGAGGCGCCGCGCAACGGACCGGACGTGGTGCTGATCGAGACCCCGGACCTGAAGGTCACCGCCTTCCCGGTCGAGCATGCGCCGGTGGAGCCGGCGGTCGGCTACAAGTTCGTCTACAAGGGCCGCAGCGTGGTGATCAGCGGCGACACCTCGGTCTCGGCGCGGGTCGAGGCGGCCGCCAAGGACGCCGACGTTCTGGTGCATGAAGCGCTGGCCCCCAACCTGGTCGCCATTCAGAACCGGGCCGCCGCCGAGCACGGGCGCACGAACCTGACGGCCATCACCCACGATATCCTGTCGTATCACACGGCTCCGGAGGACGCGGCGCGGATCGCCGAGCGCGCGGGCGCGCGCTATCTGCTGCTGACCCACATCATCCCGCCTCTGCCGATCCGGGCGCTGGAAGGGCCGTTCCTGGGCGACTCCCGCAAGGTCTATTCCGGCCAACTGCGGGTCGGGCACGACGGCGACCTGATCAGCCTGCCGGCCGGGAGCGACGAGATCGGCTACACTAATCGCCTGGCGATCTTCCAATAGGAGGAGTTCGAGATGAAGGACCCCATTGCGCTCTCCGGCGCGCCCGGTTCGCCCTATACCCGCAAGATGCTGGCGGTGCTGCGCTACCGGCGCATTCCCTACCGCTTCCTGCCGGCGTCGGGTCCGGCGCTCGCCGGCCTGCCGCAGCCGAAGGTCTCGCTGCTGCCGACCTTCTACCTGCCCGACAAGAACGGCGAGCTGGCGGCGGTGACCGACTCCAGCCCGATCATCCGCCGGCTGGAGCGCGAGCATGGCGGCCGCAGCCTGATCCCCGACGACCCGGCCCTGGCCTTCCTCGACGAGCTGATCGAGGACTATGCCGACGAGTGGCTGACCAAGGCCATGTTCCACTACCGCTGGGCCTATGAGGCCGACATCGCCAAGGCGGCGGCGATCCTGCCGTGCTGGCGCGGCTTCTGCGTGCCCGACGAGGAGTTGGCTGCGCGCGGCCGGCATTTCGCCGAGCGCCAGATCGGCCGCCTGCGCTATGTCGGCTCCAACTCGGTCACCGGGCCGCTGATCGAGGCGAGCTATCAGCGGTTCCTGGCGGCGTTCGAGGCGCACCTGCGCCACTGGCCCTATCTGCTCGGCCGCCGGCCGGGAGCGGGGGACTTCGCGGTGTTCGGACAGCTGACCCAGCTGGCGGCCTTCGATCCGACGCCCATGGCCCTGACCCTGCGCGCCGCGCCGCGCGTCGCCGCCTGGGTCGGGCTGATGGAAGACCTGTCGGGCCTGGAGCCGGACCAGGAGGACTGGATCGACCCCGCCGCGCCGCCGCCGACCTTGGCGCCCTTGCTGGCCGAAATCGGACGCGGCTACGTCCCGGTGATGCTCGCCAACGCGCAGGCGGTGATGGCCGGCGCGGCCGAGGTCGAGGCGAGCGTCGAGGGGCGGCCGTGGAGCCAGCAACCGTTCCCCTATCAGGCCAAATGCCTGCGTTGGCTGCGCGAGTCTCACGGCAAGCTCGACGTCGAGGCGCGCGATTTGGTCGACGCCCTGCTGGCCGGGACGGGCTGCGAAACACTGTTCACCCCTGGAGCTTGACCCCCGCAGGCCTTAGTCAGGGCGCAAAGAGACTGCGGGGACGGCGCGCTTGAGTCAGGAACGGTCGGCGGACGGACGGCGGCGGCGGGGCGAGGACAACCGCGCCCGGATCGTTGCGGCCATGCTGGAGATCATCCAGGAGGGCGAGGTGTCGCCCAGCGCCGAGCAGGTCGCCGAGCGCGCCGACGTCGGCCTGCGCACCGTATTCCGGCACTTCAGCGACATGGACAGCCTCTATTCGGAGATGTCTGAGGCGATCGAGCAGATGATGCAGGCCGCGGTCGACCGGCCGTTCAAGTCGGCTGATCCGCGTGAGCGCGTCGTCGAACTGGTCGCCCGGCGCGCGGCGGTGTTCGAGAAGATCGCCCCGTTCAAGCGCGCTTCGGACGTCCTCCGTCACCGCTCTCGGTTCCTCGAGGCCGGCAGCGAACGGCTAGTGGCGGCGCTGCGCATGATCCTGGTGCGTGAACTGCCGCCGCAGGTCGACCCACTGACGGTCGAGACCCTCGACCTGCTGCTGAGTTGGGAAAGCTGGGCGAGGCTGCGGCGCGAGCAGGGGCTCAGCCCCGCCCGCGCGCGCCAGGTTCTGGAGGCCTCGGTTCGGAGGCTGCTCGCCTAGGGGCGCGATCGCTCGGCCAGGAACACGCGGATGTCGGCGGCCAACAGCTGGGCGCTGTCGTCGCCGAGGTAGGGCATGTGTCCGGACGGATAGACCTTCATGGTCAGCCGCTCGCGCGCTAGGCCCGAGTGGCGCGCCACGTTCTCGAGCGCGCCGAAGGTGGTGACGAGGTCGTAGTAGCCCGAGCCGGTGAACACCCCGAGCGAGGGGTTGCGACGCATGGCGGTGGCGAGGTCTTCGGCATAGTTGCGCGGGCCAGGGCCCCAGTTCCAGCGCGAATTGACCTCGGTGAAGGCGATCGCCTGGTAGGTCGAGGGGGCGCGAACCTTCAGCTCCCGCTCGACATAGTCGTTGATGCCGGCGACGAAGGACGGCGTGTACTGGCCCATGGCCGGGTCGTCGGCGACCGGATCGCCGGCGCTGGCGGCCAGCGGCAGGGTGTAGCGGCCGTCATAGGCGCCGATCTGCAGGCCCTGGTCCTTCAGCAGCAGCTCGCCGAACTTCGACAGCGAAATGCGCAGGTCGGCGTCCAGCCAGGTCCGGGCCGAAAGCCCGGTCAGGGCGGCGAGCCCCTCGGCGACCTTGGCCTTGTCGGCGGCGGGCAGGTCCTCGCCCGCATAGAGGGCCGGCAGATAGACCTCGCGGGCGAACTTGCGGGCGGCCTCGGCGGCGCCTTCGGCCGAGCTCGCGGCGGCCTTGCCGTGGACCCAGGCGGTGGCGGCCATGGTCGGCAGGCTGGCCAGCGCGGCGCGATCGTCGCCGGCCCCGCCGCCGCGGTTCATGTCGAACGACGGGCCCAGGATGATGACGCCGTTGAGGGTGGTCGCGCCCAGCGCGCCGGCCGGCGACATCGGGCCGCCCATCAGGTTGGTCGCCACGACCGAGGCGCGGACCGTGCCGTAGCTTTCGCCCATCAGGAACTTCGGCGAGTTCCAGCGGCCGTTGGCGGTCAGCCAGCCCTGGATGAACTCGCTGGTGGCGCGCGCGTCCTGGGTGACGCCGTAGAAGTCCTCGGCCCGGCCGCCGGGCAGCAAGCGGCTGTAGCCGGTGCCGATCGGATCGATGAACACCAGGTCGGCGACGTCCAGCAGCGAGTACGGATTGTTCTCCAGCGCGAAGGGCGGGACGGTCGGCGGCTTGACCGGGTCGGCCATGGCGATGCGGCGCGGGCCCAGCATGCCCATGTGCAGCCACACTGAGGACGAGCCCGGCCCGCCGTTGAACACGAACACGACCGGGCGGTCGGTCTTCGCGCCCTTGGCCACATAGGAGAAGCTGAACAGGCTGGCCGCCGGCTGGCCGTTGGCGCCCTTCAGGATCGTCTCCTGCAGCGTCGTGCGGTAGGCGACCTTCTTGCCCATGAAGACGCCGGCGTGGTCGCTGGCGTAGGCCCGCGGCGCGGCGATCGCCGCTGCGGGGTCGGGGGCGGCCAGCGACGGCGGCGCGACGGCGGCGAGCAGCAGGGCGGCGGCGCCCGCCGAAATCAGATGGCGCATTGATTGTCCGGCACTTGAGGAACGCGGGCCCAGCGGTAGCCGTCCTGGGCCTGGCCGCGGGGCAGGTAGGTGATGGCGAGGTCGCGGCCTTCGCGGCGGATCTTCAGGGTGATGGTCTGCTCGGGCTTGGCCTGGACGGCGTCCAGCACTACCGCTTCGGTGACCTCGTCGCCGTCGCGGACGCCGGCGGCGGCGGCCTGAGACCCGGCGACCAGGCCCTTCACGATCCGCGGGCTGGCGGTCAGCGAGGCGCTGTCAAAGCCGAGCTCGAATGCGCGGAAGCTGGCGGCCTCGCGCTTGAAACAGGGACCATAGGCGTCCGACGGCGGGACTAGCAGCTTGCCGGCCATCATGGCGGCGTGCTCGGCGCGGACCTGCGGCCCGAGTTCGGCCGCGACGAGTTCCAGCCAGGCCTCGGTGTCGTATGACTGGCTGGCGGCGCGGCGAGCCAGCATCGCCTTGACCAGGTCGTCCAGCCGGCGCTTTCCGCCCGACTTGGCGCGCACCTGCGCGTCGACCATGGCCATGTAGAAGGCCCCGCGGTCGTAGGGCAGCTTGCGCACGCGGGTGTCGCTCCAGAACTTGGCGGCGATCCCCTCGGCCGTGGCGGTGTTGACCGGATTGCCGTAGTAGCTCTGCGCCCGCTCGTTGATCTGGGTCAGGAAATCTTCGGTGGAAATGAGGCCCGCGCGCCAGGGGATGGTCGCCGAATAGAATTCGGCCAGCCCTTCGCCGTACCAGGAGACGACGCCGTTCGGGCCGTCCAGGCCGCCCGGCCAGTTGTGAACGATCTCATGGGCCAGGTGATGGCGCATGCCCTCGACGGTCGGGGCCGGTTCGTCGCCGAAGCCCGACATGAACGAGTTGATCAGCCCGGCGCCGCCGGTCCCGGGATAGGGATTGTGGCGGAAGAACACGCGGTAGGGCTTGTCGGACTCGCCGAAGAAGGTGGCGATTGCGATGCGGGCCTTCTCGGTCCAGCTGGCCACCGCCGGTACGTCGAACGGCGGAGTTCCCAGCCAGTAGATCGCGAACGGCTGGCCGCTCGAGGCCTCCGGATAGCTCCTCAGCGGACCGGCCATGTAGAATGTGTTCGCGAGCAGCTCGACCGGGCCGACCAGCTTCAGCGGGCCTTCGCCCAGGCTCTGGGCGCCGCGCGAGCCTGTAGGCATGGCGGCCAGGTCCCAGTCGAGGCTCAGGCTGTAGGGCTTGCCGGTGTCGGGGAGCGCCAGGAAGGTCACGCCCGCGCCGTTCAGGCCGCCGGCCTCGGGCCGCAGGTCGAACGGCGGGCCCGAGCCGAGCTTGGGCCGGAAGGCCTCGGCCGCAGCCTCGTAGCGGACGCTCACGTCGCCCTCGGTGGCGCGGGCGACCTGCCAGCGGCGGAAATACATGAAGTTGGACGGGTCGACCGGGTCGTCCTTCTGGACCAGCGGGACCGGGCCCTTGGCGTCGACGACCTCGATCTGGGCCGCCTCGTACTGCTGGGTCTTCACCGAGGCGAAGACCATCGGCAGGCGCAGGAAAGGTTCGCCCGGCTTGGCGTTCGGGGCCTGCAGCTTCAGCGTCACTCCTACCTTGTCGACCGCGCCGGACGTCTGGTGCGGGGCGAGGGTCAGGTTCAGAGCCGGGGGCGCGGTCTGGGCGCCGGCGCTCGTCGCGAGCGCCAGGGCGGCCGCGGCGGCCAGCAGGGTCTTGGTCTTCATCAGGCGGGCGGGGTCCGTGGCAGCGCCGACAGCAGTCGGTCGACGTCGTTCATGTCATTGAACACCGCCAGCGAGACTCGGAAGCGGTTCTGCGAGACGGTCAGGCGGATGTTGGCGGCCTTCATCAGGTCGCCGAGCTTGGCGCGGGCGTCCTTGAGCGCGAAGGCGACCAGGGCGGTGCGCGAGTCCAGCGGGGTCATCGGCTGGTAGCCGCGGCCGCGCAGTTCGGTCTGGACGGCCCTGATCAGCGGCTGGCGCGCGGCCTCGATGGCCGGGACGCCGAGGTCCTTGATCAGGCCCAGCGAATAGTCGAGCTGGACGACGCCGGTCCACGAGGTCGTGCCCATGGCGAACTTGCCGGCCGCGTCGGGCGACATGCCGTAGGTGGCGGCGCCGGGGCCCGGCTCGTCATAGGGGAAGACGTGGGATTTGAAGGCGTTGACCTGGTGGTAGCCCCACCACGGCCGCTTGACCTTGTCCTGGATCTCCTTGCGGACATAGAGGAAGCCCAGGCCGAAATCGCCCATCAGCCACTTGTAGGAAGACGCCGCGGCGAAATCGACGCCGGCCGCGCGCAGGTCGATCGGGCTGATCCCGGCTGCGTGGACCATGTCGACATAGACGTAGGCGCCGTGGGCGTGGGCCAGGTCGCAGACCGCCTTCAGGTCGTGCGCGAAGCCGTTGGTGGTCGAGACCGCGCTGATCGAGACCAGCTTGGTTTGGTCGTTCACAGCGGCGGCCATCTGGCCCATGTCGATGCGGCCGTCCTTGGTCATCGGCAAGGTGACGACATCCATGCCGGCCTTGCCGAGTTCGCCATAGGTGTAGAACGAGCCGAAGAAGTGCAGGGCGTCGGTGACGATGCGCCCGCCGCTCTCGGGAATGCCCAGCGCGCGGATCACCAGGTTCTCGCCCATGGTCGTGGACTGGATCAGCGACAGCTCGTCCGGCGCAGCGCCGACCAGTTCGCCGAACTTGGCGATCATCGCCGTTTCCTTGGCCCCGACGCTGTAGTTCGATACCGTGCCGTCCTGGCTCTTGTAGCGGAGGTACTCCTCCAGCGCCGCACGCGCGCCGAGCGGCATCGGGTGGGTCGAGCCGGCGTCCAGATAGGTGAACGGCATCTTGGCGAAGGCGTCCTTGGCCGGCAGCCGGGCCGGGGCGGGGGACGCCGGGGCCGCCGCGGCGGCCGACTGGGCCATGGCGCCGCCGGCGGCGGCGGCGGCGACGAGGGCGCGGCGCGTCAGCTTCATGGTGATCTCGCACTCTTGCGGCCAGATCCGGCCGTGCTGGAAACGCTAGGCGCCAGCCGGCGGATTTTCTTGTCGTTCTCCAGGGCGAAGGTCGCCGCGGCGGCGAGGATTATGCGGTGACCGGCTCCGGCTCTGCATTAGTCATGCGCCTGCTCCGCGATCAGCGGAATTTGCGCGCCCGCATCGGGATGGCGGTGGTGCTCTTGGACTCGGTCAGGGTGACGATCGAGCGGACGTCGATAACGCCGGGCAGCTTCAGCAGGGTCGAGAAGATGAAGTCCTGATACCAGATCACGTCCGGCGCCAGGATCTTGAGCATGGCGTCCATCTCGCCGAAAACCGTATAGCATTCAAGGATTTCGGGGATGTCGTTGATGGCCTTGTGAAACTTCGCGCGGTCTTCGTCGCTCAGCGTCGTCATCTTCACCTGGGCGAAGATCTGCATCTTGAAGCCCAACTTCTCGCGGTCGACGATCACCACCTGCGCCTTGATGTAGCCCTCCTCGCGCATCCGCTGGATGCGCCGCCAGCAGGGCGACTGCGACAGGCCCACGCGCTCGGCGAGCTCGGCGGTCGAGAGCGAGGCGTCGCGCTGCATCAGCTCCAGGATTTTCATGTCGATGGCGTCGAGCTCGGCGGGCATATCTTATGTCCTTGGTTCAATATGCGCGCATAGCGGATGCGAGGATCGGCGCTGTCAAGGCCGAGTAAGGCAAGATAATCCCGAGTGGTGGAATAGGCTCACTTCACGATCAGCAACTGTCGCCGCACGGGCGGGGGGCAGCGCCTTGGGGGCGACGAAGTGAATATGCCGAGTAAGTCGCCCAAGCCTGCGGGGCCGCATACGCCGCCGCCCGAGGACTATTCAAACTGGGTGCGGACGGCGATGCGCAACATCGCGGCGACCCCGGATGCGGCGGTGCTGTTCGACTCCACGATCAAGGAACCGACCGATCTGCTGGCCCAGGTCGTGCGCGGCGCGTTCGGCGGCGAAATCACCGACCGCTACGAGAGCGTGTTCGCCAACGGCAACCGCTTCGTCGCCGCCGCGGTGGCGCAGCGCTACGGCGTGCAGCCGGCCAACGTGCTCTGCACCACAGGCGCCACCAGCGCGATGGCGATGGCGATCCGCGCCTTCGTCGAGCCGGGCGACCACGTGATCGTCGAGACCCCGTGCTTCGACCTGCTGCCGGGCCTGGCCGCGGCGGCGGGGGCGACCATCAGCTATCTGCCGCGCCGCGCGCCCGACTTCGCGATCGACACCGCCGAGCTGGAAGGCCTGATACGGCCGCAGACGCGCCTGGTGCTGCTCACCGACCTGCACAACCCGTCTGGCGCGTCGCTGGGGCAGGGGACGCTGCTGGCGCTGGCGGCCCTGGCCGGCAAGAGCGGCGTGCGTATCGTCATCGACGAGGTCTACGGCGACTTCGCCGGCCCTCACGTCGCGGCCGCCACCTACTCGCCCGAGATCATCAGCGTCGGCAGTCTGACCAAGGTTCAGGGCCTGTTCGCGTTGAAGTGCGGCTGGGCGATCGCCGCGCCCGACAAGATCGCCAGGATCCTGGCGGCGAGCGAGCAGGGCGACATGGGCGTTTCCAAGCTCTCCCACGCCGTCGCCGCGCGGGTGCTGGAGGACATGGCGCCCTTCGACGATCACTGGCGCGGCCTGCTGGCCCGCTCGCGTCCGGTGCTGGAGCGCCATGCACGCAGCATGATCGCCGAGGGGCTGCTGGCCGGCGACCTGCCGGCCCATGGCTGCATGTATTTTCCGCGGGTGGTGGGCGTCGCCGACACCCACGCCTTCGCCGAGTGGCTGTGGCGCGAGCACCACGTGATGGTCGCACCGGGCGAGTTCTACGGATTGCCCGGGCATGTGCGGATCGGCTTCGGCGGGGACGCCGAACCCCTGGACCGTGGCCTGGGCCGCTTCGCCGACGCCCTGCGACGGTACTCGCGATGACCTTGTGCGCTTCGCGTTTCGAATTCGCATCGGTCATGCGGGGCGAGGGCGGCAAGCGCATAAACAATCTGCGACGCTTTGGCGTCGGTTTGAAGAACGAAAAGAAAAACCGCGTTCCGGCGCCTAGCTTTTCCACAAGCGCCACAACGCAAAAGCGGAGTTTGCGGCCCGCCCCGAACGGGGAGCGGCGGGGCGCGTCGGAGCCGGAGGGGCTCCGTGACAACAGGGGGATATAAGATGGTTCAGTCGGTTCGCGGGCGCATGCTCGCCACCAGCATGATGGGCGGTCTGGCGATGGCCGCGGCGATGTCGGTCCAGCCGGCCTTCGCGCAGGACGAGGTGGCGGTCGAAGAGATCGTCGTCACCGGCTCGCGCATCCGTCGCGTCGAAACCGAGACCTCCGCGCCGGTCTCGGTCGTTACCGAACAGACCCTGACCGACCGCGGCGTGGTCCAGGTCGGCGACATGCTGAACCAGATCAGCTCCAACGTGCCCTCGTTCGCGATCGCGGACGGCACGGGCAACGAGGCCGGCAGCGGCCAGACCTTCCCGAACCTGTTCGGTCTGGGCGCCGGGCGGACCCTGACGCTGGTCAACGGCCGTCGCATGGTGACCACGTCGCAATCGCGCGCGGTCAGCGGCATCGACGGTCTCGGCGACCGCGTGGTCGACACCAACATCATTCCGACGGGCCTGGTCCAGCGCATCGACGTCGTCCAGGCGGGCGGCGCGGCGGTCTACGGCTCGGACGCCATCGCCGGCGTGGTCAACTACGTGCTGAAGGACAGCTTCGAGGGCCTGGAGATCGACGCCCAGTACGGCATTTCCTCGCGCGACGACTATCCGACCCAGGCCCTGCGCGTCACGGCGGGCAAGAACTTCCTGGACGGCCGCGCCAACATCGCCGCCAACGTCGAATGGTCGAAGACCGACTCCCTGCTGGACTACGACCGCCCGCGCACCAATCTCGGCCGGGTGACGGTGTCGAACCCGGCCAACCGCACGCCGACCGACGGCATTCCGGCGCTGGTCGAGAACCTGAACAGCCGCTTCGTGACCTTCAACGCCAACGGCGTGGTCTCGCGCGCCGGTCCGCCCTTCGCCAGCCAGATCGGCGCGGTCGCCGGCCAGCCGATCCAGAGCAACGCCGCGGGCGACGCCTTCATCCCCTACAGCGTCGGCACGCTGGTCAACCCGACGATCCCGCCCTTCACCAGCGGCGGCGATGGTCTGCCCTACCAGGAACTGGCGGCGCTGCAGGTCGGCATCGAGCGCTGGGTCGGCAACCTGATCGGCCACGTGGACCTTACCGATCGCGTCCGCCTGTCGGGCGAGTTCATGTACGCCAAGGTCGAGGGCCGTGACCCGTACGGCCAGCAGGCCAGCAACACGGTGCTGAACAACGCCGCGTCCGGCGCCGGCGCCATCGCCCTGTCGCGCACCAACCCGTACCTGACGCCGGCCATGAGCGCGGCGCTGGGCGCCGGCGGCCCGCCGCTGTTCCTGTCCAAGTTCTGGACGGACCTGCTGCCGACCCGTGAGAACGTCAGCACCACCAACACGACCCGTGCGGTCGTCTCGCTCGACGGCGACTTCGATTTCGCCGAGCGGAACTTCTACTGGAGCCTATCGGCCAGCCGGGCCGAAACCGATGGCGAGAGCGCCGGCTGGGGCGTGATCACCTCGCGCTTCAACAAGGCGGTCAACGCGGTCCGCAACAGCTCGGGCGCCATCGTCTGCGCGGTCAACGCCAACGCCAGCACCGCCGATGACGACGCGGCCTGCACTCCGCTGAACCCGTTCGGCGTCGGCAACGTCACCCAGGCCAACCGCTTGTACATGACCGCGCCGATCGGCCAGGACTACCTGAACACCCAGGACGACTATCTGGCGACCATCGGCGGCGACGTCTTCAACCTGCCGGCCGGCGCCGTGAAGTTCAGCGCCGCATACGAGCACCGCCGCGAGGAGGCCAAGTACACCCCGTTCATCGCCAACCAGCAGGGCATCGTCGGTTCGCAGGTGGCGACCCTCGCCACCAAGGCCGCCTACAACACCGACGAGTTCTCGGGCGAACTGCTGGTGCCGATCTTCGGCGGCGACTTCACTCTGCCGGGCGTCCGTTCGCTGGAGTTCGACGGCGCCTATCGCCGCGTGAAGCACTCGATCGCCGGCTCGGAGAACATCTGGGGCGTGGGCCTGCGCTGGGAGGTCTTCGAGGGCCTGACCATCCGCGGCTCGCGCAGCCGCAACTTCCGGGCGCCGACCCTGGACCAACTGGCCTCGCCGTCGCGCACCGACCTGTCGAACGCCGGCCAGGACCCCTGCGACGCCGACCGCATCAACTCCGGCCCGAACCCGGCGGTTCGCCGCGCCAACTGCCAGGCGCTGTTCGCCGCCAATCCGAGCTTCGGCCCGCTGGCGACGTTCCAGAACCCGTCCGAGAATTTCTCGAACACGCTGGTCACTTCCGGCGGCAACCCGAACCTGCGCAACGAGCTCTCGGACACCAAGACGATCGGCTTCATCTACCAGCCGACCTTCGCGCCGGGTCTGACCATCGTCGTCGATCGCATCGACGTGGACCTGACGGATGGCCTGTCGCCGTTCACGCCGCAGGACTTCATGGCCGCCTGCTATGACTCGGTCAGCCCCTCGGCCGAGATCTGCAGCACCTTCACGCGTGACTCGACGGGCGCCATCGCGACGGCCATGTCGACGACCTTCAACGCCGGCACGGTGGCGTTCCGGGGCGAGACCTACAACGTCAACTACCGCTTCCCGATCGGCCGCTTCTTCGATGACGCCGACTATGGCGAGCTGGAACTGGCGGTCGATGCGACCCACACCACCCGCTACGAGCAGTCGGTCACCGGCTTCGACGTGAACCGCTACGACGGCACCACCCGCCAGCCGGACTGGGTCGTCGACTTCGACGCCACCTACTCGCGCGGCCCGGTGCGGCTCTACTACTCGCTGCACTACCTGCCGGAAGCCAAGGTCAACAGCTTCGACACGATCGAGAGCACGCCGACGCCGGAGATCAAGGAAAACTACCGCCACAACATCTCGGCGCAGTACGACTTCGGCAAGTACACGGTGCGCGGCGGGATCATCAACCTGACCGACGAGCAGCCCTCGTTCCCGACCCGGAACTACGGCGACATCCTCGGGCGCCGGTACTATGTCGGCCTGAACGCGCGGTTCTAGGGCCACGCCACACCGTCGCGCGGAACACTCTCATCCGCGCGCGGCAGGCGGCGCTGGTCTGACCCACGGGCCGGCGCCGCCACGCATTTCGAGGGCAGGGGCATGATCTTGGCGAAGGATGATCTTGGCGACCTTGTCGTGCTCGACGCCGAAGCCGTCCGCGCCCGGCTGACCTATGAAGCGGCGATCCCGGTGGTCCGCGAGGCGATGATCGCGCTCTCGGACGGCCGCGTGCGCCAGCAGCTGCGCAGTTTCCTCCCCTGGGGCGAGGGCAAGACCTTCGCCATCATGCCGGCCGCCATGTCCGAGACCGGCGTGTTCGGGGCCAAGCTGGTCAGCGTCTTCAAGCGTCCCGACGGCGGCAAGGCCCATGAGGGCGTGGTGCTGTTGTTCGATCCGCAGAGCGGCGCGCCCGTCTGCCTGGCCGACGCCGGCGAGGTCACCGCCATCCGCACCGCCGCGGCCAGCGCCGCGGCCACGGACGCCCTGGCCCGGCCCGACGCCGCGGTCCTGACCCTGCTGGGCGCCGGCAAGCAGGCGCGCGCCCACGCCCAGGCCATCGCCAAGGTCCGCGCCCTGCGCCAGATCCGCGTCTGGGCCCGCTCGGCCGAGCAAGCCGGGGCGCTGGCCGACCAGGTCGCCGCCGACACTGGCGTCGAGACCTTGGCCGCCTCGATGGAGGCCGCGCTCGCCGACGCCGACATCGTTTGCACGCTCACCGCCGCGGCCGATCCGATCCTTGCGCTGGCGCAGGTCGCGCCTGGGACCCACGTCAACGTGGTCGGCTCCAGCGGCCCGGCCCAGGCCGAGATCGCCGGCGACCTGGTCGCAGGCGGCCGCTTCATCGTCGATCATCGCGAGCACGTGCTGGCGCACGGCGGCGAGTTCCTGCGCGCCAAGGCCGCCGGCCTGGTCGTCGACGACCACGTCGCCGCCGAGATCGGCCAGGTGCTTGCCGGTGCGCGGCCGGGCCGCACGGCGGCGGGCGAGATCACCCTCTACAAGTCGCTCGGCCACGCCGCCCAGGATCTGGCGGCGGCCGCCTGGCTCTACCAAGACGCTACCGGAACGACCCTATGACCGATCAGACCGCCCGCATGCACAAGGGCGTCGACCTGTGGGCGGTGGTCGCCCTCGGCCTCGGCACCGCCGTCGGCGTGGCCATCTTCTCGGTCATCGCGCCGGCCACCGCGCTGGCGGGGCCCGGCATGCTGCTGGCTGTCGTGGTCGCCGCCGTGCCGATGTTCGTCATCGCCATGACCTATGCGTTCATGGGCTCGGCCCTGCCGACCTCCGGCGCCTCGTTCGAGTGGTCGCGGCGGTTCGTGCACCCGTTCGTCGGCTACCTGATCGCCTGGATGCGGATCGTCTCCAACGTCGGGGCCATGCTGATCCTGGCCCTGGTCATGGTCCGCTACCTGTCGATGGTGATCCCGCTGCCGACCAAGCCGACCATGCTGGCGGCGTTCGTGATCTTCTTCTTCGCCAACTACTTCGGCGTCGGCCTGGCCGCGCGGCTGCAGGTGATCCTGATGGGCGCGCTGGTGGTGCTGTTCATCGTCTTCTCGGCCTGGGGCGCGCCGCACGTGCAGGCCGCCCAGTTCGAGCCGTTCCTGCCCAACGGCACGGCCGGGATGCTGGCGGCGATCCCGCTGCTGATCGGCCTGTTCTTCGGCATCGAGGCGGCCACCGAGATCGGCGACGAGGTCAAGGACAGCCAGAAGACCATCCCGCTCGGCATCGGCCTGTCGATCCTGACGGCGGTGGCGCTCTACCTGATGGTCGGGGCGGTGGCGATCGGCGTCATCGGCCCCGAGGCCCTGGCCAGGAGCCAGACCCCGTTGCTCGACGCCGCCCAGCCGTTCATGGGCCCGGTCGCCAAGCCGCTGATCGTCTGCGCCGCCGTGATCGCCATCGCCAAGTCGATCAACTCGCTCTACCTCGGCTTCTCGCGCAGCCTGTTCGCCATGGCTCGCGAGGGCATGCTGCCGGCCGCCCTGGCCAAGGTGCACCCCAAGTACGGCACGCCGCACGTGGCGCTGGCGACCATCCTCGGCGCCACCTGCCTGGGGCTGCTGGCGCCGATGAACCTGACCAGCCTGTTTCTGGCGGTGAACATCCCGACGCTGCTGAAATACGCCGCCACCTGCATCGCTGCGACCGTGGTCGTGCGCAAGCATCCGGACATCTACGAGGGCGCGCGCTTCAAGCTCTCCAAGGGCGCGACCGTTGGCTGGGCCTATGCCGGCTGCGCGGCCTCGCTGGTGGTGGCGGTGCTGGGCTTCTCGGCCGACTGGACGCCCTATGCGGCGCTGGCGGTCTGGGCGGCGATCGGCGTCGCCTACTATGCGGCGTCCGGACGCCAACGCGCGGCGGCCGCCTGATGCGGGTCATCGACCGCCAGGAGGTCGCGCAGCGGCTGACCTACGAGCTTTGCATCCCGATCGTGCGCGAGGCGATGATCGCGTTCTCGACCGGCCAGACGCGCCAGCTGCTGCGCTCGATCATCCCATTGGCCGAGGGCCGCATGTTCGGCCTGATGCCCGGGGCGATGGGCGAGGACGCGCCGTTCGGGGCCAAGATGATCAGCGTCTATCCCGAGAACTTCGCCAAGGGCCGCCAGTCGCACCAGGGGCTAATCGTGCTGTTCGATCCGGCCACCGGCGCGCCGGCCTGCGTGGTCCATGCCGGCGAGGTGACGGCGATCCGCACCGCCGCAGCCAGCGCCGCGGCCACCGACGCCCTGGCGCGGCCTGAGGCCCGCCGCCTGGCGGTGCTGGGCTATGGCGAGCAGGCGGCGACCCACGCGCGCGCCATCTCCAAGGTGCGGCCGCTGGAGCAGATCGCGGTGTGGGGCCGCTCGCTCGAACGGGCGCAGGCGTTCGCCGCGAGCATCGGCGACGAGCTGGGCGTGCCCGCCGCGGCGTTCGCCGACGCCAAGGATGCGGTGGCCGAGGCCGCCATCATCTGCACGGTCAGCGCCGCCAAGGAGCCGATCCTCAAAGGCGCCTGGGTCGCGCCAGGGACCCACGTCAATGTCGTCGGCTCCAGCTATGCCGGCCCGGTCGAGATCGATGACGAGCTGGTGGTACGCGCCCGCTTCATCGCCGACAGCCGCGAAGGCGTGATGGCCCAGGGGGCCGAGTACCTGAAGGCCAAGGAAGCCGGCCTGATCGACGAGCGCCACGTGGTCGGCGAGATCGGCCAGGTCTTCGCCGGCCAGCTGGAAGGCCGCCAGAACCCCTTCCAGGTCACGATCTACAAGTCCCTCGGCCATGTCGTGCAAGACCTCGCCAGCGCCTGGGCCCTCTTCAAGCAATCGGAAAACGCCTGATGCGCATGTGCTTCGCCGCCGCTCTGCTCGCCACGGTCAGCCTGGCCTCCGTGGCGCAGGCGCAGGAGCGGTTCGAGGTCGTCCTGACGCCCGGCCCGTTGGCCGCCGACGCCGAACAGGGGCATCTGGACGTGACCCTGAAGCTGTCGGGCGTGGACGTCGCCGCCGGCCAGCCGCTGCTGGCCCTGCCGGTGGTGATCGCCAACACCGCGACCGTCGCCACGACTCTGCAGAACCTGCGCGCCACGGACGCCGCGGGCGAGGTTCCGCTGAGCTTCAAGGACGATCCGGTGGCCATCGCCTATGCCCGCCACTGGATCCCGGGACGGGCGGTGAAGGGCGACCTGACGGTCAGCTACCGCGCGCCGATCGACAACACCCCGCCCAAGCGCGGCGCGGGGCCGCCCTACCAGTTGCGCACCGAGGGCGGCGGACTGTCGGGGGTGGGCAACACCTTCATCCTGATCCCGGAGGGCGCGAAGCCTTACGACATCAGCCTGCGCTGGGACCTTTCCAAGCTGCCGGGCTCGGCGGCGACCTCGAGCTATGGCGACGGCGACGTCTCGCTGGGCGTCGGGCCGGCCGGGCGGCTGATGTCGACCGTGTTCATGGCCGGGCCGATGCATCGCTATCCGCAAGTCCCCAAGGGCGGCTTCTCGGCGGTCTGGCTGGGGACCCCGCCGTTCGACCCCGCGCCCGTAATGGACTGGACCCAGCAGCTGCACAGCTGGATGATCGGCTTCTTCCGCGATCCCAGCGAGCCGCCGTATCGGGTTTTCCTGCGGTACAATCCGATCAACGCCGGGGGCGGGGCGGCGCTGACCAACTCGTTCCTGACCACCTACGGCAAGACCGGCTCGGGCGAGGCGCTGAAGGGCACCCTGGCGCACGAGATGATCCACACCTGGACCGCGGTGGACGGGCCGGGCCAGTGGTTCGGCGAGGGGAATGCCGTTTTCTATCAAGCGCTTCTGCCGCTGCGCGCCGGCCTGATCACGCCGGACGACTATCTGGCGGACATCAACGAGACGGCGCGGCGCTACTATTCCAACCCGCTGAACGACACGCCCAACGACCAGATCGCCCCGCGCTTCTGGGAGGACACCCGCGTGCGCGTGCTGCCCTATGACCGCGGCGCGATGTATTTCGCGGTGCTGGACGGCCAGATCCGCAAGGCCTCGGGCGGCAAGCGCTCGGTCGACGACCTGGTGATCGAGATGGTCGAGCGCGAGCGCCGCGGCCAGACCACCGGCGAGGCCGACTGGCTGGCGCTGCTGGACAAGGAGCTGGGCGCGGCGGGGGCCAAGACCCACGCGGCGATGCTGGCGGGCGGGCTGATGCTGCCGGAGGCCGACGGCTTCGGGCCGTGCTTCACGCGCACGACCGGCAAGGTCCGGCGGTTCGAGCTGGGCTTCGAGCCCAAGTCGCTGGTGGGCGACGTCAAGACCATCCGCGACCTGCAAGCAGGGTCTGAGGCCGACAAGGCGGGCCTGAAGGACGGCGACGTCGTGACCTACGGCCAGGCGCTGGACGCCCTGCAGGGTGATCCGGAAAAGCAGCTGACCCTGCAGGTGACGCGCGCGGGAAAGACGTTCCTGATCAGCTACTTGCCGCGGGCGGAAGAGGTTGAGATCTATCAGTGGAAGCGCGTGCCCGGGGTGCCGGACACCGCTTGTGGACGGGGCGCTTAGCGCCCCGTCACGAACGCCCGCACGTCGTTGCTGAACGCCTTGAGGGCGTCCTCGTTGGTATAGGCCATGTGGCCGCCTTCGTAGTCGTGCAGCACGACCCGGTCGGCGGGCAGGGCGCCGTGGGACTTGAGGTAGCGGGCCGGGCCGATGGTGGTGGTGGTGTCGTAATAGCCGGTGCCGATCATCAGCCGGAAGCCCGGCTTGGCCTTCAGGGCCGCGCCGAAATTGGCTTGATAATCAAAGTCGTTGAACGGGCCGCCGATGCCGCTGGTCGGCGACCAGCCCCAGCTGAGGGTCTCGGGCGCGAAGGAGCGGTAGTCGGCCATCGGCCAGGTTACCTTGAGCTCGCCGGCCATGTAGGCGTCGAAGCTCGGCTTGACCATGTCGGAGACCTTGCCGAACGGATCGACGGGACGGGCGCCGTGGGCGGGGGCCGGGCCGGCGTAGCGGGCGTCGTACATCCCCAGCACCAGGCCCTTGTCCTTGAGCAACTCGCTGACGAAATCGACCTTGGAGATGATCAGGTCGTGGGCCAGGTAGTAGTCGGCGCCGATGCCGGTGAAGGCCTGGAGCTTGCGGGCGACGGCTTGGCGCTCGGCGGCCGACAGGTCCTGGCCCTTCACGAGCGCCGGCAGATACTCATTCATTCCAAAGGCATAGGCGTCGTCGACGAAGGCCGAGATCGACTTGCCGCCGGTGTCGGCGCGGCCGTGATAGGCGGCGACGGCGGCCAGGGCGGTGATGTTGGTCGCGTAGGCGAGCATGTTGCCCGGGCGCTGGCTGGTCTCGATCATATTCACCGCCTGGCCCATGAGGATGACGCCGTCGAGCGGGGTGGTCTTGGCCAGCTGACCGGCCATCACCGCCGCGCGGATCGTGCCGTAGCTTTCGCCCAGCACGTACTTCGGCGAGGCCTCGCGGCCGTTGGCCTTGAGCCAGGCCTCGACGAAGCCGGAGACCGACTTGGCGTCGCCGTCGACCTGGTAAAAGTCGGCGCGCTTGGCGGCAGGCTGGACGCGGGTGAAGCCGGTCTCGGCCGGGTCGACGAACACCAAGTCGGCGACGTCGAGCAGGGAGTAGGCGTTGTCCACAACCTTGTAGGGCTTGGGAACTTCGGCGTTCACGTCCTGCGGCGGGGCGATCCGGCGCGGGCCGAAGGCGCCCATGTGCAGCCAGGTCGAGGCCGAGCTGGGGCCGCCGTTGAACAGGAAGATCACCGGCCGCGAAGCCTTGTCCTTCAAGCCGTCGCGCACATAGGCGGTGGTTACGAAGCGGATCGTCGGCTCGCCGGCGGCGTTGCGCAGCACGGTCTCGCCGACGCTGGCGACGTACTTCACCTTCTGGCCGTTGAAGGTCCCGACGTGGCGGGTCACGAAGCTCTGGGGGGCGGGCGCCTCGGCGGCCGGAGCCGCCTGGGCGTAGGCCTGCGGGGCGGCCGTGCAGAGGAGGGCGAAGGCGAGGGCGGCAGGCTTCAGTCGCACGCTGGTGGTCTCCGGTCGGGTTTCTATCGGCAGGTTAAGCAGCGGAGATCGCATTATCTTGCCGATGTTGGCCGATGGCCCAGGTTGGCGCGGCGGCTTTATGCAAGGACGCGTTGGAGCCGTGCATGGCCCATGCGGCCATGTCTGGCTCGCGCGTGGAAGCTATCCAAGACCGCAATGCGTAAGCGGCAGCTATCGGCATGGGGCATAAGCTATTCGGCGCCCTTGCAGGAACCTGACTAGCCTATGTGCGGCCTGGGGTCCGGAGCGGGCAGTTCGAAAAGAAATTCTGCGCGGGCGGACTATCGTATGTCCTCATCATCGGGGGAACGAATATGCGTGCGAGCCTGCGAGCGCTGTTGATGGGGGCCTGCCTGACCCTGGCGCCGATAGGCGCCGGGGCCGTCCTGGCCGCGCAGAGCGCCGCGGTCCGCGCGCCGGTGGTCGCCACGACCCAGCACGTCGGGACCTTCAACGGCCAGAAGGTCGCCTACAAGGCCATTGTCGCCGAGACCTTCCTGACCGACGGCGCCGGCGCCCCGACCGGATCGCTGGTCACCACCGCCTATGTTCGGACGGATGCGAAGGACGCCGCGCGGCCGGTGCTGTTCCTGTTCAACGGCGGGCCCGGCGCCTCGACCACGCCGCTGCACTTCGGGGCGTTCGGTCCGAAGAAGCGCACCGAGGACGGTCCGAACCAGCGGATGGTCGACAACCCCGACAGCATCCTCGACGCGGTCGACCTGGTGTTCATCGACCCGATCGGCACCGGCTACAGCCGCCCGTTCCCCGGCGTGGACGGCAAGACGTTCTGGAGCCGCAGCGGCGACGCGGCCGCGGTCAAGACGGTGATGGCCCAATGGCTGAAGGCCAATGGCCGCGAAGCCTCGCCGCGCTACATGCTCGGCCAGAGCTACGGGACGACCCGCGCGGCGCTGGTCGCGGGCATCGGGGCCGACCTGAAGCTCGACGGCGTGCTGCTGTTCGCGCTGGTCGGCAATCCGGCGGGGCTGGAGATGCCCTATGTGACGACGCTGCCGACCTTTGCGACGACGGCCTGGTATCATCGCAAGGTCGACCGCGCCGGGCGCAGCGTCCAGGACGTCCACGACGAGGCGGTCGAGTTCGCCCGCACGGCCTATGTCACTGCGCTGATCAAGGGCGCGAGCCTGCCCGAAGCCGAGAAGCGGGCGGTGGCGGAGAAGATGTCGGCGATGATCGGGCTGCCGACCGAGTTCATCCTCGCCAAGGACCTGCGGCTGAGCCGCGAGGACTTCATGTTCAACCTGCTGAAGGACCAGGGCTTGCGCACCGGCCAGCTGGACGGACGGGCGACGGCGCGGCTGGACGCCCCGGCCAGGCGGCCTCCCTATGACGATCCGGGCATGGGCTTCGCCGAGCCGCGGCCGGCCGGGCCGGCGCCGAGCGGCGTGCTGCCGGTCGCCAAGGGGATGAACGCGCTGGAGTCCTACTTCAAGGACACCCTGAAGTTCCGCACGGGCGAGACCTACAACTCGCTGAACCTCGATGTGAACGCGGCCTGGGACCACCAGGGCATGGCCGACGTCAACGGTCTGCTCGGCAAGGCCATGCAGGCCAGTCCGAAGCTGCGGCTGTTCTGGGCGGCCGGCTACTACGACGTCACCACGCCGCCCTATGGCGCGCGCTACGCGCTCGACCAGGCCGGCGTGCCCGGCGAGCGGCTGACCGCGGCCTATTTCGACGGCGGCCACTCGGTGTTCACCGACCCCGGCAACCACGCGGCGCTGAGCGCGGCCGTGCGCAAGTTCGTCCGGCCGTGAGGGCGGCCAAAGTGTCATCCCGGCTGGAGCGAAGCGGAAGGCCTGGACCCATTGACGCTGAGGTCGGGACGAGAGACGCGTCCGACGCCCCTTCCTGGTCGATCTGGTGTTCATGGGTCCCGGTCTTCGGCTTGCAGCCGAAACCGGGATGACAACTTGCGCTGTGCTCCTTCCCCCGAACGCAACCTCCTAGAAAAGTCTCCCCCGATGTTCCCCACTCGCGTCTCGTTTCTCGCCCTTTGCCTGGCTGCGGGCCTGGCCGGTCCGGCCGCTGCGGAGGTGCAGAACTTCGTGGTCATCGCCAATGGCGAGAAGGTCGGCCACCTGACCGCCGACGTGCAGGGCCGCAAGGTCGCCGTCGACTACGGCGTCAGCAACAACGGCCGCGGGCCCAAGGCCAAGGAGGCTATCGAGCTGGACGCCTCGGGCGTGCCGGTGAGTTGGTCGATCGACGGCTCGTCGCTGTTCGGCAGTCCGGTGCAGGAGCGCTTCGCCTGGAGCGCGGGCCAGGCGCAGTGGACCAGCCAGGCCGACAAGGGGCAGGTCGCGGCCGCAAAGCCGATCCTCTACGCCGCCAACGACGCCAGCCCGTGGATGCTGGGCGTCTATGTGAAGGCGCTGCTGAAGTCGCCGACCCGGACCCTGCCGCTGGCGCCCTCGGGCGAGATGCGCCTGAAGGAGGTCCGCAAGCTGACCCTGGGCGAGGGCAAGGCCGCGGCTCCGGTCACGGTCTATGAGCTGTCGGGCATCGACCTGTCGCCAAGCTATGTGCTGATCGACAAGAAGGGCGAGCTGTTCGGGACGCTGGACGGCGGCCTGATCCGCGAGGGCGCGGAAGGCACCATCCCGCAACTGCAGGAGGTGAGCCGCGAGGTCGACCTGCAGGCGGCGGTCGAGGCCCAGGCCAAGCTGGCCCACCGCTTCGAGACCCCGGTGCGCATCCGCAACGTCAAGGTCTTCGATCCCAAGACCATGACGGTCGGCGGCCTGTCGACCGTCACCGTGTTCAAGGACCAGATCACCAGCGTCGAGCCGGAGGACGCGGGCCGCGTCGTCCCGGCGGGCGAGACGGTGATCGACGGGCAGGGCGGCACGCTGGTGCCAGGCCTGCACGACATGCACTCGCACACCACCTTGCAGTCGAACCTCTTCAACCTGGCGGCTGGGGTCACGGCGGTGCGCGACCAAGGCAACTACAACGAAGAGCTGCTGGGCTGGATCGACGGGCTGGAGACCGGCAAGCTGGCCGGGCCGCGCATCGTGCGCAACGGCTTCCTCGAAGGCCGCAGCCCCTATTCGGCCCGCCACGGCTTCATCGCCGACAGTCTGGAGGGGGCGCTGAAGGACGTGCGCTGGTACGCCGACCATGGCTACTGGCAGATCAAGATCTACAACTCGATGAACCCCGACTGGGTGGCGCCGATCGCCGCCGAGGCCCACCGCCTGGGCATGGGGGTCACCGGCCACGTGCCGGCCTTCTCGAGCCCCGATCGGGTGATCAAGGACGGCTACAACGACATCGCCCACATCAACCAGCTGATGCTGGGCTGGATCCTCGACCCCAAGGAGGACACCCGCACGCCGCTGCGGCTGACCGGCATGGCGCGGGCCAAGGACCTGGACCTCAACGCCCCGCGCGTGCAGGCGACGCTGGCCCTGATGAAGGACAAGGGCGTGGCGCTGGACACCACGGCGATGATCCTCGAGCGGCTGATGCTGTCGCGCTCGGGCCAGGTGCAGGAGGGCGACGCGCCTTATATCGACCACGTGCCGGTCGGCTATCAGCGCTATCGCAAGCGCAACTTCGTGACCATCGCCGGCCCGGCGCAGGACGCCGAGTACCAGGCCGGGTTCGCCAAGGTGCTGGAGACCCTGAAGCTGCTCGACGACCGCGGCATCCAGCTGCTGCCGGGCACCGACGACGGCACCGGGTTCTCGCTGCTGCGCGAGCTGGAGGTCTATGTGAAGGCCGGGATCTCGCCGGGCAAGGCGCTGCGGCTGGCGACGCTGGACAGTGAAAAGTACTTCGGCCGCGAGCATCAGCTGGGCTCGATCGAGCGCGGCAAGCTGGCCGATTTCTTCCTGGTCGAGGGCGATCCGACCGCCGACATCAGCAACATCCGCAAGATCCGCATGACCATGCGCGGCGGCGTCGCCTACTACCCAGCCGAGATCTACGAGCACCTGAACGTCAAGCCGTTCAGCGCTCCGCCGCCGGTGAGCGTCGCGAAGTAGGGGGCGTCAGCGGGGGCATGATGAGCTTCTGTGACGAAGGGCCCAGCTAACGGACCCCTTCCGTCTCCTTGGGCGCGGAGACCTTGCGGGTCTTGGCTTGGGCCTTGGGTTTGGGGAGCAGGCGGAAGCGGGGCTGGCGCCAGGCGTAGTTGATGCCGACGTCGAGCAGGGCGTCGGATCGGCCGCAGGGGCAGGCGAACCCCATGACCCCGATGACGCGATAGGTCTCGCCGGCCTGAGGGGCACGGGGCGGCCGGTGACATGGTTGGGGGCGGCGTTGACGCAGAGAACGAGATCGCCAGGGCCGACAGCGTCACCCATGGCTTCATTTCCTAGCCTGGCAAGTCTAGACCCGGAGCGGGCAGGCGCAAGGGCGCGTTTCCGGCGGAGCTGGCCCTTAGCCCTGTTCGGCGGCGGCCTGCCGGACGGGACGCTGCGACGGCTGCGGCTTCCAGCGTAGCGCGCGCTTTTCCAGGAGGTGCCAGGAGGCGTAGCCGAGCAGCGCCGCGACGAACGTGCTGAGCGCGAAGAGCGCATGCCAGGAGATCGCGCCGACGCCGCCGGCCAGCGCCACCAAGGTCTGCTGAACCGGCCATCCGTAGAGGTACATCCCGTAGGAAATGTCGCCGAACCCCTTGAGGTCGGGCAGGCTCCAGCGGCGGGCGGTCGCGAGCATCAGCAGCGGATATGCGCCGTAGAGTGGGAAGAGGCCGAAGCTCTGGTCCGTCGCGATCGCGAGGCCGAGCAAGGCTGCGCACGGCAACAGCGGCCAGACCGGCAGGCGCTGCTGTCGCCTCCAGACGAAGAACACCAGCGCCCCGGCAAAGAAGGAGGCTGCGACCAGCAGGAAGTTGCTGATCGGCTCGGGCGCGGCGTCCGCGTTCCAGAGGCTGAGCGCCGGCAAGGTCAGCAGCAGCAACAGGGCCATCACCGGCCAGCGCAGCAGGCGCAGCGCGAACAGCAGGCCGACGATGACATAGCAGGCCAGCTCCTGCGGGATCGTCCAGAGGGAGCCGTTGAAGGTCCGGCCCATGTTGCGGGCGTCCGGGTAGAACTGGACGCTGGCGAGGTCGTAGGGCGTGCCGGGGTGCAGGATCGTCTTGATCGTGTGCTTCAGCGGAATGAGGTCCGCCAGGAAGCGGGCAGGCTCCATGCTGGTGAAGGCGAGGCCGAGCCCGAAGCTGGTCAGGGCCGCGCACGCCGCCAGCGCCGGATAGATCCGCAGCACCCGCGCCAGGGTGAAGCTGCGCAGCGTGCCGCTGTTGAAGGCGCTGCGGGTGATCAGGAAGCCGCTGATCACGAAGAAGACGCAGACCCCGTAGATGCCGAGGATGGTTCCGGTCAGCTGACGCCACGGCTCGTTCGCCTCGGTCCCTTGGGCCAGAAGGAACGAGTGGGAGAACAGGACCGCCGTGGCCGCGGCGATGCGCAGCCAGTCGAAGTTCGGATACCGGAACTGATGGGCGGTCTCGCCGCCGGTCGGACGCGCTCCGTCCGCTCCTGCCTTGTTCGCCGTCACTTCGCCCCGTGTCCCCGCAATCGTAGGGCGGTAGGACTGGCATGCGGCGAATTAAGAAGGTGTTGCTGCCCTTGATTGTGGGGCTGCTGCATGCAGCTTTGAGCGGTGGGCGCGGCCACGGGGAAGTTCCTGCCGCTGCTGCTGGGCTGCGGCGGCGAGATCTTGGCGGTGGAGCCGGTGGCGGCGATGCGCGAGCAGCTGACCGCGGCGTTCCCGCAGGTCGAGGCGCTGGCTTGAACGACGGAGGCCGTCCCGCTGCCGGACGCCTCGGTCGACGCGGTGGTCTGCGCCCAGGCTCGGTCGTGTGCAAGTGAAGTCGCTTGGTCCGCAAGCCGTCCATGCGGATGTCGGCTGGCGGCGCGCCGATCCTTTGCAGATTGGCCCGCCCCTTCTAGATTGGACGTCGTTGTCGGAGCTCGACGGCGTCAGCGGGGATCATGACCGTCTCAGCCAAGGATCAGCTTGCTCTGATGGCCCGCTATCATGGGTGGGCGACCAAGCGTTTGCTGGCGTCCATCGAACCCATGCCCGAGGACGCCTATCGCCGGCCCTGCGGGCTGTTCTTCCAGTCGGTGCACGGCACGTTGAACCACCTGCTGCTCACGGACAGCGACATCTGGTATCCTAGGTTCGCCGGGGCTGCGACGGGAAGCCTCGCGCTGGACGCCGAGATCGAAGGCGATCGGGCCAAGTTGGCGTCCCGACTGGTCGCGGCGACGGCCAGGTGGCGCGAACATGTCGAGAGCCTGAGCGAGGCTGCGCTGGCCGAGAATCTGCGCTTCACGATGACCACCGGGCAGGCGCGCACATTGCCGATGCCGGCGGCGCTGCTCCATGTCTTCAATCACGCGACGCATCACCGGGGCCAGATCACCGCCGCGATGTCGATGATGGGCTTCGAGTATCAGCCGCTCGATCTGGCTCAGCTGATCTTCGCGGAACAAGCGTCATCCGCGCCCAGATGAACGCTGGCTGCCCATTGCGGAGAGGTACGGCGATGGAACTGAAAATCCCGATCTCGTACGGCCAGCTATGCGTGTTCGATCCATCGTTCGACGCCCCGTACAACGCGTGGGCGGACGATCATGTCGCGCAGGGGTTTTCGTGGCGACCTGGCAGTGTCTCGTTCGCCGTGGATGACGATTGCGCCTTGGCGGTGGTGAAGGTCGCTGTGGCCGACGGCCCGCCGCAACTCGACGCAGCCGAGAGCGCGATCAGGACGCCTTTCGTGGCGGCGGCGACTGGGACAGTCGAGATCGGGAGCATTCTGTCGGGATTTGAGGTCGCGCTCCCGCCTGGTCCTTACGCGCTCTACTTCCTGACCCCTCGGGGTGAGACCCAACCGTTTCAGCTGATCTTCGTCCCGGCGGACGAAGTCACGCCGGCTGTCCTGAAGGAAGGCCGCAATGCGAAGATCCAGTCGCACTATCTGATGGAAGCGAGCCCCGCATAGTCGGCCGGGACATCGGACGGCCGCGCTCGACCCCGTCGCCGAAGTCGACCTAAGGTTCCCGCCCAAGGGTGAGCGCCGGGGGCGTCATGCAGAATGTGATGGTCTATCTCGTCGGGCCGCCCGGCGTCGGCAAGTACACGGTCGGCAAGCTGGTCGCCGAGCAGCTCTCGGCCAAGCTGCTGGACAACCACTTCTGGAGCAATCCGATCCTCGAGGTGGTCGAGCCGGACGGGCGCGTGCTGCCCGCCGGAGTGTGGGACCGGACCGACGACGTGCTGGCCGCGGTGCTGGAGACGGTCGCGCGGTTCGGGCCGGCCGGGCGCAACTATGTGTTCACCCACGCGGTGTCGGACGCCGGCGGACACCCTCTGGACTGGATCATCGCCGGCCGGATCCTCGGGGCCGCCGAGCGCCGGGGCGCCAGCCTGTTGGTCGTCCGGCTGGCGTGCGGCGAAGCGCAGCTGCGGGAGCGGATCTCCAATGAGGAGCGGCGCGGCAGGTACAAGACCACGGACGCCGGGCAGGCCGGGGCGCTGGCCGGCCTCGACCCGTTCCCGATCAACCACGACTGGGTCCTCGACCTGGAAATAAGCGGGCTCGGAGCGGCGGAGAGCGCCGACCGGATCGCGGCGGAGCTTAAGTCCCGCTTGCCGTCGTAGGCCGGGGCGAGGTCCGGCGGCGAGCTGCGCAATGTCGTGGTTCGACCTCAGGGTTGGGCCTGATGCCGGGGCTAGGGGCGGAGTGGTTGTCTTGGGCGGCAGGCAGGTGCGGTTCGCGCGCCGCGGCTTGGCCAAGGGGACCGGACATGGGCGTCAGCTCGGACGACGACAGCCGCAAACTCAAGGGACTGTGGGCGGCCAGCGACCGAGTCGTGCACTTGAGCCAGGCGCTGGTCATCCTGGCGGCGGAGCTGCTGGTGATCGCTGCGATCCTGGTGGCGACCTGGATCCTCTACGCCCTGTTCATCGAACGCGTGGGCGGGTCGCTCGGCGCCCTCGACACGCTGAGCGAGGTGCAGGCGGCGGTTGAGCAGGTGTTCGCCGGGGTGCTGCTGCTGATGCTCGGCCTGGAGCTGCTGAAAAGCCTGACGAGCTTCTTCACGGGCTTCAAGACCCAGGTGGAGATCATCGTGGTCGTGGCGATGATCGCCGCGGTCCGGCACGTCATGCTGATCGACCTGGAGCATACCGCCTGGACGACCCTGGTGGGGTCTGCGGCCCTTACATCCGGTCAATACCGCATGTAAGTGAGCGGCGAAGCCTTGCCGAGCCGGGGGCGGTGCGGGGATAGTGCGGCCGAGCCCTTCCAGAATCACGAGACCCGATGAGCGAACGCCCGCGCCGCATGACCCAAGCCGAGCGCACCGCCAGGACGCGGGCCAAGGTGCTGGCGACGGCGATCGACTGCCTGCACGCCGAGGGCTATGCGGCGACCACCACCTCGCTGGTGGCCCAGCGTTCGGGCAGCCGCGGGGCGATGCTGCACCAGTTCCCGACCCGCGCGGACCTGATGCTGGCGGTGGTGGAGGCGGCGTTCGAGGAGGAGATGGACCTCTACGACGCCCGGTTCGGCGCCATCGCCGACCCCAAGGAGCGGGTGCTGGCCATCCCCGAGGCGGTGTGGGAGACCCTGAGCCGGCCGGCCGGGGTGGCGGTGCTGGAGATCCTGCAGGGCTCGCGCAGCGACCCGGCGATGACGCAGAAGCTGGCCCCGGTGCTGGCGCGGATCTCCAAGGAGTCGCGCCGGCGGCTGATCAAGTGGTTCGACGCCGACTACCTGGCGCCGCCGGCGGAGATGCGGCTGATCGTCTGGGCGGTGCGCGGGCTGTCGATCTCGCAGGTGTTGGAGCCCGACGTCGGCGACGTGCGCGAGTCGATCCTGCTGCTGCGCAAGCTGATGGAAACATTGCACGGGGGAGGCAAGGCATGAGGCTGCTGCTGGGCGGGGCGATGGCCCTGGCGCTGGGGGGCGCCGCGCAGGCGGCCCCGGTCGGGATGGTCGATGATCCGTGCCCGCCGCCCGCCGCGCCCGACCCGCTGGGAAAAGAGATGTCGGAGGCGCTGGTCGCCGACGCGCCGTTCCCGCCGGCGCTGCTGGCCAAGCTGATGGACCCGGCACGGGGCGCGGAGGCAGAGAAGGCCAAGGCCGAGCAGGCGGCGCGCGACTGGGCCGACCTCTGCCGCTATCGCCCGGAGAACGCCGCCGCCTTGAACGCCAAGAATGGGGGCGTCGAGGCGGTGTTCATGGGCGACTCCATCACCGAGCTCTGGATGGTCGCCGATCCGGCCTTCTTCAGCGCCGCGCGGTTCGACCGCGGGATCAGCGGCCAGACCAGCGCCCAGATGCTGCTGCGGTTCCATGCCGACGTCGTCGCCCTGAAGCCGAAGGTGGTCCACATCCTAGCCGGCACCAACGACGTGGCGGGCAATCTGGGGCCCAGCCGACCAGAAGATTTCAAGAACAATATCAGAGCGATGGCGGAGATTGCTGATGCAAGCGGCATCGCCGTGGTGCTCGGCGCGATCCCGCCGGCCGACCGTTTCCTGTGGCGGGCGGGGCTGAAGCCGGCGGCGCAGATCGGCGAGCTGAACGCCTGGCTGAAGGGATTTGCGGCGAGCCGCGGCTATGTCTTCGCCGACTATCACGGCGCGATGGCGACGCCTGAGGGGGCGATGCGCCCGGCCTTCAGCAAGGACTACGTGCACCCCAACCGCGCCGGCTATGGCGTCATGGCGCCCATCGCACAGGCGGCGCTGGACGAGGCGCAGCGGCGCGGTCCAAGAAAGGTCGCGCTGGGAGGAAGCTAGCCATGACGATAAGGTTCGCGGCGCTGACGGCGCTGGCCGCGCTGTCGGTGGGGACCGCCTGCGGAGCGCAAATGTTGCCTAAGGACACCGAAGTCTGGACGCCCGAGCCGCCGGTGGTCGCGCCGGGCGCGCAAGCGGGCGCTGCGCCGTCCGACGCGCTGGTGCTGTTCGACGGCACGGACCTGTCCCAGTGGGTGGCGACCAAGGACAAGTCGCCGGCCGGGTGGACGGTGGAGGGCGGGGTGCTGACCGTGAACAAGGCGGCCGGCAACATCGAGACCAAGCAGAGCTTCGGCGACTATCAGCTGCACATCGAGTGGCGCGTCCCGGCGACCATCACCGGCGAGGGCCAGGCGCGCGGCAACAGCGGCCTGTTCCTGGCGTCGACCGGCGGCGGCGACGCCGGTTACGAGATCCAGATCCTCGATTCCTACCAGAACCCGACCTACGTCAACGGCCAGGCCGCCAGCATCTACAAGCAGCGTCCGCCGCTGGCCAACGCCATGCGCAAGCCGGGCGAATGGCAGACCTACGACGTCATCTGGCGCGCGCCGGTGTTCGGCTCGGACGGGGCGCTGGTGAAGCCGGCGCGGGTCACGCTGCTGCACAACGGGGTGCTGGTGCAGGACAATGTCGAGCTGACCGGCGAGACGGTGTTCATCGGCAAGCCCAAGTACAAGCCGCACGGCAGGTCGCCGATAAAGCTGCAGGCCCACCGCGACCCCAGCGAACCGATCAGCTTCCGCAACATCTGGGTGCGCGAGCTGGCGCCGGCGGGGTGAGCGCGAACCGTCTTCGCGTCGCCATCGCGCAGACGCCGGTCGGGTTCGATCCGCGGGCGAACGGCGCGGTGATCCGGGGCCAGATGCGGGAGGCGGCCGCCGCCGGCGCCCGGCTGATCCAGTTCACCGAGGGGGCGATGTCGGGCTATCCGTCGGGGCCGGGCAAGCAGGCCCTGGCCGGATGGCGGGTGGACTGGGCGGCGCTGCGCGACGAGTTGGAGGCGACCGCGGCCCTGGCGGCGGAGCTGCGGCTCTGGACGGTCGTCGGTTCGAACCATCCGCTGACGCCGCCGAACCGGCCGCACAACAGTCTCTATGTCATCTCCGACCAGGGCGAGCTGGCGGGCCGCTACGACAAGCGGCTGCTGTCGTACACCGAGGTCAGCGACTGGTATGCGCCCGGCTCGGAGCCGCTGGTCTTCGAGGTGGACGGGTTTCGCTTCGGCTGCGTGCTGTGCATCGAGATCCAGTTTCCCGAGCTGTTCGTCGAGTACGCCCGCCAGGACGTCGACATGGTGCTGCTCTCGACCTTCTCCCGCGATCCGATGTTCGCGGTGCAGGCGCAGGGGCATGCCGCCTGCGGCGCCTTCTGGCTGGGCTTCTCCGTGCCCGCGCAATGCAGCGACGCTGCGCCCAGCGGCCTGATCGGGCCGGACGGACAGTGGATCGCCGCCGGGCCCTCGGACGGCGCGGCGGCGGTGGTCGTGGCCGATATGGATCGCGGGGCGGCGGCTCTGCGCGGCGCGCTGGAGTTCGCGCGGCCATGGCGCACGCGGGCGCGGGCCGGGGAGCTGCACGACCAGGCCCGGGTCGTCGATCCGCGCAGCGCAGACGTCAGCCGCTTCTGAAGGCGTTGGCTGGGCTAGCTCGAAGCGGGGCGGGCCGAGGCTGCGCCGAACGCCGCCGCGCGGCCACGAGCATGCCCCGGGCGGGCGGTTCTTGGCCGTGCCGGGGTAGGAAGTTTAGCGCGCCTCGACGGTGAGGTGCGCGAGCTCGTGGACCGGGGCCAGGCGGCGGCGGACCTCGGCGGCGTCGAGGCCGCCGGCCACGCTGACGATGGCCGCGTGCGCCTGGGGGCCGACGCGCCAGACGTGCAGGTCGCAGATGCGCGCGTCGCCGGGGGCCTCCAGCAGATCGCGGACCTCGGCGGCGACGTGCTCGTCGGTGGCGTCGAGCAGCACGCCGGCGGTGTCGCGCATCAGGGTCCAGGCCCAGCGGGCGATGACCGCCGCGCCGACCAGGCCCATGACCGGATCGAGCCACACCCAGCCGAGCATGCGCCCGGCCAGCAGGGCGACGATGGCCAGGATCGAGGTCAGGGCGTCGGCCAGGACGTGCATGTAGGCCGAGCGCAGGTTGTTGTCGCCGCTGTTGTGGACGCCGTGGTGGCCGTGATGGTGCTCGTGGTGATGGTCATGGTCGTGATGGTGGCCATGGCCGTGGTGATCGTGGCCGTGGTGGTGATGGCCGGCGCCGAGCAGCAGGGCGCTGACCAGGTTCACCGCCAGGCCGACGACGGCGACGATGGTCGCCTCGCCGAAGGCCACGGTGGTCGGCTCCAGCAGCCGCTTGACCGACTCCACCCCGATGCCGACCGCGACGACGCCGAGCACCAGGGCCGAGGCGAAGCCGGCGAGGTCGCCGACCTTGCCGGTGCCGAAGCTGAACTTGCTGCTGCGGGCATGCTTGCGGGCGTAGGCGTAGGCCGCCGCCGACACGCCCAGCGCCCCGGCGTGGGTGGCCATGTGGAAGCCGTCGGCCAGCAGCGCCATCGAGCCGGTCCAGTAGCCGGCGACGATCTCGGCGACCATCATCAGGGCGGTCAGGGCCACGACCCACATCGTGCGCCGTGCGTGATCGTCGTGCGCCGCCCCGAGGAACACGTGGTCGTGGACGAGGTCTTCGAGTTCGGCGGCGGTGGTCATGGTCGGGTTCACTTCGAGTAGCGGCGGATGGCCGCGATGACTTCATCGGCGGCCTGGGCGCGGGCGGCGTCGTCGATGCCGGGCGCGGCGACGTGCTCGCGCAGGTGGGCTTCGACCACCTCGTCGAGGAGGCCGTTGATGGCGCCGCGGGTGGCGGCGACGAGGTGCAGGGTGTCGGCGCAGGCGGCGTGGCCGGCGATGGAGCGTTCGATCGCCTCGACCTGGCCGGCGATGCGGCGGACGCGCTTGAGCAACGCCTCGTTGTGGGAAGAGAGGTGAGCCATAGGATACCCCCCTATGGTATGTGGGCCGTGTTGGCAAGCAGGGCTTTTGTAAGCGTCCCTTAACCTTGCCACCCGACGTTGCGGATGGGCTGGCTCGCGCCAGCCGTTTTCGTTGCGGAATAGTGGGTGGGTGCGAGTGCAGAGTCGTGAAGCGGCCGAAGTTCGGTCGGAAGTTGTGTTCGTCGATACCCGTGTCGAGGATTACGAGACCATCGTCGCCGGCGTCGCCCCGGGCGTCGAGGTGGTGCTGATCGAGGCCAACGGCGACGGCTTTGCGCAGATGGCGCAGGCGCTGGCCGGTCGGACCGACCTGGCGACGATCCACATCGTCGGCCACGGCCAGGCCGGCGTCCTGATGCTGGGCTCGGCCACGCTGCGCGCTGGCGACATCGACGCCTATGCCGGCGAACTCGGAGCCATCGGCGGCGCGCTGGCGCCGGACGGGGATATCCAGCTGTGGGGATGCGAAGTCGGCGCAGGCCCCGAGGGCGCGGCCTTCGTTCAGGCCCTGGCCGCCGCCACCGGCGCCGACATCGCCGCCTCGGACGATCTGACCGGCGCGGGCGGCGACTGGACGCTGGAGACACAGATCGGAACGATCGAGACCTCGGTCGCGATTACTCCGGCGGGACAACATGCCTTCGCCGGCACGCTGGCTATCGGCAGCGAGAACTTCGACGGGCTGGGACTGATCGATGCCGTCAGAGCCACGACGCTGACCGCAGGCAACTGGCAGTTCACCAGCGGCAGCGCCGCAGATCACGTCGTAGCGTCCGCAGACGATTTCGTTGTTAGGCTCAACAACGACGAGGGTAGCACCATCGACCGTGCGGTAGTCCTCAACTACAGCGGCGATCTCATCACGAACTACACGATGAAGTCGGACGACGGGACGAACTTCGCATTGCATTCGTTCATGGTAGGACAGAGCCCAGGCTGGGCCAATACTCTGACAGTTGCAGCCTATTCCAATGGCGTTCAGGTCGTCGCGCCGGAAGCGGTCAACCTGGCTGCGTCCGACTCCACTGGGGGCATCAACTACGCGCTTGGGCTGAACGATATATACGGGGCCTACGGCACGCTCACCTTCAGCAGCGCCTATGCGAACATCGACGAAATCCGCTTCGTGTTCGACGGCGCTTCGGATCTGCATATCGACAACATCGCCGTCGCTCCGGTGGATGTCACAGCTCCCGCCTTCGTTTCCGCGGCGGTCAACGGCGCCACGCTGGTGATGACCTATAACGAGGCGAACACCCTCGACGCCGTCAATGGGCCCGCCGCCGGCAGTTTCGCGGTTATGGCTGATGGCGCTCCAGTCAACGTCAACTCCGTCGCGGTGAACGCCGCGGCCAAGACGGTGACGCTGACGTTGCAGAGCGCAGTGACCGCAGGTCAGGCGGTGACGGTGGCCTATACCGATCCGAGCGGCGGCGACGACGCCAACGCCATTCAGGACGCCGTCGGCAATGACGCCGCCTCGCTTACCTCCACGAGCGTGACCAACAACACTGTGGACCCGGCGCCCTCGATCAGCGGCAACATCGCAGTGCCGGCCAATGGCAGCTATGGCGCCGGCCAGACGCTGAGTTTCACCGTCACTTTCGACGAGAACGTCACGGTGGTCGGGACCGACAGCACGCTTGGCCTGACCGTCGGCAGTGCGGCGCGTAGCGCGGCCTACGCCTCCAAGACCGCCAATTCGATCACCTACGCCTACACGGTGCAGGCGGGCGACACCGACGCCAACGGCGTCGCGGTCGGCGGAATCTCGCTTGGCGCGACCACCATCCGCGACGGCGCCGGCAACAACGCCAACCTGACCCTGAGCGGCCACTTGCCGTCGACCGCGGGCGTCCTGGTCGACACGACCGCCCCGGAAGTCGCCAGCGTCGGCGTGCCGGCGAACGCCACCTACGTCGCCGGCCAGGCGCTGAACTTCACCGTCAACTTCGATGAGAACATCACCGTCGTCGGGACCGACAGCACGCTCGCCCTGACGATCGGCGCCACGGCGCGCACCGCCGCCTATGCGTCGAAGACGGCCAACTCGATCACCTACACCTACACGGTCCAGGCCGGGGAGACGGACGCCGACGGCGTCACCGTGGGCGCGCTCTCGGAGGGCTCCTCCACCATTCGCGACGCGGCCGGCAACGACGCCGTCCTGACCCTGAACAGCGTGGGCGCCACCGGCGGCGTGTTCGTCGACGCCACCGTGCCGACGGTGAGCGGAAACATCTCCGTTCCGACCGGCGGCATGTACATTGCCGGTCAGACGCTGACCTTCACCGTCGCCTTCGATGAGATCGTGACCTTGAGCGGCTCTCCCAGCACGCTCGGCCTGACCATCGGCGGGGCGACGCGCAGCGCGGACGTCTCGGGCACGACGGGCAATTCGATCACCTACAGCTACACGGTGCAGGCGAGCGACAACGACGCCGACGGCATCGCGGTCACGGGCATTTCGCTGAACGGCGGGACGATCCGCGACGGCGCCGGCAACAATGCGAACCTGAGCCTCAGCGGTCACGTGCCGTCGCTGGCAGGCGTCCTGGTCGACGGCGGCGCGCCCGCGGTCAGCGGCGCCATCGCCGTGCCGGCCAACGGCAGCTATGGCGGCGGCCAGACGCTGAGCTTCACGGTCACCTTCGACGAGAACGTGACCGTCACCGGGACCGACAGCGTCCTGGGCCTGACCATCGGCAGCACCGCGCGCGAGGCGGCCTTCGTTTCCAGCACCGCCAACTCGGTCACCTACGCCTACACGGTGCAGTTGGGCGACACCGACGCCAACGGCATTGCCGTCGGCGCTCTCAATCTGAAAACGAGCACGGTCAAGGACCTCGCCGGCAACGACGCCAACCTGGCCCTCGGCGGTCACATCCCGTCGACCGCGGGGGTCCTGGTCGATACGACCGCTCCGGGCGTCGCCAGCGTGAGCGTGCCGGCGAACGCCACCTACGTCGCCGGCCAGATCCTCGATTTCACCGTCACCTTCGATGAGACCGTGACCGTGACCGGCAGCGACAGCACGCTCGCCCTGACGGTCGGCTCGGCCTCCCGCAGCGCCACCTTCCTGTCGAGCAGCGGCGGCACAGCCACCTACCGCTACACGGTTCAGGCCGGGGAGACCGACGTCGACGGCATCACCGTGGGCGGCCTGTCGCTCGGGAGCTCGACCATCCGCGACGCGGCCGGCAACGACGCCGCCCTGACCCTGAACGGCGTCGGCTCGACTTCCGGCGTGCTGGTCGACGCCGTGGCGCCGAGCGTCACCGGCAATATCTCCGTTCCGGCCAACGACACCTACGTCGTGGGCGAGACGCTGAGCTTTACCGTCGCCTTCGACGAGAACGTCACCGTCACTGGGACAGACAGCACGCTCGGCCTGACTATCGGGGCCACGTCGCGCTCCGCGGCGTATGCGTCCAAGACCGCCAACTCGATCACCTACAGCTACACGGTGCAGGCGGGCGACAACGACGCCGACGGCGTCGCGATCGGGGCGATCTCACTGGGAACGAGCGCAATCCGCGACAGCTCCGGCAACAACGCCAACCTGTCGCTGACCGGCCACCTTCCATCGACCACCGGCTTGCTGGTCGACGCCGTCGCGCCTGTGTTCGCGAGCGCCAACGTCAACGGCGCCAGACTGGTGATGACCTATTCGGACACTCTGCAGCTGGACGCCGCACATCCGCCGGGGGTGGGGAGCTTCTCGGTCATGGCGGGCGGCTCGGCGGTGGCCGTAACGGCGGTGGCGGTCGACGGCGCCGCGCGCACCGTCACCCTGACGCTGGCCTCGCCCGTCGCCGCCGGGGCGGCGGTCACCGTCGCCTATACCGATCCGACCGGCGGTGACGATGTCAACGCCATCCAGGACCTAGGGGGCGTCGACGCGGTCAGCCTCGCCGCCACCAGCGTCACCAACACGACGGCGCCCCCGACGCCCCAGCCTCCGACGAACCCGCCGGTGACGACGATCGTCGACGGCGTGTCCGTGCAGACCGTGTCGGGCACGTCGCCGAGCGGTTCGGCGGTCCACACCGTGACCATCCCGGTCGTGTCGTCCACCCGCGTCGAGCAGGTGGGGAACAATCAGCTCGCCGACATCCCGCTGGTGAGCGACGGCGCAGGCTCCGCCCTGCTGGCGTTGCAGGTCCCGGTCGGGTTCGGCCTGACCGCGAGCGGCCAGTCGGCGCCCAGGCCAGCCGGCGCGTCCCTGGCCGACCTGATCCGCGAAATCAGGGAGCACACCGGCAGTTCGCAGGATCAGGGACAACTGGGCGGCGCCGGGACAGACTTCGTGAACAATCTTCCGGAGGGGACGCCTCTGCTGGTGCAGGCGATCCAGCTCCAGGCCGGCGGAGGCGCGACCGGGACGCCGCTGGTGATCCAGGGCGCCCCGCAGAGCGCCGTTCAGACGGCGCTGGTGATCGATGCGCGCACCCAGCCGGGCGCAGCGATCGAACTGCAGAACGTGGAGTTCGCGGCGATCATCGGCGCGGCCACCGTGACCGGCGGGGCGGGTTCCCAGCATGTCTGGGGCGACAGTGCGAGCCAGTCGATCTTCCTGGGCGCGGACGACGACGTCCTCAACGGCGGCGGCGGAAACGACACGGTCGGGTCCGCGGGCGGCGACGATCAGGTGCGCGGCGACGACGGCGACGACGTGGTCTTCGGCGGCGAGGGCGCCGATACCGTGCACGGCAACGCCGGCGCCGACACCGCCCGGGGAGATGCGGGCGACGACCGTGTCTATGGTGGCAAAGGAGACGACCAGGTGTTCGGCGGCGCCGACAATGACCTGCTGTTCGGCGACCTGGGCCAAGACACCTTGCAGGGCAACACCGGCCACGACACGCTCGACGGCGGCGGCGACAACGACCTTCTGTTCGGCGGTCAGAACAACGACCTGCTGCTCGGCGGCGAAGGCGATGATCGTCTCAGCGGCGATGTCGGCCAGGACACCCTGCAGGGCAACGCGGGCCGCGACACCCTGGAAGGCGGTGCTGGAGCCGACGTCCTCTATGGCGGTCAGGACAATGACGTTCTGTCCGGCGGCGAGGGCGCCGACACGCTGTTCGGCGACCGCGGCGACGACACGCTGACGGGCGGCGCCGGCGCCGACCTCTACGTGACCGGCAGCAGCCGGGGCGAGGACCGGGTCCTCGACTTCAACTTCGCCGAGGGCGATCGTGTCGGTCTGCTGGCCGGGACCGCCTATGGCGCGGCGCAGGTCGGCGCCGACACGGTGATCACGCTGAGCGGCGGCGGGCACATGACCCTGGTCAATGTCCAACTGTCCGGTTTGGGCGAGGGCTGGATCACGACGGTTTGAGGCTAGGATCGCCGACACAGAGGGCAGGGCATGGGAGGCACCTTGCGGCTATGCCTCGATCGGACGTGACGGCGCGGTCCTTGGGCTGAACGCAGCGTCCCACCTGCCCACGGGCCATCCGGTTCGCCCCGAGCCGGGCGACAGGGTGGGCCTCGGCGTCGAGCTGGTCGTCGTGGTCGGCGACGTCGCCGCCAGGACAGCCGGGGATCAGCGCGCTGGTCGACCAGCCTTGGGGGGCTGACCGACTTCCGCGTCGTCGATCCCGATGGGTACTATGTGCGGATCACGGGGCGGGCGCCTGCCTCGGCGGGCTAGACGACGGCGTAGGTCCGATCCTGGGCGTGCTGATCCGTGCTTGCAGTCATCAGGCGCTCCCACGGGTTCTCATCGGCCAGGCGCGCCGCGCGCATCCGCGCGTTGATGGACGTCAGGGTGTCGAGCGCCAGGGATGCCGCCTGATCGACGACAGGCGCCGGCTCGGCCCTGTTCGGGGTCACGGCGAGGTCGGGCGCCTCTCGGGCCGGCTCGACAGCGGCGGGGGCAGCGCGACCAGGGAGCGGAAGACTGGCGCCGCGGAGCGACAGGTATTGGGCATAGGTCTCAAGCGACCAGTCGCCGACGCCGGCCACCCCGTTGAGCGATGTCGCGCTCGTGCCCTGAGCGATGGCGTTGAAGGTCGCGCCGGCAAACGAAGCGGCGCTGGTGTCGATGCTCTGGAACCAGGCGAACTCGAACTTGGCCCCATCGAACTTGGTCCCATTCATCGAAGGGCGGGCGCCCTCCACATCCCAATGGTCGGGGTTGGTCCAGTTCGTCGGGTCGCCGTTGAAGTGCGCGCCGGTGAAGTCGAAGCCGCTGAAGTCGAGGCCGTCGAGATTGACGTTGTTGAAGCTGGCCGCCTTCGCCTCGCGCGCCACGCCGGTCAGATCCGCAACGCTCAGATTGGTGGACGAGAGGCTGGCGCCGTTGAGCGAACTGCCGGCGAACCGCGTCCCGGCCAGCGTCGTCGAGGTGACGCCCAGGTGCTTCAAAGTCGAGTTGGTGAGCGCCGCGCCGCTCAGATCGCTTTCGGCGAAGCTGAGCTTTCGGCCGGACACGCCATCGAAGTCGGCGCCCTGAAGGTTCGAGCTGCGGAAGCCGGAGACGTCGGCGTGCAGGTTGGAGAAGTCGGCCCCGATCGCCGAGGTCTGCTTAAAGGCGACGCCCTGGAGATGGGCGGCTCGGAAGCTCGCCCCGTCCAGCTTGACGTTGCTGGCGGTCAAATACCGGTCGACGTCCCAGACGGCGATGTACTGCTTGCTCTCCTTGCCGATGAAAGCGCGGTCGAAGCTGGCCTGCGAGAAGTCCGCGCCGTCGATCGTCGTATTCACCAGCGTCGCGTCGGAGAGATCCGCGCCGATCGCCGAGACGCCGTGCAGTTTCGCGCCCCTTAGAAGGGCGCTGGAGAGCGTCGCGCCGTCCAGCCTGGCGCCGGTGAAATCGAGGCCTGAGAGGTCGAGGCCGGAAAGGTTCGCGCCGCTGAGGTCGGCGCCGCGCAGGTCCAGGCTCCGAAGGTCGGTCAGCCGCAGGTCCTGGCCGCGCAGGTCGGCGGCGCCGGCCGGCGCGCTGCTCTGCTCGGCGACGAGCGCGCTCATGGCGTCGCTGGTCAGCGACGCAGGCGCAGGCGGCGGGGCGAGGGCGGCGGTCGAAGGTGTCGGTTGTGCGGCCTCGGGCGTCGAGGGCGCGGCGCGGACCTCGAGAGGGACGTGAACCTGAGGCGCAACGGCGGCGCTGGAGATCGTCGTCATAGGGCTACCCACCGTTCTTGGGGCTCTCAGACCTCGCATTTTGCAAGGTCGCCTTACGCTAGGTTGTATCGCATCCCTTAATGGGGGCTGAAGATCTCAATCATTGCGCGCATTGGTGCCCCTGCAACCCAAGTGGGGTTTGTGTGCGCCCTATACTGGGCGCGACGTCAGGACCTTGGACCACCAAGAGGACCGGTCGAGCGGCTGGAAGACGCTGGAATAGGCGGAGATCGCCGAGGTGTTGAAGTGAGCCGTCGAGATCCGCGCCCGGCGGAGGCCGAGATCCCGCAGGCGCCGGAAGCCTTCCGCCAACAAGGCCCGAGCTAGTCTGCGCCCGCGAAAGTCGGGATGCGTACCCATCGGCTCGAATATCCCGACACCACCTGCCGCGACGGTCCGGAGTTTCTCAAAAGATGCGCCAACTGCGGGGGCTTTTGGCGCGAAACCCTGCGCTTCGAACAGTGGCTCTCGCGACCTGACGCCGCCGCGCTGTTCGGGGACCCGTTCTGAGGCTCGGTTCGGCCCGCGGCCTAGCTCAGGGTCTCGCCGCGCTGGAAGGCGGCGACGCGGGGGGCGTGATAGGTGCTGACCACGTCATGGCGCGGAGTGGCCTGGACGTAGACGTCGATCTCGGCGAGCAGGGCTTCCCAGGCCCCGGCGAGCTCCGGCGTGAAGGCCGGGCCGAGCACCTCGCGGACCGCGTCGCGGACGACGGCGAAGAAGGTGGCGAACACCTCGCGCGGGACGTCGTAGCCCTCGTGGTTGATGATCTCGGTCTCGATCATATGGTCGCCGTAATGGCGCTCGCCGATGAAATCGAGGATGGCGGCGAAGGTGCGCGAGAGCATCTCGCCCTTGATGGCGTTGTTGGTGTCACGCCAGAAGTACGGCTCCATCTGCGGCTGGAGTTCGAACAATCGCTTGTAGACGACCGGGGTGGGGTCCTCGCAAAGCTCGGCCAGTTGTTCCAGGCTGGCCTCGATTTCCGCGGCGCGCACGAACGCGGGGGCTTTCGACATCGGCGTAATCTCCCATCGGCCTCCAGGACCTTGGGGAAAGCCTAGACCGGGCGCGGGCGGCTCGAAACGCGCGATCTTGGAATTCAAGACATAACCATGTGTTATGTAGCGCATGGCCGAACATGCGAAAACGAAGGGGGCGGGAGCGGCGCGGCGACAGATCGCCCAGAGCCTGCGCCAGACCAATCTCGATCTGCTGCCGGTCCTGCACGCGCTGCTGCGCACCCGCAGCGTCACGGCCAGCGCCCGCGAGCTGGGGATCAGCCAGCCGGCGGTCAGCAAGGCGTTGCGCCAGCTGCGCGAGACGTTCGCCGACGACCTGATCGTCTCGCGCGGGCGGGAGGCCAAGCTGACCGAGCGGGGGCAGGCGATCCTGGGGCCGCTGGGCGCGATCCTCTGGGACCTGGAGCTGCTGTACGAACCGCCGCGGCCGTTCGACCCGCGGAGCGAGCGGCTGCGCATCGTCATCCGGACCGCCGACTATGTGACCGTGCTGCTGGCCCCGCAGCTGGCCAAGCTGTGCGCGCGCGAGGCGCCGCAGGTGGAGTTGCTGTTCCTCGAGCAGACGCAAGGGGAGGCCGAGGACCGCGACCAGATCGACTTCTTCATCGTGCCGCGGCCGGTCGGGCGGACCTTCGGCAAGCGGATGGAGCGGATGGCGCTGTGGCGCGACGACATGGTCTGCATCGCCGCGCGCGGCGACACCCGCTGGGGCGGGGTGATCACCCCGGCCGAGTTCCGCGACGCGCGGCAGGTGGTCTACCAGGTCGGCGAGCGCAGCGCCCTGGCGCGGGCCGGGCTGATCCAGCCGACCTCGGTGCTGGAGGTCGCGCCGGTCTGCGAGGTCCCCAACTTCCTGGTCATGGGGGCGATCGTCGAGGAGGCCGAGTGCCTGGCGCTGGCGCCGCGCAAGCTGGCCCAGGAACTGGCCCGGTCACGCGACGTGCGGCTGATCGAGATCGACTATCCCGACCGGCGGCTGGACATCGACGCGTTCTGGACGGCGTCGGCGGGCGCGCGGCGCGGGCACGTCTGGTTCCAGGGCCTGCTGGCCCGGGCCGCCGCGCAATTGCCCGCCTAGGGGGATTTGACCCGCGGCCGCGGCCCTGGACAAGGTCGCGGCCGCGGGTCAGACGTGGCGCGCGGACACGGCGTTCGCCCGCCGCGGCGGCGCCCAATTCGGGGCCGCCTGGGATCGGTTCGCGCGAGGTGAGTTTGAAGACGCTGGCGGTGATCGCCCTGAAGGGGGGCTCGGGCAAGACCACGGTGGCCACGCACCTGGCGCTGGCCGCGCACCTGCGCGGGATGCAGGCGCTGCTGGTCGACACCGACCCGCAGCATTCGGCCCGCGACATCCTGGAGACTCGCGAAGGCGGCGGGCCGCAGGTGGCGGCCGCGAGCGCGCGCAACGTGCTGGCCGCGCAGTTCGGGGCGCTATCGCAGGGCAAGGACCTGCTGATCATCGACACTGCGGCCGGCGCGGTGGAGTCGGTCGGCGAGGCGATCGTGCTGGCCGATTTCGCGCTGATGGTGGTGCGCCCGACCCTGATCGACCTGTCGGGCCTGGCGCGGACGTTGAGCCTGGTGCGCAAGATCGGCAAGCCGTCGGCGGTCGTGATGAACCAGGCCCCGGTGGCGCGCGGCAATGTCGAGGCGCCGCTGGTCAAGCGGGCGATGAAGGGCCTGGACTACATGCAGGCGCAGGTCGCCCCGGCGATCCTGCGGTCGCGCTCTATCTACCAGACCGCGCTGGAGCGCGGCCGCTCGGCCGAGGAGTCCCCCGACCGCGCCGCGGCCGGCGAGATCGCTGCGCTCTGGGACTATGTGGACGGGCGCCTGCGCACGCTGGCGCCGCCGCAGGCCGACCTCAGCGCCTGACCGCGCGCAGCAGGAAACGGGAGTAGGTGAAGCGCAGCGGGCCGTCGGCCTGGATCTGCCGGTGCAGCCTGGCCAGGGTTTCGGCGTGGGCCGCGACGTCGAAGCCGTCGATCACCCAGGGGATGGCGGTCAGGAAGTAGGCGAGCGCCCCGACGTCGGCGAAGGACACCGGTCCGCGCCAGGCTTGCGCCAGTTCTAGGTCGCAGCCGAGGGCGGCGAAGGCGTCTGCGGTTCGCTCAAGCGTGTTGTCCGGATAGGCCAGGCGCGCGCCGAACGCGGCGGTCAGGTCGTCCAGATTGTCGCCCCCGACCTGCTGGGTCAGGAAGACGCCGCCGGGCTTCAGGACGCGGTGCATCTCGGCGGCGCGAAAGCCGCCGTGGCGATTGAGGATCAGGTCGAAGGCGGCGTCCTCGAACGGCATGCCTGAGGCGGTGTTGGCCTGAAAGACCTGGACGCCCAGCGGCGCCAGGCGGGCGCGGGCGACCGGCAGGTTGGGCGCGTAGCCCTCGACCGCCGTGGCGCGGCCGGGGAACGGCGCGAAGGAGGCGAGCACTTCGCCGCCGCCGGTGGCGATGTCGAGGACGTCTTCAGCCTGCGCGACCGCGGCGCGGGCGAGATCAGGATAGGACCAGGGCGGCTGCGCCTCGATCATACGGCCGTCGAGATAGGAGAAATCCCAGCCCGCAAACGGCGCGGCGGCGTCGCGTTTCCAGGCTTCGAGCAGGGCGTCCGAGGTCATGGCGGGCAGATTGCGGGCGAAGGACGCTTCGAGCAACGGCGGCGGTCGGGCTTTGTTTTTCTAAGCTTCAGCATGTATGCCGGTCGCGCCCGGGGAGGGGCGCGTGCACGATGTCGCGGATGCTGCGGGCATTCCTGGAGAACGAGAGCGGCATCCGCCGCTTTCTGTCACGGCGGGTGCGCCGGCCGCAGGACGTGGACGACCTGACCCAGGAAACCTTCCTGCGGGCCTATGCGGCCGAGGGCGAACAGGACGTCGCCGCGCCGCGCGCCTATCTTTACCGGGTGGCGAAGAACCTGGCGCTCAACGAGAAGGTACGGCACGCCAACACCCGCACGTCGTCGCTCGAGGACGAGGCGCAGCCGCCGCAGGACGTGCAGGCGCCGTCGGGCGAGGCTCATGTCTATGGCCGTCAGAAGCTGGCCCTGTTCGCCGAGGCGGTCGACACCTTGCCGCCGCAATGCCGCGAGGTGTTCCTGCTGCGCAAGGTGCACGGCCTGTCGCAGAAGGAGGTGGCGCGCCGGCTCGGGGTCTCGGAGGGGACGGTCGAGAAGCACGTCGCCGCAGGCCTGGTGAAGTGCGCGCAGTATCTGCGCCAGCGGGGTTATGATGCGGGGCGGGTCAAAGCCCCGGAAGCGGCCCGGGCCCGGGCGGGGAGCGGCCGCGATGTCTGACAAGGTCGTCCGTCTGGTTCATTCCAATAGCGTGCAAGAGGAGGCCGCGGCCTGGATCGCGCGTATCGACCGCGAGGGCGCGCGTCCGGAACTTGTGGCCGAATTCGAGGCCTGGCAGGCGCAGAGCCCGCGCCACGCGCAGGCGGCCCAGGAACTGGCGGCGTTGTGGATCGACCTCGACGACTTGGCCAAGACGGCCCCCGCGCGCCCGGCGAACGCCAGCGGACGGCGTCGGGTGCTGGCGGCGGGCGCGGCGATGGCCGCGAGCGTGGCGCTGGCGGCCGGGCTCTGGATGGCGCAGCGGCCTGCCGCCTCGCCGACCCTGTATGACGCGCCGGTCGGGACCCATCGGGTGATCGCCCTGGACGACGGCTCGAAGATCGACCTCAACACCGGCGGTCAGGTGGAGGTCCGCTATACCGGCACGACCCGCGACATCCGGTTGCTGAAGGGCGAGGCCTATTTCGAGGTGGCGCCCGACGCGGCGCGGCCGTTCTCGGTCTATGCGCAAAGCGGCGTGGTCCGGGCGCTCGGCACCGCGTTCGCCGTCCGGCTCGACGGCGACGAGGTCGAGGTCACCTTGACCAAGGGCGTGATCGAACTGGCCAAACTGGACGTTCCGGCCAGCCTGGAGCAGGCCAGCGCCGCCCCGCGCCGGCGTCTGGCCACCTTGTCGGCGGCCATGGGCGCAGAGAGCGCGACGATCGCCCCGGACGGCGGACTCAGCCGCGAGGCCGGAGCCGAGGAAGCCGACCGCAAGCTGGCTTGGCGGCGCGGCATGCTGGTGTTCGCCGGCGAAACCTTGCCCGAGGTGGTCGCCGACGTATCGCGCTATACGGACATGGACATCGAGATCGCCGATCCGGCGCTCAACGACCTGCGCGTCGCGGGCAACTTCAAGGCCGGCGAGGTCGAGGCGATGCTCGAGGCGCTGCAGACCGGGTTCGGGGTGCGGGTGGAGCGGGCCGGCGACAAGCGGGTGAGGCTGTCCGCAGGTTCGTGACGGTTTCGCCAGTCCCTAAGTTCGGCCCGCCGTGTCCGGCCCGAAAAAAAGTTTCGTCAGCCGCTGGGGGATTTCCGGCGCTCGCCTGTCCTTCCCCGCATGGCCGGTGGCCAGGCGCTGCTGTGAGCCGAACACCAGGCCAGGAGATGGGGGCCGCGCGGCGCCCGGCCCGGGGCGTTTTGCTGGCGGGTCTGGCGCTGGCTGCGGTGTTGTCGGGGCCTGCCTCGGCGCAGGGCCGGGATCCGGCGGCGCGGTGCGACGTGAAGATCGCCGAGCCGACGCTGGGCCAGGCGCTTGCGGCGCTGTCGCGCCAGTGCGGCGCGCCGCTGCTCTACCCCTATGACCTGGCGCTGACCCGGGGCGTGAGCCCCGTCAGTGGGCGGTACACAGTCGACGAAGCCCTGCGGGTCATGCTGCGGGGCCTGCCTCTCACCGGTGAACAAACGGCCAGCGGGACCATCACGGTCTCTCGGTCGGACAGCATCGGGGAGAAGAACATGTATCGAGCGGGATCCTGGATGGCCGGCGCGTCGGCCCTGGCCTTGGTGTTCGGAGGCGGACAGGCTCAGGCGGCCGAGGAAGCTCCGACGACGGTCGAGGAGCTGATCGTCACCGCGACCAAGCGGGCCGAGCCGCTGCAGAAGGTGCCGCTCAGCATCTCGGCGGTGAGCGGCGAGCAATTGTCGGACCGCGGGGTCGAGAGCTTCGCCGACCTGGCGCGGACCGTCCCGGGCGTGGTGCAGACCGGCAATGCGAGTTTCGCCAAGTTCGCGGTCCGCGGCATCCAGACCTCGAACACCACGTCCAGCCCCGGCGAGCAGAAGGCGGTGGCGGTCTACATGGACGACCTGCCGCTGACCTCGTTCTCGATCCTGACGCCGGAGATCCGGCCCTACGACATCAGCCGCGTCGAGGTGCTGCGCGGGCCGCAGGGCACGCTGTTCGGCTCCGGCACGCTGACCGGGGCGGTGCGCTTCATCACCAACAAGCCGGACGCCGGCGGCTTCGACGCCAGCCTGGACGTCGATCTGGGCGACACCCAGGGCGGCGGCGCGCGCGGCCGCTACAACGGCATGATCAACCTGCCGATCGTCGAGGACGAGCTGGCGGTGCGACTGGTCGGCTATTATCGCGACGAGGGCGGCTACATCTCCAATGACGTGCGCGGCGAGAAGAACGTCGACAGCACTCGCGGCTGGGGCGCGCGGGGCGGCCTGCGCTGGACGCCGAACGAGCTGTTCAGCGCCACCCTGACGGCGACCTACGACAAGAACGAGATCGGCGACGCCTCGGCCTTCGACCCGGCCGCGGGCTTCCGCAAGGCGACCTCGCGCATCCCGTTCGAGGCCGATATCGAGCTGACCAGCGTCAATGCGGTGCTGGCCTATGATCTCGGCTGGGCGGACCTGAGCTCGTCGACGACTTTCGCGCGGGCCGACACCGCCTGGCAGCTCGACGTCGACACGGTGCTGGCCCCGCTGGTGCAGTTCTATTTCGGCGAACAGATCGTCACGGACAGCTTTGTCGAGGACGTGCGCCTGGTGTCCAAGGGCGGCGAGCGCTTGGACTGGGTGGTCGGGGCGTTCTATCTCGACCAGAAGTCGGACTTCCTGGACGTGACCTTAGCCTCGCAATCGTATCTGAGCGCCATGGGGATCGGCGGCCTGCCGGCGACGCTGAACCGCTTCAGCCCCGGCGGCGACTACGCCCGCGACATCCGCAAGCGGAAGAACTACGAGGCGGCGCTGTACGGGGAGGGGACCTACAACTTCACCGACACCCTGTCGCTGACCGGCGGCCTGCGGATCACCAACTATGAGTACAGCGACCGCGCGCTGGACGGCTACAACGCCACCACCAACTTCCTGACCGCGGTGTTCACCGGCGGAAACCAGGCGATCGACCTGACCCCGACGCCGGCGGCGTACCTGTCCACCGGGCGCAAGACCAAGACCACCGGCAAGGTCAGCCTGAACTGGCGGCCTACCTCGGATGCGACCCTCTATGCGCTCGCCTCCCAGGGTTTCCGGCGCGGGCATCCGAACGGCGGCTCGTCGCTGAACGGCGGCAAGAGCGCGGTGGACCCCAGCGACCCGACGATCGTGCCGGCGGCGGCCGAAGCCGACTCGCTGTGGAACTATGAGCTGGGGGCCAAGACGTCCTGGCTGAACGGCCGGCTGATCGCCAACGTCGCGGCCTACTACATCCCCTGGGGCCCCATGCAGGTCAGCCTGGTGCGCCAGTCGGACAGCGCCCCGTTCGTGGGCAATATCGGCAAGGCGGTGTCCCAGGGCGTCGAGGTCGAGCTGCGCGCGCGGCCGACCCACGGGCTGGACCTGGGTCTGAACCTGACGCTGCAGGACGCCAAGGTGACGTCGGTGAACGCGACCGAAGCGCTGATTTCCGGCGCGGTCGACGGGGCGCGGCTGGCCTCGCCCAACTTCCAGGCCCAGGGCTTCGCCCGCTATACCTGGGAGCTGGCGGGCGGCGACGAGGCCTATGTGCAGGCGGCCGCTCAGCATGTCGGCTCGTACCCCAACTCGTTCCCGAACACGCCGGGCGTCGGGACGCCGAGCCCGAACTTCTTCAAGGTCCCGTCCTACGAAAACCTGGACCTGGCGGCAGGCTGGAGCCGCGGGAACCTGAAGCTCGTCGCCTATGGCGAGAACGTGCTGAACAACGACACCTATGTCGGGATCAACGCGTCCGGCTCGGCGACCAGCCGCTACTCGATCCTGCGGCCGCGCACGCTCGGCGTGCGGGTCGGCTGGAAATACTGATCGGCAAGGCCCGTTCCGACCGCAGAGCCGGGGCGGGCGCCTTTCCTGACAATCGAAGGACCACCCGATGGCTGAACCCCGCCTGCGCGCCAAGCGCGCCTGGAGCGCCGCCGTGGCAGGCGCGACCCTCGCCCTCGCGGCGTCTCCGACCCATGCGGCCGACGAGCTGCGCCAGACGCCGCTGGGCGCCTTGCGGGGGCAGAGCGACGGTGTGGTCGCGAGTTTCAAGGGCGTTCCCTATGCCGCCCCGCCGGTGGGGGATCTGCGTTGGAAGCCGCCTGCGCCGCAGGCTCCCTGGGCCGGGGTGCGCACGGCGAGCGCCTTTGCGCCGGCCTGCCTGCAGCCGTCCTCGCCGATCGCGTTCTACCGGGACGATCCGGCCGAACAGAGCGAGGACTGTCTCTATCTGAACGTCTGGGCGCCGGTCGGCGCCAGCAAGGCCCCGGTGATCGTCTGGATCCACGGCGGCTCGCTGATGATGGGCACCGCCAGCACGCCGCACCATGACGGCCGGGCCCTGGCCGCCAAGGGCGCGGTGGTGGTGACGATCAACTACCGGCTCGGGGTGTTCGGCTACCTGGCGCATCCGGAGCTGACAGCGGAGTCGCCCCAGCGCGCGTCCGGCAACTATGGCACGCTGGACCAGGTCGAGGCGCTGCGCTGGGTGCGGCGGAACATCGAGGCCTTCGGCGGCGATCCCGACAGCGTGACCGTGATGGGCGAGTCGGCCGGGGCCTTGAGCGCCGCGCAACTGATGGCCAGCCCGCTGGCGCGCGGGCTGTTCCATCGCGTCATCGCCCAGAGCGTCTATCTTCCCGCGATGCCGGAGCTGACGGCGGCGCGGTTCGGAATTCCGGCCGCCGAGGAGGCGGGGCTGGCGTTCGGCGACAAGGCCGGCGACAGACGGCTGGCGGCGCTGCGGGGGATGGACGCCCAGGCGCTGCTGGCGGCGGCGACGACCCAGTTCTACATGCCGCAGGGAACGATCGACGGCTGGGTGCACAAGGGCCAGCTGGTCGACGTCTTCGAGCGCGGCGAGCAGGCGCAGACGCCGCTGCTGGTCGGTTTCAACAGCGGCGAGGTGAGGGCCTTCGACGGGCCGTTCGGGCCGCCGGTCCCGTCGGACGCGGACGCCTATCGGGCCGCCGTGCAGGCCCGCTATTGCGGGCGGGCCGGGGACTACCTGAAGCTCTATCCGGCCGAGCGGCCTCGGGACGGGGCGTTCGACGCCGCGCGCGACGCCTTTTACGGCTGGGCCGCGATGCGGCTGGCGAGCGACCAGGCGGGCCGGGGCGGGGCCTATCTCTACTACTTCGACCACGTCTACCCGGCGGCGGACGAGCGGGGATTGGGCGCGTTCCACGCCAGCGAGGTTCCGTTCGTGTTCGGCGAGGTCGGGCCGGGCGCCACGGTTCCTGAGAACTGGCCCCTGCCGCCGACCAGCGCCAAGGACGTCGCCGTTTCAGAGGCGATGATGGACTACTGGGTCGGCTTTGCGCGCAGCGGGCGCCCGCAGGCGGACGGCCGGGCCGACTGGCCGGCGTTCAGCGTCAAGGCGCGGGGCCATATGCGCTTCGGCGACGATGGCGCGCGGGCGGGGGCGCACCTGCTGCCGGGGGCGTTCGAATTCCACGACAGCATCGTGCAGAGTCGCCGGCGTCGCGGCGATATGAGCTGGGAAATGTGGAACACCGGCCTGGCTGCGCCGGTCGCCAAGGACTGCGGCGGGACCTAACCCGCCGCCGGCGCGGCGGTGCTGGCGCGGACGACCAGGCGGTGGGGCAGGGTGACCTGCTGCAGGGTCGTGGCGCGGCCCTTGAGGATGTCGAGCAGCAGGCGCACGACCTCGTGGCCGATGGCGTCCATCGGCTGGCTGACGGTGGTCAGCTGCGGGGCCAGGTATTCGGCGAACCGGATATCGTCGAAGCCGACCAGCGAGACGTCGCGCGGGCAGGAGAGGCCGGCGCGGCGGATCGCCTCCAGCGCGCCCATGGCCATCTCGTCGCTGAAGCAGAAGATCGCGGTCGGGCGGTCCTGGCCGGCCAGCAGGGCGGTCGCCTGGTGAAGGCCGGATTCGATGGTGAAGTCGCCGGTGATCACCTGTAGCGAGGCGGCGCGGCTGTGGCGCTCGGCGGCGGCGCGCACGCCGGCCAGGCGGTCGGCGCTGAGCGGGCTGGCCAGCGGGCCGGTGATCACGCCGACGCGGACGTGGCCGAGACCGTAGAGGTGGTCCATCACCTCGGCGGCGGCGGCGGTGTTGTCGATGTGGGCGCTGGCCACGCCGAGGTCCGGCGCGAACTCGCAGCCGTTGACGATGGGCGTGCGCGGCCCCATCGCCGCGACCATGTCGGCCAGGGTGTCGGGCAGGCGGTGGCCTAGGAAGATCAGGCCGTCGGCCTCCTTGCGGCGGAGCATGGTGGCGTACTGCTCCTCGCGCTCCTCCTGGTGGCGGGTGTCGCCGAGCAACACCGAGTAGCCGGCGGCGTGGGCGGCCTCCTCGACCCCGCGGATGACCCGCGAGAAGAACGGGTTGGAGATGTCCGGCACGGTGACCAGGATCTTCTCGGTGCGCAGGGTGCGCAGGCTCTTGGCCGCGAAGTTCGGCTCGTAGCCGAGCCGGGCGACCGCCTCCATGACCTTCTGCCGGGTGCCTTCCAAAACGAGTTCGGGGGCGCTGAACACCCGGGAGACCGTCGCGGTGGAGACCCCCGCGTCGCGGGCGACATCTTGAATGGTAGGCATCGGCGCGACACTGGCGAGAAGCGCCTCCCATTTCAAGGCGTAGGTTCGCGCGGCGCCCGCCGCACAATGCAGTTGCCGGGCGATGGGGCGGCTGTTATCGATGATTTCGATTACATGGACGCGAGCGCGGGCCGATTCAGGGCCGTAAACGCCGCCGCGGGAGCCGGTCGGGGAGGGCCAGGAAGATGACGACGAACGTTCGGCTATTCCTGATGATGGTGCTGCAGCTCGCCATCTGGGGCGCCTGGGCGCCCAAGCTGTTCCCCTACATGACCATGCTGGGCTTCGAGGCCTGGCAGCAGTCGCTGGTCGGCAGCTCGTGGGGCGTGGCCGCCCTGGTCGGCATCTTCTTCTCGAACCAGTTCGCCGACCGCAACTTCTCGGCCGAGAAATTCCTGGCCGCCAGCCACCTGATCGGCGGCCTGGCGCTGGTGGGCGTGGCGTTCTCGACCAGCTTCTGGCCGTTCTTCGCCTGCTATCTGATCTACAGCCTGCTCTACGTGCCGACCCTGTCGGTGTCGAACTCGATCGCCTTCGCCAACCTGCGCGACCCGGCGGCCGACTTCGGCACGGTGCGGATGGGCGGCACGGTCGGCTGGGTGATGGTCAGCTGGCCGTTCGTGTTCCTGCTGGGCGCGCACGCCACGGCCGACCAGGTGCGCTGGATCTTCCTGGTCGCGGCGCTGATCTCGTTCGCCGCCGCCGCCTATTCGCTGACCCTGCCGCACACCCCGCCGCGCAAGGAGGCGGCCGGCATCGACAAGCTGGCCTGGCGCCGGGCGCTGACCCTGCTGGGCACGCCGTTCGTGCTGGTGCTGTTCATCGTCACCTTCATCGATTCCGTCATCCACAACGGCTACTTCGTGGTCTCGGACGCCTTCCTGACCGACCGGGTCGGCATCGCCGGCAACCTGTCGATGGTGGTGCTGAGCCTGGGCCAGGTGGCCGAGATCCTGACCATGTTCCTGCTGGGCCGGGTGCTGATCCGGCTGGGCTGGAAGGTGACGATGATCGTCGGCATCCTGGGCCATGCGGCGCGGTTCGCGGTGTTCGCCTTCTTCGCCGACAGCATTCCGGTGATCGTGGCGGTGCAGCTGCTGCACGGGATCTGCTACGCCTTCTTCTTCGCCACCGTATACATCTTCGTCGACGCGGTGTTCCCCAAGGACGTCCGCTCGAGCGCCCAGGGGCTGTTCAACCTGCTGATCCTCGGGGTCGGCAATGTGGTGGCGAGCTTCCTGTTCCCGGCGCTGATGGGCCGCCTGACGACCAGCGTCACCGGCGCCGACGGCGTGGCGCGCAACGTCGTCGATTATCCGGCCCTGTTCATGGTCCCGACCGGCCTGGCGCTGGCGGCGGTCGTGCTGCTGGCCCTGTTCTTCCGGCCGCCGACCCGCGGTCCCGTCGCCGCCGATGCGGCCGGCGACGAAACCCTGACCCCCAGCGTCGCCGCGCCGCACTGACGGCTGCGCGAGAAGGAGACCCGAGATGACACAAGGATTTCAGCGGCGCAGTGTGCTGGCGGGATTGGCAGGAATGGGAGCGGCCATGACGGGAATTGCGAACGCCAACGCGGCGGGCGGTAAGTTGTTCTTCCAGCGCCACGGCCTGCCGATCGGGCTGCAGCTCTATACGCTGGGCTCGGACGCGGCGAAGGACCTGGACGGCACGCTCGCCCAGGTCGCCAAGATCGGCTACCGCAACATCGAGCTGGCCGGCCTGCTGGGCAAGACCGCCGCGGAGATGAAGGCGGCGATGGACCGCGCCGGGCTCACCTGCACCAGCGCCCACATCCAGGGCCGGGCGATGGGCGCGCAGACCTTCAGCGGCGACCTTGCCAAGCTGGCCGACGACCTGAACGTGCTGGGCGTGAAGTCGGCGGTGATGCCGCTCTTCTACATCCCCGACCGCTTCGAGCTGAAGCCGAACCCGGGCGAGGACGGAGCGGCGTTCCTGAGCCGCATGGCCGGGCAGATGACGCTGGACGACTGGAAGTGGAACGCCGACTTCCTGAACCAGAAGGGCCAGGCGCTGAAGGATGCGGGCATCACCGTCGGCTATCACAACCACAACAACGAGTTCGCGCCGATCGGCGGCACGACGGGCATGGACGTCCTGCTGAAGGAGACCGACCCGTCGCTGGTGACCTTCGAGATGGACGCCGGCTGGGTGACCGCCGCGGGCCACGACCCGTTCGCGCTGCTCAAGGAGCACAAGGGCCGCTTCACCCTGATGCACGTGAAGGACATCAAGGCGACGACCACGTCGAACTTCGTGCTGAAGCAGGACCCGACCGAGGTCGGCGGCGGCATGATCGACTGGAAGAAGCTGCTGCCGGCGGCCTATGCGTCGGGCGTGCGCGGGTTCTTTGTCGAGCAGGAGCCGCCGTTCGCCCATCCGCGCATCGAGTCGACCAAGATCAGCCACGACTACCTGGCGAGCGTGGCCGCCTGATGACGCGTGGAGCTCCCCTGCGGCTGGCCATGGTCGGCGGCGGACCCGGCTCGTTCATCGGGCCGGTGCATCGGATGGCGGCGGAGTTGGACGGCGCCATCCAGCTGGTTGCGGGCGCATTCAGCCGCGACGGCCAGAAGAACGCCCAGGCCGCGCAGGCCTGGGGCGTGGCGGGCGACCGGGCCTATGGCGACTATCGCCAGATGCTGGCGGCCGAGGCCGCGCGCGAGGACGGGGCGCAGCTGGTGGCGGTGGTGACGCCCAACCACCTGCACTTCGAAGTCGCCGCCGCGGCGCTGGCGGCCGGCATGCACGTGATCAGCGACAAGCCGGCGACCCTGAACCTGGCCCAGGCGCAGGAGCTGGCCGGCGTGGTGGCGGGGGCGGGCAAGCTCTATGGCCTGACCTTCGTCTATACCGGCTATCCGATGGTCCGCGAGGCCCGCGAGATCATCGCCCGCGGCGAGCTGGGCGCGGTGCGCAAGGTCATCGTCGAGTATTCGCAGGGCTGGCTGTCGCGGCCGATCGAGCGCGACGGCGACAAGCAGGCCGGCTGGCGGGCCGATCCGGCTCAGGCCGGGGTCGGCGGCGCGATCGGCGACATCGGAGTGCACGCCTTCAATCTGGCCGAGTTCGTGAGCGGGGCGCGGGTCGAGCGCATCTGCGCGGACCTGGCCGCGGTGGTGCCGGGCCGCACGCTGGATGACGACTGCAACGTGCTGCTGCGGTTCGCAGGCGGCGCACGCGGCGTGCTGATCGCCTCGCAGATCTCGGCCGGGGCGCGCAACGGCCTGACCACCAAGGTCTATGGCGAGAAGGGCGGACTGACCTGGTCGCACGAGCGCCACACCGAGCTCATCGTCGACTGGCTGGACGGGCCGACCCAGATCCTGCATGCGGCCTCGGGCTATCTGGGCGCCGCGGCCCGGGCCGGCTCGCGCATTCCGACCGGACATCCCGAAGGCTTCATCGAGGCCTTCGCCAACCTCTATCGAGACTTCGCGGGTGCGATCGTCGCCGGGACGCCGAACCTGGTTCCCGACATCGGCGAGGGCGTGCGCAGCATGGCCTTCGTCGAGCGGGCGGTCGCCGCCAGCGCCGCGGGCGAGGGCTGGGTCGCGCTGCTGGGAGACGCCGCATGAAGACGCTTAAAGGCCCCGGGATCTTCCTGGCCCAGTTCATCGGCGCCGAGCCGCCGTTCGACAAGCTGGAGACCATGGCCCAGTGGGTCGCGTCGATGGGCTATGTCGGCGTGCAGATGCCGACCGGCGGGGCGGACTCGTTCTTCGACCTGGCGCGCGCCGCGCAGAGCCAGACCTATTGCGATGAGATCGCCGGGGTGCTGGCCGAGCATGGGCTGGTGATCACCGAGCTGTCGACCCACCTGCAGGGCCAGCTGGTCGCGGTGCATCCGGCCTATGACGAGCTGTTCGACGGCTTCGCGCCGCCGCAGTTGCGCGGCAAGCCGGCCGAGCGTCAGGCCTGGGCGGTCGAGCAGGTGAAGGCGGCCGCGGTGGCCAGCCGGCGGCTGGGGCTGAAGGCGCATGCGACGTTCTCGGGCGCACTGGCCTGGCCGTACTTCTATCCGTGGCCGCAGCGGCCGGCGGGCCTGGTCGAGGAAGCCTTCGCCGAGCTGGGCCGCCGCTGGCGGCCGATCCTCGACGCCTTCGAGAATGAGGGCGTCGACGTCTGCTACGAGATCCATCCGGGCGAGGACCTGCACGACGGGGCGACGTTCGAGCGGTTCCTGGATGAAGTCGGCGGCCACCCGCGCGCCAACATCCTCTACGATCCCAGCCACCTGCTGCTGCAGCAGCTGGACTACCTCGGCTACATCGACCGCTATCACGAGCGGATCCGCGCCTTCCACGTGAAGGACGCCGAGTTCCGGCCGGACGCGCGTTCGGGCGTCTATGGCGGCTACCAGGGCTGGGTCGAGCGGCCCGGGCGGTTCCGCTCGCTGGGCGACGGGCAGGTCGACTTCAAGGCGATCTTCTCGAAGCTGGCGCAGTACGACTATGACGGCTGGGCGGTGCTGGAGTGGGAGTGCGCGCTGAAGCATCCCGAGGACGGCGCCCGGGAAGGCGCACCCTTCATCCGCGATCACATCATCCGCGTCACCGAGCGGGCGTTCGACGACTTCGCTGGCAGCGCGCCGGACGCCGGACGCAATCGGCGGCTGCTGGGCCTATAGGAGTTCAAGACATGAAGCTGGGTATCATCCTGGCCGCGACCTTCGCGGCGAGCGCGGCCGTGGCCGCTCCCTCGGGCGAGGCGGTGTTCAAGCAGCGCTGCGCGGTTTGCCACTCGATCGCGCCGGCCCCGGGCAAGATGGGCCCGCCGCTGGCCGGGGTCGCCGGGCGCAAGGCCGGCACGCTGCCGGGCTACGCCTACAGCACGGCGATGAAGGGCTCGAAGCTGACCTGGAACGCGGCCACGCTCGACACCTATTTGAAGGCGCCGGCCAAGAGCGTGCCGGGCACCAAGATGCTGGTCGGCGCCCCCGACGCCGAGCAGCGGGCGGCGCTGGTGACGTATCTGGGGACGCTGAAGAACTAGGCGGCCATCGTCCCGCCAACCGGTGTCATCCCGGTTTGCGCAGCAAGACCGGGACCCATTCTCGCCGCATGGGTGGAATGGGGCGCGGCCCAGCCGAGGCTCCAGACATCTGGTGTTCATGGGTCCCGGTCTTCGGCCTGCGGCCGAAGCCGGGATGACATGGAGATCAGCGCAGCTCCTGCACCTCGATGTCCTTGAACGTGATGGGGTGGCCCTCGCTCTGCAGGGCGATGTAGCCCTCGGTCGCCTTGTGGGTTTCGAAGTAGGGCCGGGCGACGGCGGCGAAGCTGTCGGTCGGGTCGAGGGCGACGCCCGCGTAGCGGTGCACGACCGCGCCGTTGATCTTCTGGGTCACCTGGCCGCTGGGCAGGACCTCGAGCTCCAGGCTGGTCCAGGTTCCGTTGGCGATGGTGGGCGCGGTGGTCGAGGGGACGCAGTGCTCCTTGGCCTTCACCCCGTCGAAGGTGATGCTGGTTCCAGGCGTGCAGACCGCGCCGGTGGGGCGGGGGCCTGCGCCGTCGCGGCCGAGAATCTGGAACTCCACCGACATCGGGAACGGCTGGCCCAGGCTCATGCTCTGTGGGCTCTGGCTGGCGAACATCACGCCGCTGTTGCTGCGCGCCCAGGCCGGGGTGTCGGGCAGGGCTGGGTCGAGCACCTTGTAGTTCAGCCGCAGGCGATAGGCCTGGAACGGGGTCTTGTAGAACAGGTGGCCGAACTTGCCGCCGAACTTGCCGTCATACCCGGCGTAGGAGACGGTGATCGCGCCGTCCTGGACCACGAAGGTCTGGGCGTAGTTCTCGCCCGCGGGATAGCCGGCGATCTTCGGCGTCCAGCCGTCGAGGCTCCGGCCATCGAAGATCGGCGTCCACTTGCCGGCCTTCACGGCCTGGGCGTGAGCGGGGGCGGCGAGCAGGGCGAGGGCGGCCAGGGGCGCGAGTGCGGCGGCCAGTCGGCATGAGGGCATAGGGTTTCCGTTTCCTCCTGGAAGATGTGCACGCGCGTTCCGGCGTTCCCTTGTCTACTTGCAATGTAACCCATTTCATGGAACCTGGGAGATGCAAAGCGCAGCTCGGCGCCACGGCGGATTCGCGGCCGCCGCCGACGCGCGAACGAACCAGGCGGACTACGCCGCCGCACCGAGACCGGGGGGAATGATGGCCAATCTGAACGGCCGTTCGCGCCAGGAAAACACCTATGACGCCATCGTTGTCGGCAGCGGGATCAGCGGCGGCTGGGCCGCCAAGGAGCTGACGGAGAAGGGTCTCAAGACCCTGGTGCTGGAACGCGGGCCGATGGTCCGCCACCTTGAGGACTATCCCACGGCGATGACCGACCCGTGGGACACCAAGTACCCGCAGGGCAAGCTGCCGGCCGAGCAGCTGAAGGCGCAGTATCCCGTGCAGTCGCGCACCGGCTACACGGTCAACGAATACACCAAGCACTTCTTCGTCCGGGACGACGAAAACCCGTACACCGAGGAGGAGCGGTTCGACTGGATCCGCAGCTATCAGGTCGGCGGTCGTTCGCTGACCTGGGGGCGGCAGACCTATCGCCACAGCCCGATGGACTTCGAGGCCAACGCCCGCGAGGGCGTGGCGATCGACTGGCCGATCCGCTACGCCGACCTGGCCCCCTGGTACGACTATGTGGAGCGCTTCATCGGCGTCTCCGGCCAGAACGAGGGTCTGCCGCATCTGCCCGACGGCCAGTTCCAGCCGCCGATGGAGATGAACTGCGTCGAGAGGGCCTTCAAGCAGCGGGTCGAGGGCAGGTTCGGCGAGCGCCGGATCACCATGGGCCGCTGCGCGCACCTGACCGAGCCTACCGAAGAGCAGCTGAGCCTGGGGCGCAGCAAGTGCCAGTACCGCAACATGTGCATGCGCGGCTGTCCGTTCGGCGGTTACTTCAGCTCCAACTCGGCGACGCTGGTGGCGGCCGAGCGGACCGGGAACCTGCGGATGCGGCCCGACAGCATCGTCACCTCGCTGATCTATGACGCCAAGGCCGGCAAGGCGACCGGGGTGCGGATCCTGGACGCCCAGACCCTGAAGGAAGAGGAATTCTACGCCGAGGTGATCTTCCTCTGCGCCTCGGCCCTCAACTCGACCTGGATCATGCTGAACTCGACCAGCTCGCGGTTCGAGAACGGCTTCGGCAACGGCAGCGACCAGCTGGGCCGCAATGTCATGGACCACCACTTCCGGGTCGGGGCCAAGGCCGACGTCGAGGAGTTCGGCGACAAGTACTATTCCGGCCGCCGGCCGAACGGCATCTACATCCCGCGCTTCCGCAACCTGGGCGACGCGGCGACGAAGAAGGACTTCCTGCGCGGCTATGGTTACCAGGGCGGGGCCTCGCGTCCCGGCTGGGACCGCGACCTGGCGGGCGAGGGCTTCGGCGCCGACCGCAAGGCGGCCATGAGCCAGCCTGGGCCCTGGACCATGCAGCTGGGCGCGTTCGGCGAGATCCTGCCCTACGAGGACAACCGCGTGACCCTGAACCACGCGGCCAAGGACAAGTACGGCCTGCCGACCCTGTCGGCCAAGGTGACGATCCGCGAGAACGAGAAGGCCATGCGCAAGGATATGCAGGCCGCCGCCGTGGAGATGCTGGAGGCCGCCGGCTTCAAGAACGTCATGGCCGCGGACATGGGCTATGCGCCGGGCCTCGGCATCCACGAGATGGGCACGGCGCGGATGGGCCGCGACCCGAAGACCTCGGTGCTGAACGCCCACAACCAGGTGCACGAGTGCACGAACGTCTACGTCACCGACGGCGCGGCCATGACCTCGGCCTCCTGCGTGAACCCGTCGCTGACCTACATGGCGCTGACCGCCCGGGCCGTCGACCATGCGGTCCAGGCCAAGCGCAAGGGGGACCTGTGATGCTGAACCGTCGCGACGCGTTCCGGGGCCTGGCCCTGACCATGGGCATGGTGTCGGTCGGCTTCGCCGGCCCGGTCGCCGCCGCCCTGCCGCCGCTGGCCTGGACGCCCGCCGCGCTCGACGCCGAGCAGGCCCGGGCGCTGGACGCCGCCGCCGAGCTGATCGTGCCGAAGACCGACACCCCGGGGGCGCGCGAGGCCAAGGTCCCGCAGTTCGTCGACCGGGCGGTCGCCACCTATCTGGACAAGCCGCAGGCCGAGTTGCTGAAGACCGGCCTCAGCCAGATGAACGCCGACGCGCGGGCCGCGCACGGCAAGGCGTTCGCCGAGCTGACCGGCGCCCAGCAGACCGCGCTGCTGAGCCGCTACGACCAGGAGGCCGCCGCCGCCCGCAAGGCGTGGAAGCCGCGCCACTTCTTCTCGCTGCTGAAGGAGTACGTGACGATCGGCTACTTCATCTCCGAGCCTGGGGCGACCCTGGCGCTGAGGTACGAGCCGGCGCCCGGCGAGTACCATGGCTGCGTGCCGCTGGCCGAGATCGGCCGCGCCTGGGCGCTGTAGCTAGCGTCGCGTGGCGACGGGGTTCTCCGGCACCGGCGACATGGCCTTGAGTTCGTTCAGGGCGTCGATGCTGATCTTCGCCCAGCGCTGGAACAGCATGGTGAAGTCGGAGCGGTTGGTGACGCTGTTGCGCATGTAGGGGCCGGTGTCGCCGGCGATCCGCGAGTCGACGGCGCGGCCGAGCAGGGCTCCGGTCTCCGAGTCGCGGACCTCGATCACCACGGTGGCCGACCCGGCGTCCTCGCTGAAGGTCCGCGAGCGGCCGGCAGTGGGCCGGTCCGGAGCGGTGACGTAGAGGTTTGCGACGCCGGTGCGCACGCGCAGGACGTCCGGGCCAGGGGTGGTGACCACCTGGTAGCCGGCGGCGGTATAGGCCTTCTGGAACACCTCCTCGAAGCCGGTGCGGGCCGCGTCGAGCATCTTCTGGGCGTCTTCCTTGGAGATGCGCTGCGACAGGTCGAGGGTGTCGTTGTTGTAGTCGCGGACCCAGTTCTTGCGGAAAGCGACCTCGGTCGGGTCCATCATGATCTTGGTGTAGGCGCGGAAGTCGGAGCCGGGTAGCACGTAGGCCGCGTCGAAACGCTTGGATTTCACGTTGGTCAGGCCGTCCCAGGTGGCGGGCGGCGAGGCGGCGAGGGCTTGCGGGGCCGCGCTCCCGAGCAGGCAGATGGCGGCGAGCGCGGTGACGACGGCGCGACGGGTCATGGTGGGGGCTCCCTGACGAATGGCTCAGCGTCACCATGCGCCCGGCCCCCGGAGGCCGGTATCGGGGGAAACCCGTAGAGCAGGGCCGGGGAACCGCGAGGCGGTCAGGTCAGTCCGGCGGCCGGATAGCGGCGCTTGAACCAAGCCTGATAGAGGGCGCCGACGACCAGGCTGACCAGCATGAACAGCAGCACTGCGGCGGTGACGCGCTTGTCGTTGAAGGTGGTGTTGGCGATCAGCATGGCGATGCCTGGGTGGCGCACGGAACTGGCGACGGCGAGGGTGGCGCGGTCGCAGTCGGCCGGTCCGCCGAGCAGGTGGCCGCCGATCAGGGTGATGACCGTCAGCCCGGCCATGGCCGCCATCGCCCCGTCGCCGATCAGGTTGCGGATCGCCGGCCAGATCGCAGCCAGCATGGGCACGAAGACCACCACCACCAGCAGCATGCTCAGCCGGTAGACCCAGGGGCCGATGCGCTCGGCCAGGGCCGGCGCCAGCATCCGGATGACCATCCCCAGGCCGAGCGGGATCACGACGCCGGTCGCCACGGTCGCGGCGATGGTGCGGATGGGCAGGGTCCGCTCATGGCCGAACAGTCGCGCGGCGAGGTCGAAGACCAGCGGAACGGCGACGATGGTCAGCAGCGCCATGGCGACATAGACCCCGTAGGCGTACTCCTTGCGGCCGCCGATCTTGAGCTGCTTGCCGGGCACCAGGGGCGGCACCGGCGAGATGGCCATCAGCATGATCCCGGCCTTCACCGCCGGCTCCAGCGGCAGCATCCAGACCAGAGCTGCGGCGGCCAGCGGAGGAATGACCTCCACCGCCAGGATCGCTTTCAGCAGCAGGCTTGGTCGCCGCAGGACGTAGATCAGGTCCCCGCGCCCCGACTTCAGGCCGACCGTCATGACGAGGCCGGCTAGGCTGAGGGTCAGCAGGAGCGGCAGGATCTGCTTGAGGGCTTCCATGATCGAGCCGCCTCCGCGGCGTGCAGCGTCAGGGCAGAGTCCTGACCATATCGGCGAAGATGGCGTTGACGCCGGCCTGGTCGGCGTCGCTCTGGTCGAGCCGCTTCTGGGACGTGGCGCGCCACGCCAGCTTTCCGCTGGCCTTGTCGATCAGGTCGAGCATCACCGTGCCTTCGACGTAGTTGATGTTGCGGACGTCGACGTCCATCGGCGGGCCGTACATGCCCCACCCGAAGCCGCCGATGCAGCCGCGAACGCCGCAGGCGACGGGACCGCCCATCGGCGCGCCGAAGGTGTCGACGCGGGTCTCGGTCCGGTTCTGCAGGCCGATGTGGTACTGCACGAGCAGATTGGCCGACGACGGATCGGAGACCTGGCGATAGCCCCGGCCGGCCAGGGCGCCTTCGACGGCGGCCTTGATGCGGGCCTGGATGATGTCGTTGTCGATGCGCTTGTCGCCCGATCCGGGTTGCGCGCCCGGCGCCCAGGCCCAGGTCGAGCCGGGGGCGACCGACACCGTGCTGCTCTTGAGCACCGTGACGTTGCCGCCGGGGCTCTCGCACGCGGCGAGGGTGAAGGCCGCGGCGGTCAGGCCCGCCGCCAGGGCCAGGGACTTCAGAAGGCCGCTCCGCATGTGATTATCCCAAGTAGGTTGCAGGGCCGCGATCAGCGGCTGTGCCGGGAAATGTCCGGCCGCAGCCGGAGCCCAGCAATCGGGTCAAACCCTCTACCCCCGCTAGGGTGCGGCTGACGCGGCGTCCTGGCAGGCGCTGATCTTGGGGACGGCGTGGCCCCGTCGGACTTCATGCTGACGACGGTCCAGTTGCGGGCGCAGGTCTTCTCGCGCGGCGGGCGCGGCCCCTGCGCGGCGGCAAGGCCGACGGTCGTCAGTCGGCGGATGAGCGTGGTCACTTTTCCCCCTCGGGCGCGCCGAGCGGCCGGCTGAACGCCTCTAGGTCTCGTTCGAGGAAGTAGTTGAGCGCGGTGCGGATGACCGCGATCGCGGCCAGCTGGCCGATGTCGTCCCAGGTCGGAGCGATGGCGGTGCGGGCGATGTCGGCGGCGAGGGCGAATTCCAGCGCCAGGATGATCCAGCGCGCGAAACGGGTCCAAACCTGCCTGCGGGTGAGGGCCGCGGGCCCAGCGGGCATCACCATGTAGCGACCGGCCAAGTAGACGCCTTCAATGACCCCGACGGCGATGCAGAGCACGCAGATCATCTCCGCGATCAGGGCGACGTAGGTGGCCAGTTCTTGAAGAACGGATTCCATGGGGGCTGCCGAGCTGAGCCGGACGGGCGCTGTTGTGGAGGCGGCTACTTGATCTTCTTGGCGGCCGCCTTTTCGAGTTGGGCGGCCTCGCCGCGGGTGATTACGCCGTCGCCGTTGGGGTCGTGAGCCTTGAAGCGCACGGCCGTATAGGCGTCGATCTCGGCCGCGGTGACGGCGTTGTCCTTGTTGCTGTCCATGGCCTGGAACCAGCCGCCCTTGCCGACCAGGCCGGCGTGGTCGACGCCGCGCTCCTCAAGGTCCATGCGCGTGCTGGCGGCGGCGCGGTCCCATTCCTGGGGCGTGATCTTGCCGTCCTTGTTGCTGTCGGCGCGCATCAGAAAGGTGCGGCGGGAGTCCTGATATTCCTTGGGGGTGATCTTGCCGTCCTTGTCGGCGTCGGCGAGCAGCTCCTGGGCCGCGGCGCCGGAGGCCAGCAGCGAGAAGGCGGCGGCGGCGAGGACAAGACGGTGCATGGGCGTGGACTTTCGTCGGACGGATGTCGCGACGATGCTCCCGCTTCCGGCCATGCCGAACCATTGGGCGTCGACCTGAGATCGGGTGGGCGATGGGCCTGATGCGCCTTTCCCGCATCCGTCGTCCGGGTTGCACCCGATAGGCGCGCGCTAGCCCCGATGAAACCGTAGAGCCTTCACCGGGAGGGAATGCGCGAGGCCGCATGCCGTTGACGGAGGGCCGGGGCCGATCCGGCTGCGCTTCAGTTGGAGGTCACCATGAGCGCGCTGGACGACGGCCAGCCGCAATACCTGGGCCGCGGCGTGACCTATGTCGTCGCGGCGCCGCCAACCTAGGTCAGCGCATGAGCGGAAGGCGCTAAGGCATGAAGTTTAATGTATTTTTGGGTGCTGCGGTCCTGGCGGCCGCGCCAGGCTTGGCGAGCGCCCAGGAGTCCGACGTCGAACTGGCCAAGATGCTCGCCAACCCCGTCTCGGACCTGGTCAGCCTGCCGTTTCAGTTCAACTATGACTGCTGCTACGGTCCCTCGGACGGCGAGCGGGTGACGCTGAACATTCAGCCGGTCGTGCCTCTGCATCTCACCGACGACTGGAACCTGATCATCCGCACCATCGTGCCGGTGATCTCGCAGGGCGAGTCAGCGCCGGGCCTCGGCGACCAGATGGGGTTCGGCGACACCCTGCAGACCTTCTTCTTCTCTCCGAAGACCGAGGGGGTCGTGCTGGGCTTCGGGCCAGCCATCTCGTACCCCACCGGCACTGACGGCTTCAGCGCCCACCAGTGGGCGGCGGGACCCGCCGGACTGGTGCTGAAGCAACAGGGACACATGACCTATGGCCTGCTGGCGACCCAGCTATGGGCGGTGGACACCGGCCAGCCGCAAGAGGTGAACACCACCCTGCTGCAGCCGTTCTTCAACTACACTTTTCCCAACACGACCGGCGTCGTGGTCAACTTCGAGAGCACCTACGACTGGACACGTGAGCAGTGGACCGTGCCGCTCAACGTCGGCGTGACGCACATGTACAAGTTCGGTGTGAACCAGAAGGTGCAGGCCGGCGTGTTCGGCCGCTATTACCTGGACAGTCCCGACGGCGGCCCCGATTGGGGGCTGCGCTTCGTGCTGACCTACCTGATTCCCTCCTAGCCAGAGCGTCTTCCGCCGAGGCGGCCACCAGATCGGGAAATGCTCTAGGGCCGCACGATGCAGCGGAAGCCGACGTGGCTGGTCGAGGTGTCGACCGGCTGGGCGTGACGGGCGGCCGGCCGGTAGCGGCGGCAATAGGACGGGGCGCAGAGGTGCGAGCCGCCCTTCAACACCTTGCGGGGGATGCGGATCTCCGGCTGGTTCGGATCGTAGCTGGCTTCCATCGCCGCCTGGGCGCGGCTGGCGGCGCAGCAGCCCTTGAAAGGTTCGGCCGAGGCGGTCGACCACCAGTCGGCGGTCCATTCCCAGGTGTTGCCGATCATGTCGGAGAGGCCGTAGCCGTTCGGCGGATAGGAGCCGATTGGCGAGGTGCGCGGCCAGCCGGTCTTGTCGAGGTTCTCGAACGGGAAGCGGCCGTGCCAGGTCTTGGCCATCGGCTTGCCCCCGGGCTCGAAGGCGTCGCCCCAGGCGTAGATCATGCCGTCCAGGCCGCCGCGAGCGGCGTATTCCCATTCGCTCTCGGTCGGCAGCCCGGCCTCGGCCCAGGCGGCGTAGGCCTCGACGTCGGCCCAGGAGACGTGGACCACGGGATGATCCTCCAGCCCTTCGAGCGAGCTGTCGGGACCGTAGGGATGACGCCAGTCAGCGCCAGCCACGTAGTGCCACCAGGCGCGGATGTCGTTCAGCGGCACCGGCCCGGCGGTGGGCATGAAGACCAGCGAGGAGGGGGCGAGCATGGCCGGATCGGCGCCGGGATAGTCGGCCGGATCGGCTGGCTTTTCGGCGTTGGTGATCCAGCCGGTCGCCTCGACGAAAGCGGCGAAGTCGCGGTTGCTGACCGGGCGCGCGTCGATCCAGAAGCCCTCGACCTCGACCCGCCGCACGGGCGCCTCTTCCGGGTAGTGGACGTCTGAGCCCATGCGGAAGGCGCCGCCAGGTATCCACACCATGCCGGGGCGTTGCTCGGGCGCGTGTTGCTGACGCTGCATTTGGGGCATCCGATGGTGTCCTCGATCCGGTGAGGTTGTAGGCGATCTCATCACCGGCGGGAACGCTTGGCGATCCGGCGAAACCCTGAACGCGCGCTGCGCGCACGGTTAGGCCCCGCGCCCTCGAGAGCGACGCGGGGCCTGTCCAGGAGGCCGGGCCCGATGCCCGACTGACGGAGCGGTCCCCGGGGGGAGGGGAAGGAGCGTTCCGACAGCGCCATCACAGCACCGGCGCATAGGCGCGGTGATCAGGTCGGCGCCTCAGGCCGAGCGTGGATTCCCCGGAGATCGGAAGGCCTCGCCGATGTAGAAGAAGGCTGGCGTTGACGCGGTGCACGTTGGACGCGCTTGAAGCGCAGGCCGACGCCCGCCGCCGAGCGTCAGCCGGACGGCGTCCTGACGGAGATTGGCCTGTTGACCGGCGAACGCCGCCCGGCTTCGGCTATCGCGGCGCCGGAGCGACGAGCGCAAGGCGGAACACAAAGACGGCTGCCGGCACGGACCCTAGCCCGGGCGATCGACGACCACGTAGACGACGGTATCCCCCTCGTACTGGGGCGCGTAGTAGGCGCCGCCGCACGAGTAGTAGGTGAGCCCGGAATAGGGGTAGGGCGAGCAGGCCGGGGGCAGCGAGTAGTAGCGCGAGCCGATCGCCGCCGACGTCACCGCCGCGGCCGTGCCGAGGGCCACGCCCGCGGCCACCGGGTGGTAGTCGTGGTCGCCCCAACCCCAGCCGTTGTCATGGTCGACATTGACGTTGACGTTGTTGCCGACGTTGACGTTGCCGGTGTTGACCCGGTTGCCGCTGCGGTTGACGGCGGCGTTGCGGTTGACGTTGGCCTGCCGATTGGAGACCGCCGCGGTATTGCGGGCGCCGGGATGATTGGCGGCGACGTTCTGGCGGTTCACGTTCGGGTGGGCCGCAGGCGCACGGGTCGCCGCCGGACGCGCGCCCTGGACGCTGGAGCGGGCGCCGCCTCGGACTTGATGACCGCCGCCGCCGCCGCCGGGGCGCGCCTCGGCGAGGACCGGAAACAGCGCCGCCGACAACGCCGCGGCGGTCAGGGACAGGCTATGAAACTTCCACATGGCGGTGACTCCTACTTGCCGAGCGCGGTCAGGCGGATGGGCAGGGCCCCGGCGGGGGCCTGGAACGCGAAAGTCTGGGCGTCGAAGGCCGGACGGAAGTTCCACGACAGGGTGGCCGTGTACTGCGGCGAGCTGGGGTCGGTGCGGTCGGTGATGACGATCTTGCGCGGCACTGGAGAGTCGCCCTGAGCGATCCAGATCTGCCAGTCGACCTCGGCCTCGCGGAAGGCGTAGTGGTCGGTAGGGGTCCCGTCGATCAGCGCCGGCCCGACATAGAGCGCCTCCTGGATGTCGTCGGCGCGGCCGCCGCCGGGTTCGCTCCAGCGGAAGAGGTCGGTCAACGGCAGCTCGATGCCGTAGCGGTCGGCGGCGAGGGCCAGGGTCTCGCGGATCGTCGGCGGGGCCTCGACCTGGGCGTAGTAGGCGGTGCGCGGCGAAGAGACGGTGAGCTGCTTGCCATCATAGGTGAAGCGGCGGTCCTTGTAGTCGCCGACCCGCTCGATGACGAAGCCGTTGGGGCGGCGGACCTTGAAGGTCGCGTTGTCGCCGAACTGCAGGCGCTGGCCGTCGTCGAGCACGAGGTCGAAGGCGCCGCTGGACTTCAGTTCGAAACTGGTCTGGGTCCCGAGGTAGGCGCTCATCCGCCTGAGGGCTTCGATGGCGTCCGGATCGATGTCGCTGTCGGCGGCGCCCGCCGGCGCGGCCGGGGCAGGCGCGGGCTGGGCGTAGGCGTTGCCGGCGAGCAGGGCCGCGATGGTCATGGCCGAGAGCCAGGGAAAGGTTCTCAAAGCGGGGACTCCCGGTTTTCAGGGTGGATGGTGGACGACCGGCGCGAGCCGCCGATCCGTTCGGGGGCCGGTGGACGCCAGCCGCCGGCGAGGGCCGCGGCCTTGGGCCAATAGAGTTTGAGCTGCAGCCGCAGCCGGCCTGGCGGCGCCGGCAGCCAGTTGCCCGGCGGGTCGGGCGGCTGATGGTCGATGCGCAGGACGAGGCCGCCGTCGGGCTCGATGACCAGGGCCTCGCGGCTATCGATGTGGCGGGGCCCGGCCCGCAGGGCCCCGCTGGCGGCGCGGACGGCCAGGCCGAGCGTCCAGAAGCCGTCGACCGGCGGGGTCGCGCCAGGGGCGAAGCGGATGACGTAGGGCTCCGAGCCGATGAGCGGGCGGCCCTCGGAGTCGCTGTCGCAGAGCCACTGCTGGACGTCCTCTGGCGCGGCCGCGCCGAGACTGGCAAGCAGGGCCGAGGCTGGCGTCGACAGCGTGGGTGTGGCGCGCCAGACCGCGCCTTCGGCCGGATCGCGGTCGTGGATCACCCGCGCGAAGCCGTCGGCGGCGCCGAGGGCGAGGGCCTCGCGCAGGGGGGCTTCGTCCGGCAGATGGAATGCCTTGCCGGGGGCCACGCCGATGCGGGCCAGCGCGTCGAGGTCGAGGTCGCCGCTGGGCGGGTGGCGCGCCAGAAGCCGGGCCAGGTGGTGGAACAGGCGGTGCGGCGAGAGGGAGGTGAGGGCGTCCAGCGCCGGCTGCAGCGGCGGGTCGACCTGGCCAGACAGCGGCCGCAGGCGCGCGCCCGCCGGCTGGGCCGGGCCCAGGGCCAGCTTCCGGGCGAGCCCGCGGGTGGTCTCCAGGTCGCCGGCTCCGAGCGCGGCGATCCGCACCACCGCCCAGACCAGGGTGGTGGGGGAGCGCCGGGCGACGGCGTCCTCGGGCGCCTCGCCGCGCCAGTCCGGGCCGACCAACACCAAGTCCAGGCCGTGTTGGTGAGTGCGCGGATCCACCCGACCGATCCGCTGGCCCCAGGCGTCGAACAGCGAAATCGACCAGTAGCGGCCGCCCAGATCGGGCAGGGCCAGCAGCATCGGCCCCTCGCTGAGGTCGATCCACGCGCTGGCGCGGACGATCAGGTCGTCGTCGTCGGTCAGTCCGGGCGCAATGACGCTGCAGTCGTCCGGGAGCGCAAGGACCTGGTTCATGCCGACCGGGTGCGTGCGGCGGACCGCGTCCACTATCAGCAGCGGGAACCCCAGAACGATTCCGTCAGCGGCCGCGCGCCGGAGATCGAACGGGTTCGTCTGTAGTTGCAACGCCATGGGCGTGGACGCCTCCTTGTCCAAGGGAAGCGTTCCAGCGCGCGCCTATCGCCGCCATCCGGTCAAACCCGATGTCCGGCCACGCCGGTATGGGACCTAGGGCTGGATAAGATTGTGCTTAATGCCGAAACGAACGAACTCGGCGGCGGTTCGCACCCCTGCCTTGCGCATCGCCGCGGCGCGGTGGCTTTCGACCGTCTTGACGCTGATCTGGAGCTGCCGGGCGATCTGCTTGTTGGAGTTGCCCTCTGCGATCAACTGGGCCACCTCGAGCTCGCGCATCGTGAAGCTTTCGAGCCGCGAGCGCTTGCGCTCGCTGACCGCCGCCTCGAGCAGGAGTTCCGACACCGAGGAGGAGAAATAGGGGCGGTTGGCCCCCAGGGCCGAAATGGCCGCCTCCAGGTGCTGTTCGCTCTCGCTCTTCAGCAGGTAGCCCCGCGCCCCGGCCGCCAAGCCGCCGCTCACCGTCTCGTCGTCGTCGTGCATGGTGAACAGCAGCACGTTGGTCTGGGGCGAGTCCTGGCGCAATCGCCGGGTGACCGCCAGGCCGTTCATGAGCGGCAGCGAGACGTCGATCACCGCGACGTCGGGCTGTTGGGCTGCGGCGAGCTCGACTGCGGATTGACCGTCCGAAGCTTCGCCGCACACCTCCCATCCCGGATGGCTTTCGACAATGTCTCTAATTCCCCGTCGGACGATTTCATGATCGTCGGCGATCAGAATTCTCAGCATCCAACACCCCAGGTATGAGTGCCTAGGGAATACACCTATTGGATTAGTTCGTGCACTAGTAAGATCACCCATATACGTTTGATCCAGGGCATGTATTTTGGACGGGTGTTTCTTGTCTCGGGGGAACGGGCGCTGCTGTTTGGGACTTCCTTAGGCTGTAACCGGCGAGGGAAGCGGGAGACGGACGATGGCGTTAGTCCAGACCGACGCAAGTGCGGCGGAGACTTGGTGTGTACCAAGTCGACGTTCCGAGCAGGGCCATCCCAGGGTGGCGCTGGCGCTCGCCGAGCGCAGATCAGGTCAGATCACGATAATTTCGGCATGCCCGGCCTTCCGCGCCTTGCTGGGCTGCGAGGCCGTCGAGGGGCGGCCGCTGGACGCGCTGGCGCCGCCGCATGAGGCGGGCCGGCTGCAGGTCCTGATCGAGCGCTCCCTTCAGGGGCGGCGGCCGGGGAGGATGGACCGCTTCCTGCGCACGGACCAGCGGCCGGACGGGTCGCACATCTGGGCCTTTCCTGTCGAATGGGGCGCGGGCGGCGCCGAGCAGGTGATCCTGCAGGTTCTGCCGGTCGGGCGCTCGCATCACCTGACCAGCCACAGCGAGATGCTGTTCGATCATCTGGGGCAGATCAGCTCGGGGTTGCTCTACGTCTACGACGTGGTCGAGCGCCGGACGCGGTACATGCACCCGCAACTGGCCGAGAGCCTGGGGCTGTCGCCGACCGGCGCGGGCCTGGCCGAGGTGCAGCACCGTCTGCATCCGGATGACCAACAGGTGTTGCAGCGACACCTGGAAGAAATGTCCGGGCTCAGCGACCATGAGGTCTGCGAGGCGCAACTGCGGCTGCTCGGGGCGGAAGGCGACTGGCGGATCGTACAGTCGCGCGCGCGGGTGTTCTCGCGTACGCCGGACGGCGCGGTGCGCCGAGTGGTCGGGGTGGCGTCCGACGTCACCGCGGCGGTGGTGCAGGCCACCGCCCTGGCCCGCGCCAAGGAGGATGTCGCACGCGCCGAGCTGGACGAGCGGCGGCGGATCGGGCGCGAGCTGCATGATTCCACCGCCCAGCACCTGGTCGCCATCGGATTGTCGCTGGCCGCGCTGGAGCGGCGGGCGGTGTTCGACGAGAGCCACCAGACGATCCTGCGCGACATCCGCAACGCGATCTCGGCCGCCCATCGCGAGATCCGCACCTTCTCGTTCATGCTGCATCCGCCGCAGGCGGGGGGCCGCGATCTGGTCGAGCGGCTGCGGGTGTTCGCCGACGGTTTCGGCCGCCGCGCCTCGCTGCGGATCTCGGTAGAGGTGGCCGGCCAGCCGCGCGGCGCCACCAGCGCAATGGAAAGCACGCTGTTCCGCATCTTCCAGGAAGCGTTGATGAACGTGCACCGGCACACTTCGGCGCGCAGCGTGCGGGTGCTGCTGAACTATGTCGGGTCCGAGGTCTCGCTTTTGGTCGAGGATGACGGGGGCGCGCCGCCGAACGGGCGGACGCCGGCGGTCGACGACGAGACCGGGGTCGGGATCTCAAGCATGCGGGGGCGGCTCATCGAGTTGGGCGGGCGGCTGGACCTGGAGCCCGGGGACGATGGCCTGCGGCTGAGGGCGCGGTTGCCGCTGCAGGCGCGGCCGAGCGAGATCAAGCCGGCCCGCCGTCCGAGGCGGGTGGCCGGGGAGGAACGTTCCTTCGCGCCGCGGCGGCTGGGGCTGGACGCCGAGCGCGCGCCGCCCCGACTGGCCTGATCAACCTAGCGGGCGGTCAGCACCACCCCGAGCAGGACTGCGGCCCAGTGAACACCGGCGCCGGCGACGACGTGCCCGTGCCAGATGGCCCGGGCATATCGCAGCTGCTTGTTCAGGTAGAAGGCCACGCCGCTCGAATAGAGCAGCCCCCCGATCGCCAGCAGCAGCACCGTCAGGCTGGTGGCGTTGGCCAGCAGCGGCTTGAGCGCGACCAGCACGATCCAGCCCAGCAGCAGGTAGGCCGCGACCCAGACGCGGCGCCCGACGCCGGGCAGCAGCACCTTGCCCAGGGCGCCGAAGGCGGCGACCGACCACACCGCCGCGGTCATTCCCCAAGCCCAGGCGCCGGTCAGGGTCTGGGTCGTGAACGGGGTGTAGGAGCCGGCGATCATCAGGAAGATCCCGGCATGGTCGAGCCGGCGCAGGGTGGGCCGGAACCGGGGCTTGGCGAAATTGTAGGCGGTCGAGAAGCCGAGCATGGCCAGCAGGCCGAGCGCGTAGATGCCGACGGCGAACGCCATGCTGAGCGACTGGGCCCTGACCGCCAAGGCGAGCAGCACGATCCCGCCGACCAGGGCGAGGGTCAGGCCGACGACATGCACCACCAGGTCGGCGCACTTGGCGCTGGCGGTCGGGTAGTGGCGGGGTGGAACCGTGGGCGGGCTCATTGGGGAGGCTCCTGATCCTGGCGTCGGCCCGACGATAACAGGTTCGCAAAGCCGCGCGAGGGGGCGCAGCGCCGCGCAATAGACGAAAGAGCTTATTTGATCTGCATTTATGTGCTTACGATCATTGAAGTAATCGAAGGGTGATGCTTCCGGCCGCAATAGTGCAAGGATGTGTTCATGCCCGTCGGGCGCCAGGATGTCGGGCAGACGCGTGCGTCGCGCGGGCGCCTGATCGGTCATGAAGGCGCGGCCTATCTGGCGGCCTTCCTGCTGGTGCTGGTCGTCGCTGCAGCGATCGACCTGGTCCTGATCAACGATTTTCACCTGGAGCGGTTCAGCGCCGTGCTGCTCGCCGGGGTGCTGGTGGTCGCCGCCGCCCTGGGCCTCGGCTATGGGCTGGCCGCCGGCGGGGCGGCGCTGGCGGCGCTGCACCTGCTGGCCCAGACCCCGCTGCCGCAGGGGTGGCTGTCACAGGACGGGCTGCTGTTCGCGCTGCTGGGCGCGGCGGTGGTCGCCGCCGGGCTCTATGCCGACGTGGCGCGCCGCCGGGAAAGCGCGGCCCGGGCCCTGGTCGCGGCGGGCGGGCGGTTGTCGGCCCACGTTTCGGACTCCGCGCTCGGCCAGTTCATGCGCAGCGTCGGCGGCGAACGGCTGTCGGGCGTCGAGATGTTGGAGAACACCGCGCGCACCGGGGTCTGCGTGCTGATCATCGGCGCCGGCTGGGCGCTGGCGCGGGTGGTCGGCGACGCGCTGGGCCCGGGGGGCACGCAGTTGATCCTGACTGGCGCCGTGCTGCTGGCGGGGGCGGCGCTGGGCGCCAGCCTGGGGCTGGCGGGCGGCGTGCTGATCGTCCTGACGGCGCTGGCGTTCCCGCCCGCCCAGCCGGGACAGTTCGGCGGTTCGCCGCCGGTGGTGGCCTTCGAGCTGCTGATGTACGCGGTGTTCGGCTGGGGCGCAGGTCACCTGGCCGACCGGCTGCAACGCGAGCGGCGGGCCATGGACGGCCTGACCGCCGCGAGCCGTGAGTTCGCGGCCGGGGCCGACGAGGCCAGCGTACGGCAGATCCTGCTGGAGAGCCTGGTCAAGGTCACCGGCGGCGGCGCGGTGGAACTGGTCGACGAGGCCGGCGGGGCGGTGCTGAGCACGCCCGACGCCGGCCGCCGCGCCCCATCGGCGGCCACCGGCCGCTGGCGCGAGCGGGCCCTGGCCTCGGACGGGCGCGTGGTGGGCGCGGCCCGCTGGCTGCCGGGGACGCGCCATGGCGGCAAGGGCCAGGACGACGAGGTCGCCGCCGCGGTGGTCGATCTCGGGGCCTCGGCGATCGTGCGGGCGCGGCTGGGCGTCGAGAAGGCCGACATGGAGTTCCGGGCCCGCACCGAGCAATTGCGCACCATTCTGCTCGACGCCGTTTCGCACCATTTCCGTTCGCCGCTGGCCGGCATCCTCGGCTCGGCCACCAGCATCCTGAACCTGCCCGAGCAGCACGACCGCGAGGCGCGGCGCGAGTTGCTGCTGATCATCAAGGAGCAGGCCAACCGGCTGAACCGCTACGTCGAGAACTTCCTCAGCGTGGCGCGGCTGGAGTCCGGCGCGATCGACGTCAATCCGACCGAGGTGGTGCTGGAACCGCTGCTCTACGACGTCTGGGAGACGTTCGGCGAGGCGGGCGGGGCGCGCCGGTTCCTGCATGTCGAGGTCGGCGAGGCCAGCGTGATCGCCGATCGCAGCCTGCTGACCCAGGCGGCCGGCAACATCCTGGAGAACGCCATCAAGTTCAGCGCCGAGGGCTCGATGGTCGCGGTGCGGGCGCGGCGGGCCGGCGAGACGGTCGTGATCGAGTTCACCGACCAGGGCTGCGGCGTCGCCCCGGCCACGGTCGAGCGGATCTTCGACCGGTTCTTCCGCGGCCAGTCGACCCCGGCCCCTGGCCTGGGGCTGGGGCTCTACATCACGCGGAGCCTGATCGAGATCCTGGGCGGTTCGGTCTGGGCGCAGAACCGGACGGACGGGGAGGGCGGGCTGGTGATCAGCGTCAGTCTGCCAGCGACGGCGGGGAGGGATTGATATGGGCGCAGCGAGCATCCTGATCGTCGAGGACGAGGAACAGCTGCAGCGGATGCTCCGCTCGGCGCTGACCCAGGCCGGCTACATGGTGGTGACCGCCAAGTCGGGACTGGAGGCGCTGGAGCAGCTGGTGCGGCACGAGTTCGGGGTCGTGCTGCTGGATCTTGGCCTGCCGGACATGGACGGCAAGGAGGTGATCGCCCAGGCGCGCTCGATCTCGCGCGCGCCGATGCTGGTGGTGTCGGCCCGCGGATCCGAGCGCGAGAAGATCGCGGCCCTGGACCTGGGCGCCAACGACTATGTCGCCAAGCCGTTCGACATGGGCGAGCTGATGGCCCGCATCCGCGTGGCGTTGCGCATCCCGCAGTCGGCGGCGAGCGCGGGCAGGCCCGCGGCCCGCGGCCTGCACGTGGACGTCGCGGTGCGCCGCGCGACGGTGGACGGCGCCTCGGTGCGGCTGTCGCGCAAGGAGACCGAGTTGCTGGCGCTGCTGATGGAGGCGCGCGGCGAGGTGGTGACCCACGAGGCCATCATCGAGGCGATCTGGGGCCGCGGGACCGACGCCGACTACATGAACGTGCGGGTGCTGGCCTGGCAGGTGCGGCGCAAGATCGAGCCGGACGGGTCCGCGCCGCGGTTCCTGATCGCCGAGGCCGGGCTCGGCTATCGGTTGAGCTTGGATTGAGGAATTCGAGCGATCGGCGTAAGTAACCGATGCCATGTGTTGGGTGTTAAGATTTCTGTTAAGGAAAATTCGTGCGCGAATTGTTTGAAGTTACCCGACGAATTCCCGCATTTGGTGTATGACTATTGAACTAATTTTGGAGTTGGTTCTCTAATAGAGGCGGCGCCGTGCTCGGAGCGCCGGCCAGCAGGTGGGCTGTCTGTCATGGACGTAGTCTGCAAACCATCACATCGCGTGCGGCGGGGGCTGTTGTCGCGGCTGCGCGGCTTCGGCGCGGAGCGGCGCGGCAGCGTCAGCCCGATGCTGACCCTGATGATCATTCCGCTGGTCGGGATGCTGGGCATGGCCACCGAGGCGTCCAGCTGGTTCTTCGCCCAGCGCTCGATGCAGGCCGCGGCCGACGCCGCCGTCATGGCCGCAGCGACCAACGGCTGCGACGCGACTCAGGCGAGCTGCGTCACCGCCAAGACCCCCTTTTACGACGCCGAGGCCCGGTCGGTGGCGAGCCGGTTCGGGTACGTCAATGGGACGGCCGACACGACGGTGAGCGCGATCAACACCGCCACCTGTCCGGCTCCGCTGACCGGCTCGAACTGCTACCAGGTCACGATCACCCGGCTGATGCCGATCAACCTGACCCGCATCGTCGGCTTCCAGGGCGATGCGGCGACCGATGCGGGGCGCGCGCAGACCGTTATGGCGTCGGCCACCGCCTCACCGAAGCTCAAGGGAACCTATTGTCTTCTGGCGCTGGCGTCTGGGGGCGCCGGCGTCGAGGGTATTCGCTGTAACGGCTGCAACGCCGCCAACCTGGCGGGGTGCCGCGTGGGAACCAATGGGTCTGCGCGTTGCAATGGCGGCAATCTGAAAGCCGACGGTTCCGACGCCGTCGGCAACCGCAGCGACTGCGCGGCGGGCGGTACGGGGACGACTGGGGTGGCGCCGATCGCTGACCCCTACAAAACTCTGGCGGCGAATATTCCGGCCGATCCGTGCAACAACAAGTACTCAAACACGACGACTGCTGTGACGACACTGACTGTCGATGGGGCGACACCGAAGACCTATTGCGGCGGCGTGACGTTCAGCAATGGCGTCACGGTTTCGACCCCGACGGGCAGCGGCGTCATCGTGGTCAGGAAGGGCAGTCTCGTCGTGCCGGCCGGTAAGACGCTGAAGACCGCCGCCGGCTCACACCTGACGATCATTTTCACCGGACCTCATGCCAGCGGTGACACCCATATCCTGAATGTGGACACGGCGGACTTCGCGGCGCCGACCTCCGGTGATTGGTCGGGGGTTGCAGTCTACCAGGACCCGATTTTGACCTCGGGCGTTGATTGGACGGTGGCGGGCAATCGTCCGACCTGGAACATCACCGGCCTCGTCTACATGCCGAATGCGGCATTGCAGATTGGCGGCATCGTGAACAAGGCCAGCAACGGCCATAACTGCTTCGCCTTGGTGGTCGACACATTCCGCTCCAATGGCACGACGACCTTTTTCGAGACGCAGACCGAGTGCCCGCAGGCGGGCCTGAAGCCGCCGACCGCGGACGTATATGTAACGAGAACGGCGCTGGTCCAATGAGCGCGCGCCGGACGAGGCGGTTCTGGCGGGACGACAGCGGGGCGGCGGCGGCCGAGTTCGTGCTTTGGCTGTCGCTGCTGACCTTGCCGTTGATCAACGCCGTCGACCTGGGCGTCTACGTCTTCAAGAAGATGCAGGTCGAGACGGCCGCGCAGGCGGGAACCCATGCGGTCTGGCGCTCGTGCGATACGAGCGCGAAACTGCCAGCGGTGAGCAACTGCACGGGGCTGGCCGCGACCATCCAGGCGGCGGTGCAGTCGACCAGCCTGGGCGCGACGGTCACCGTGGCGAGCGGCAGTCCGGTCGAGGGCTATTACTGCCTCAACAGCTCCGGTGCGCTGACCCTGGTCGGGACCGCCGGCACGCTGGGGTCGGCGCCGACCCGGCCCAGCCCGTTCACCTGCGCCGGCCAGTTCAGCGGGTCGACTACGGCGCCGGGCGACTATGTGCAGGTGACGGTGAGCTATCCCTATGAGCCGATCTTCAGCCAGGCCTCGGTGGCCAGCCTGCTGACCACGCCGATCACCAAGACCGCCTGGATGAGGCTGAACTGAGATGGGCGGGATGCGGGCGCTGCTGGCCAGACTGCGGCGCGAGGAGAAGGGCGCGACGGCGGTCGAGTTCGTGCTGATCCTGATCCCCATTGTCATGCTGACCCTGGGGGCGATCAATCTGAGCCTGATGGTCTATACGGTCGCGACCCTGAACTATGCGGCCGAGGACGCCGCGCGTTGCCTGAGCGTGAAGAAGACGACCTGCACCGTGGCGAGCGTGAACGCCTATGGCCGGGGCCGCTATACGGGGCCTGGCGCGGCGAGCTTCGTTGCGTCCAGCGCGACCTGCGGCAATCGGGTGGTGGGCACGGTCGACTACGTGTTCACGACAGGGCTGACCTCGACGACCATCCCGCTGTCGTCCCAGGCCTGCTATCCGCTGACCTGACTGGGCGCTCAGACCAGGGTCAGGCCGATCTTGGCGGTGATGCTGGGCAGCAGCAGCGTGTAGAGGGTCAGCGCGATCCCGTAGAGCGACCCCAGCACCGGCCGGCCTTCGCGAAAATTGATCACCACGCCTGCCAGCATCGGGCCGCTGATCGGGCCGATGATGAAGTAGGGCGCCAGTCGCTTGAAACGGGACACCTTCGACCCTCCAAGGACATTGCAGTCTTGGCGCGAGGATGGCCGCAAAAAACGTCGTTAGCAAAAGATTAATCGCGGTGGTGCGAGCCTGCCGGCCATGCAGACTGGGGCCGCTCCGGACGCCTTGCGCGTCGATGCGCTCGCCAAGCGTTTTGCTGGCGGGGGCGGGGTCGTCGACGTCTCCATGCGGTTGGCGGCGGGCGCTGTCACCGGCTTCATCGGCGTCAACGGCGCCGGCAAGAGCACCACGCTTCGCTGCATTCTCGGCCTGCTGAGCCCCGACGCCGGGCGGATCGAGATGTTCGGCGCGCCGGCCGACCGCCACGCGCGGCGGCGGGTCGGATTCCTGCCGGAGGAGCGCGGTCTGTTCCCACGCGAGCGGGCGCGCGACGTCATCGCCTTTCACGCGCGGCTCAAGGGGCTGGACAAGCGGGCGGCCTTCTACGCCGCCGACCGGTTGCTGGAGCGCATCGGCCTGGCCGAGCGCCGTCGTGCGCGGGTGGGCGAGCTGTCGAAGGGCAACGCCCAGCGGGTGCAACTGCTCTGCGCGCTGGCGCACGGACCGGACCTGCTGATCCTCGACGAGCCGTTTTCCGGCCTGGACCCGATCGCCCAGGGCGAAGTGCATTCGCTGTTCTCGGAATTCCGCGCCGGCGGCGGGGCGATCCTGTTTTCCACCCACGCGATGGCCGCGGCCGAAAGCCTGTGCGACCAGGTGGTGATCCTGGCGGGCGGGCGCACGGTGTTCGAGGGCGCGGTGGCCGAGGCGGCCGCAGCCTCGCCGTACGGCGCGGTGGTGGTGACCTCCGACGACATCGGGCTGGCGCGGGCGGTCGCGGCGGTAGGCGGGGCGATGGCGCCGATGGCCTCGCGGATGGGCGAGGCGGCGCGCTGGCGTGTGACCCTGCCGCCGGAGGTGACGCATCCGGCGCTGATGCGGGCGCTGGCCGATCTTTCCGTGCCGATCTTCGCCTTCGAGCCGATCAAGTCAGACCTTGAGGGCGCGTTCTGGCGGCTGGCGGCCGAGGCGCCGCCCGTCGAGGAACGGCGGGTCGCATGAACCATCCGATCTGGCTGATCGCCGGCCGCGAGTTCCGGGCCTATGTGACCACCGCCAGCTTCTGGTTGGCGCTGGCGATCGGGCCGCTGCTGACCGGCGGGGCGATGCTGGCCCAGCGCACGCCGCCGGCCGCGCAGGAACAGCTGGCGATCACCGCCCAGAGCGGCGGCGGCTGGGAGGCGCGGTTTAGCGACGATTTCCCGTTGTCGCCGGCTGGGCGCGAGCAGGTGCTTCAGGTGCTGCGCGGTGAGGGGCAGGCGGTGCAGGCCGCGCCGGCCCGGCCGCCGCGCGAGGCCGCGGACCCGTCGCGGTTCCTGCTGGTGCTGCTGCTGTGGGTGACGCTGGTCGGCTCGCTGGGCATGCTGCTGCAGGCGGTGGTGCGCGAGCGGGCCAACCGGGCGCTGGAGATCCTGCTGTCGGCGGCCCGACCGCTGGACGTCGTGCTGGGCAAGGTGCTCGGCGTCGGCGCGGTGTCGGTGCTGGTGATCGGGGCCTGGCTGGCCGCGCCGGCCGCAGCGGCGATGCTGGCGCCGGGGCCGGCCCTGGGCGCGCTCGCGGCGTTCGCCGACCCGTGGGTGCTGATGCGGGCGGCCGTCATCTATGGCCTGGCGTTTGGGTTCTACGGATTCCTCACCGTCGCCGCCGGGGTGATGGCGCGAGACAGCGCCGACGCCCAGAACCTGGCCCGGCCGATGTTCGCGGTGCTGCTGGTGGCGTTCTTCACGACCATGGCGGCCGGGGCTGGAGCGGCCGAGAAGACCGCGTGGCTGACCTTCTTGCCGCCGTTCACGCCGTTCATGCTGCTGGTGCGTCCCGCGCCGCTGGCGGTCGAGGTCGTGGCGATCGCCGAGCTGGCGCTGGCGACCGTGCTTGCCGGGTGGGGCGCGTCCGAAGTGTTGCGCAAAGGCGGCGCCTCGCCAGGTTTCCGCTGGCCACGGCTGCTCCGGCCGAAGACCTCCGTGCGCGATTACTGAATTTACGGACAACCTTCTAGGTTGTGAGACGAGTGGGTCTCAAAGACATCATTTAGTTGAGGTGTTCGCGCGCTGGGATAGGGGCTCTGGCCGGCCTGCACCTGTGTGGGGAAACCCTCGGCGAAAGATCTCCCGGTCGGTGTGCGGGGCCGAAAAATCTAACATTTAATAACATTAGAACGTGGATCGCAGGTTGTGTGTTTCCCGCTCGAATTCAGTAATGAATTCTTAAGAATCGCAGCCGTTAACCATGCATTTAGGTTTACAGCCCGTTAAGGCTGTGGATTAGTTTTCCACAGGTGGAAGCGAAGGGGGTCCCCAGACTTCAACCGATCCCTGCCGCAGCCATGGTGGCGCGGCCTGTCGTCCATTGAGTGGGAGGCTACATATGTCCAAGTTTGTTGCGTTCCTCAAAGACGAGTCCGGCGCCTCGGCTGCCGAGTATGTTCTGATCCTGGCTATCATCGGCAGCGGCATCGCGCTGGCCGCCACGAACTTCGGCGATTCGCTGGGCGATGCGCTCGACCGGGCCGGCGCCGTGATTGACGGTGTCGATTACGGCGGCGCCGCGCCCGCCGCCCCCTAACGGCGTTTGGTTCAGCGCGCCGCATCCGTGACAGGCGGCGCGCTGGACTGTCCTTCTTGCAAATTTTCTGCGGCAGCTCGCTGAGCCCGCTCCCCGGATAGAGCAGCTATCTACGGAAGGCCGTCGATGTCTTTGCGTTCGCTCGCCTCAATCGCACTTGCCATATTCCTGGGCCTGATCGCCGTCCTCGCAGTGCGGGGGGTGCTGACCTCTCAGAAGTCCACGACCGTGCAGTCGGCGGCGCTGACGCCCGTCGTGGTGGCCATGGTGCCGATCGACCGCGGCGTCGAGCTGAAGCCGGCCATGCTCAAGACCGTCAACTATCCGAGCAGCGCGGTGCCCGCCGGGGCGTTCAGGTCGGCGGATCAGCTGGTCGGCAAGGACGTTCCCGCCCGCACGACGGTGCGGTCGATCATCGCCAACGAGCCGGTGCTCGCCGCCAAGCTGAGCGGGAGCGAGGGCAAGACCAACATGTCCGGCGCGCTGACGCCGGGGATGCGCGCGGTGAGCGTGCGTTCCAGCGACGTCACGGGGGTCGGCGGCTTCGTGCTGCCGGGCGATCACGTCGACATCCTGCTGACCCGCACGGTCGGCAAGGGCGAGGCCGAAACCACGATCACCCAGGTGCTGGCCGAGAACAGCCTGGTGATGGGCGTCGACCAGATGAGCGACCAGGACGCCGACAAGCCGCAGGTGGCCAAGGCGGTGACCGTCGAGGTCACGCCCGACCAGGCGCAGGCGATCTCGCTCGGCCAGTCGGTCGGCGAGGTGAGCCTGTCGCTGCGCCAGTCAGCCGACGTCGCAGCCCTGACCAGGAAGGTGACGAGCGTCTCCGACCTTGCCGGGCCCGGGGTGCGCAAGGCCGCGCCGGTCAGGCGCGCGACGGTGCGGCGGGGCGATCCCGGCATGACTGAGGTGCGCGTGACCCGCGGCGTCGAGACCGCCGGATACGCGGTCAGGGCGTTCTAAAGCGCCCGTTCTGAATTCCCGGCCGCACGGCGGCGCGAGGGGGGAAGACGATGAGAACCAAAGCCAATCGAGACGCCCTGGCGGCGGCGCTGATGGCGGCGAGCCTGGCCCTGGCGATCGCGCCGGCGGCCTGGGCCCAGGGCGCGGGCGCCTTCGACCCGGCGAGCGCCGTCGAGGTCGAGGTGCCGGCCGGCAAGTCTCAGGTGATCGAACTGCCGGGACCTTACGTCGACGTGATGGTCGCCAATCCCGAGATCGCCGACGTGCTGCCGCTCAGCAACCGTTCGATCTATGTGGTCGGCAAGAAGGCGGGTGCGACCGGCCTGACCGTCTACGGCCCCGGCAAGCGGCTGATCTCGGCCGCCAACATCGTGGTGTCGGCCGACATCGACGGCCTGAAGCGACGGCTGCACGAGTTGCTGCCCAATGAGCGCGATATCGGCGTGCGGCCGGCCAACCAGTCGGTGGTGCTGTCCGGTACGGTCAGCAGCCCGGCGGCGCTGGGCCAGGTGGTCTCCCTGGCCGAGACCTACGCCCCGACCAAGGTCGTCAACATGCTGGGCGTCGAGGGCACCCAGCAGATCATGCTGTCGGTGCGCTTCGTCGAGATGAACCGGACCACCGCCAAGGGGCTGAAGGTCAACGTCAACCGCAGCGACTGGGACCCGGCCGACGGCCCGCCCAGCGGCGCCAGCCGGTCGGGCGATGATCCGTTCATGGCGGTGTTCACGGGCGACACCATCGTCAAGAACGGCGGCAAGCTGATCGACAGCTTCGGTGCGGTGGCCGCGCTCTACAACGGCAATCTCGAGATTCTGCTCGACGCCCTGGAGACGCGGGGCCTGACCAAGACCCTGGCCGAGCCGAATCTGGTGGCGATGTCGGGCGACACGGCGAGCTTCCTGGCCGGCGGCGAGTTCCCGATCCCGGTCTCGCAGTCCTCCACCGGCGACGCGATCCCGAACATCACCGTCGAGTTCAAGCAGTTCGGGGTGTCGCTGGCCTTCACCCCGACCCTGCTGAAGGACGGGCTGATCAACCTGGTGGTCAATCCGGAGGTGTCGAGCATCGACCCGACGGTGTCGGTCGAGATGGGTCTGATCAAGATCCCCGGCATCAAGGTGCGTCGCGCCAAGACCACGGTCGAGCTGCGCGACGGCGAGTCCTTCATGGTCGCCGGACTGCTGAAGGAAGACTACGAGAACCAGCTGCGCCAGTTCCCGTTCGTCGGCGACATGCCGGTGCTGGGGGCGCTGTTCCGGTCGAACGGCTACAAGCGCGAGGAGACCGAGCTGGTCATCGTCGTGACCCCCCACCTGGTCACGCCGCGCAAGGGCCGGATCGCCGCGCCCGGCGACAATTTCGTGCCGCCCTCGGATTTCGAACTGTTCCTGTTCGGCGCCTCGCAGGCGGCAGGCCCTTGGATGCGTCCTGAGGACCGCGCCCTGATGAGCGCCGACCCGGCGCGCGGCGGGATCGAAGGCCCGCACGGCCATGTCCTCTACTAGGAGCGCCGCGATGAACGCACGTCAGATCTCCCTTCTCGCCGTCACCCTGGCCGCCGCCGGCCTGGCCGGCTGCGTCCAGACCCAGCCGCATCTCGGCGCCGACTTCGGATATGCGCTCCGCGCCGCGGCGGTGGCGCAGATCGCCAACCCGGAGGCCGTCTACACCGGCGATCCGGCCCCCGGCTCGAACGGCGCGCGGGTCGCGGCCGCGCAGGAACGCTATCGCACCGGCAAGGTCATCGAGCCGGTCGCCACGGCTTCGACGGTCAGCAGCGCCTCGAGCGTCGGCATGACCGCCAAGTAGGCGGGGCACGAACGGACCTGAGCCAGATGGTTGACATGCCAAAGATGTTTCGAGGTTTCGGCGCGCCGGGCGGCGCGGGTGTGGAGACCGCGGTCCGCGGCCGGCGGGTCGGCGTGGCCGACGGTGCGATCGGCGGCGCCGAGCGCTTCGCCTCGATCGCCGCACAGTTTCCGCATGTCGCGTTCGAACCGCTGGCCGGAAGCTGGCCCGAAGCGCCAGCAGGGCTCGACGTCCTGGTGGTCAGCCTGGAGGGCGGGTCGACGACGGCGGTCGAGGCCGGAATGCGCCGGCTGTCGGTGATCTCGCCGCAGACCGCCGTGGTCGTGGCGCTGCACGACGCCGACGTCACCACCACGCGGCGGTTGGTGCGGGCCGGGGCGGCCGACGTCCTGACCTATCCGATCAGCGAGCCGGCGCTGGCGCTGAGCCTAGAGCGGCTGCTGGCGCCGCGGGCGCCGGCGGCCGAGCCGGCGCGGCCCAAGGGCGAGGTCGTGGCTTTCCTGAAGGCCGGGGGCGGGGTCGGGGCGAGCGCGCTGGCCGTGCAGGCCGCCGCCGTCGCGGCGGCGCGCGGCGCGGTCGAGGTCTGCGTGGCGGACCTGGACCTGCAGTTCGGCGCGGCGGCGCTCTATCTCGACCTGCCCGAGGCGATCACCCTGGCCGACTGCATGAGTTCCGGCGCGAATCTGGCGGAGACGCCGTTCGCCACCGCCCTGGCGCGGCATCGCTCGGGCGTGCGGGTGCTGGCCGCGCCGCGCGAGATCGTCGCCTTGGAGATGCTGACGCCCGAACATGTCGAGGCGTTGCTGAGCGGTCTGCGCCGAGACTTCGGCCTGGTTCTGGTCGACCTGCCTGCGGTGTGGACCGCGTGGACCAACCAGGTGCTGCACTTGGCCGACCGCATCGTGCTGGTCACCCAGATGAGCGTGCCGCATGTCCAGCTGGTCAAGCGCCAGCTGCGGGTGCTGACCGCCCAGGGCCTGGAGGGGCGCCCCCTGACCCTCGTCTGCAACGGGCTGACCAGCGACCAGACCGGACTGGTGTCGGTAAAGGCCGCCGAGCGGGCCATCGGGCGCGAGTTCGACATCGTCATCCCCGAGGACAGCAAGACCATGACCGCGGCGATCAACGAGGGCGTGGAGCTGGCCTCGGTGCGCAAGGGCACCAAGCTGGAAAAGGCGGTCGGCGATCTGGCCGGCAAGCTGGCCGCGCTGTCGCCGCCGCCCGCTGCAGGCGGCTGGCTGAGGGGGTGATCGTATGCTCTGGAAGCCCACCGCGCCGAACGAGGCCGCGCCCCAGATCGGAACCCCGCAGCCGACGCCGATCGAGGGCGCGACGGCCCTCAAGGTCCGGATCCACCAGCGGCTGCTAGAGCTCTTGAACCTCAGCCTGTTGGACAAGACCCCGCGCGAGAGCTTGCGGCTGGAGATCCGCGGGGCGGTCAGCTCGCTGCTCGCCGACGAGAAGCGCATCCTCAATCTCAGCCAGACCGACCAGTTGATCGAGGACGTGCTGGACGAGCTGCTGGGCCTGGGGCCGCTGGAGCCGCTGCTCAAGGACGAGAGCATCAGCGACATCCTGATCAACACCCACAGCACCGTCTATGTGGAGCGGTTCGGGCGGCTGGAGCCGACCGACGTCCGGTTCCAGGACACCCGCCACCTGGTGCGGATCATCAACAAGATCGTCGCGGCGGTCGGCCGGCGGGTCGATGAATCCCAGCCGATGGTCGACGCCCGGCTGGCCGACGGCAGCCGGGTCAACGCGATCATTCCGCCGCTGGCGGTGGACGGTCCGCTGGTCTCGATCCGCAAGTTCGCCAAAAGCCCGATCCACATGGACCGGCTGATCGAGCTGGGCAGCATTTCCGGCGAGATGGCCCTGCTGCTGCGGGCCATCGTGCAGTCGCATCGCAACGTGCTGATCTCGGGCGGCACCGGCTCGGGCAAGACGACGCTGCTCAATGCGTTGTCGGCGTTCATCGCCAACGAGGAGCGGATCGTCACCATCGAGGACTCCGCCGAGCTGCAGCTGCAACAGCCGCACGTCGGCCGGCTGGAGACGCGCCCGGCCAACATCGAGGGCAAGGGCGAGATCACCCAGCGCGATCTGGTCCGTAACGCTCTGCGGATGCGGCCCGACCGCATCATCGTCGGCGAGGTGCGGGCCGGCGAGGCCTTCGACATGCTGCAGGCGATGAACACCGGCCACGACGGGTCGATGACCACGGTCCACGCCAACACGCCGCGCGATGCGCTGTCGCGCGTCGAGCAGATGATCGGCATGGCCGGGCTGGAACTCTCGCCGCGCTCGATCCGCCAGCAGATCGCTTCGGCCATCAACATCGTGATCCAGGCCGAACGGATGGACGACGGCCGTCGCCGGGTGGTGTCGATCAGCGAGGTGGTCGGCATGGAGGAGGACGTGATCTCGCTGCAGGAGATCTTCCGCTTCCGTCGGCAGGGACGCGCCGCGGCGGGCGGGGTTGCTGGCGATTTCGAGACCACCGGGGTCCGGCCGCGCTTCGTCGACGTGCTGGCCGCGCGCGGGGTGGAGATGCCGCCCATCGCGTTTTCGGCGGGGAGGAGGTCGGTCTAGGCGATGAGCAATCCGATCATCTACGTCCTGGCGTTCGTCGCCGTGGTGGTGCTGGTCCAGGCGGTTGCGCGGCTGATCTTCGCGGCCGGCGACCGCAACAGGCGGGTCAACCGGCGGCTGACCATGATGGAATCCGGCATGAGCCGGGAGGAGATCTTCAGCGCCCTGGTGCGCCGGCCGCCGGGCGCGCGGAGCGCCGGTCCGGTCGCGGCGATCTACGACGGCGTCGAGCGCTACCTGCGCCAGGCCGGGCTACTGGTGTCGCCGGCGCGGCTGGCGGCGATCACCGCCGGCCTCGCCGCCGCATTGTGGCTGGTGGGCCTGAGCGTGGCGACTTCCGGGGCCGGGCCGAGCGTGCTGGTCAGCGGGGCGATCTCGATGGTGGGCGCGTGCGTCCTGGCCGTCCTGGCGGTGGCCCTGTGGGTGCGCCGGCTGCGCACCGCGCGGATCAAGAAGATCGAGGAGCAGTTGCCGGCCGCGCTCGACGTCGTCAACCGCGCGGTGCGCGCCGGGCATCCGGTGATTTCGGCGGTGCAGTTGGCCGCAGACGAGATGGGCGATCCGATCGGCTCGGAGTTCGGCCTGATCGTCGACGAGACGACCTACGGCGTCGAATTCAAGGAGGCGCTGGCCAACTTCGCCCGCCGCACGGGATCGCCCGCAGGGCACTTCTTCGCGGTGAGCGTCAGCATCCAGTCGGAGACCGGCGGCAACCTGGCCGAGATCCTGGAGGGACTAGCCTCGGTCATGCGCGGACGCCACTCGCTGGGCAAGCGGGTGCGGTCGCTGGCGAGCGAGGGGCGGGCCTCGGCGGTGCTGCTCAGCGTGTTGCCGGTGCTGCTGATCGCCGTGCAGCTGATGTTCCGGCCGACCGTCTATTCCGACAAGTTTTCCGACCCGATCTTCTGGCCCGTCGTGCTGCTGACGGCGGTCATCTACCTGATCGGCTGGGCGATGGTGCATCGCATCATCAACTTCAAATACTGAGGCGATGACGATGGCCCAGTGGTTCGATCTGGCGATCCAGGCCTTCACCTTCCTGGCGGTGTTCGCGGTGGCCAGCATGGCCCAGCGGGCCATCGGCGCGCAGCTGACCGTGCGCCGGCGGCTGGGCCGCGAGGAGGTCGAGGCGTCGCATTTTTCGGAAGGCTCGGTGCTGCGGGACGAGAAGGTCCGCAATCCCTTTCTGCTCTGGGTGCAATCGGCGACCGCCGGGGGCCAGGCCAAGGAAGCCCAGAAGCTGCGCAAGGACTTGTCGCTGGCCGGCTTCGACCAGCCCTCGGCGCCGATCTGGTACGTGATCGCGCGGTTCTCGCTGGCGATCGGGGCGCCGATCCTGCTGATCGGCGGGCTGGCGCTGGCGGGCCGTCCGTTGACCGGGCTGTCGGCGTTCATCTTTCCGCTGGTGATCTGCGGGGTAGGGCTGATCGCGCCGAAAGCGCTGCTCGACAACCGCGTCAACGCCCGCCGCGAACAGCTCGAGCACGAGTTCCCCGACGCCCTGGACCTGATGGTGGTCTGCGTCGAAGCCGGGCTGGGGCTGGAGGCCGCCTTCGTACGGGTCGCCGCCGAGGTGAAGGAGTCGCATCCGCGGATCGCCGAGGAGTTCGGCCGGCTATCGGACGAGCTGAGCGCGGGGCGGGGACGGGCCGAGGCCCTGCGCGCCCTGGCCGACCGCCTGAACGTCGACAGCATCCGCTCGTTCGTGGCGCTGCTGATCCAGACCGACCTGCTGGGGGTCAGCATCGGCCAGAGCCTGCGGACCTATTCGGCCGAAATGCGCGAAAGCCGGTTCATGAAGGCCGAGGAGAAGGCGATGCGCATCCCGGTGCTCATGACCCTGCCGATCGTGGCCTGTTTCATGCCGGTGATCATCGTGGCGCTGCTGCTGCCGCCGGCGATCGACGTGGTCCGGACGCTGATTCCGGCCCTGAGCGCGAACTAGCCGAGATGAGCACGCCGATGACGATGCTTCGAACCGTTGCGGTGCTGGCCCTGGTTCCCGGGCTGGCCGGCTGCGCCCTGTGGCCCCGCGCCGTGGCGTGGGTGGATTTCCGCGCGGTACAGACCAGCGAGGTCCAGCGTTTCTCGCGCCAGGACGGCTACTACAACAGCTCCGTGGCGGCGATCGAGCGGCGAGACTACGCCGCCGCCCTGGACCTGCTGCAAGCGGCGCGGGCGACCAAGCCCGACGACGTACGGGTGCTGAACGCCTTCGCCGTCGTCTACGACAAACTCGGCCGCTTCGATCTCAGCGCCCGCTACTATGAGCAGGCCCAGCGGCTGGATCCCGCCTCGCCGGTGCTGGCGCGCAACATCGCCTATTCGGCCACGCTGCAGACCCGCGTGGCGGCCCCGCCGAGCTACGCCCTGGCGGCGGCGGCGGCGGGGCCGCGGCCCGAAGCCGCCGCCGGCGTCGCGCCGGCCCTGGCCGCGCGGCCGGCGGTGGTGCGGCTGGCCATGGTCGCGCCGGCCGCGGTCGCGCCCCTGGCCCCCGGCCAGACAGGCCGGCCGTTGGAGCTGGCCGACCTGTCCGGATGCGCCGGCGGCGCGGCGAGCGCGCGGGCGGCCCTGCGCCGGCTCGGCTGGTCGGTCGACGAGGTCGCCGCCGACGGCGCCCAGCAGGCCGTCACCACCATTACCTATAGCGACCGCAACGCCCTCGTGGCGCAGGCCTTGCAGCGCACGCTGCCCGGTCCCGCCAACCTGGTCCGGCGCGGTGACGACTACCCGGGCATCCGGCTGGCGATCGGCGCCGACGCGGCCAAGTGGTCGTGGCCGGCACGGGGCGAGCCGGCCCTGAAGGGAGACTGAAGGTGCGGACTTTCACGATCATCGCATTCGCCGCCGCCGTCGCGGCCACCCCGGTTCAGGCCGGCATCTTCGGACGCGAGCAGAAGGCCGCGCCCCAGGTCAGCGAGGCGGCGGTGGCCGAGATCCAGCGCGCCCTGGACGAGCAGCGGCTGATCGACGCCGGCCGGATGCTCGACAGCGCCCAGGTGGCCGGGGTGCGCGATCCGCGCCTGAAGGTGCTGGGCGGCGACCTCAACCTGCGCCGCGGCCGGCTGAACGCGGCCTATGCCAGTTATCGCGACGCCGAGGCCGATCCGAGCGTGCGGGCCCGGGCGCTGCAGGGGCAGGGGATCACCTTGTCGCTGCAGGGCCGTTCCGATGAAGCCGTGGCCATGCTCCAGCGCGCGGTGGAGGCCGACCCCGGGGCGTGGCGCGCCTGGAACGCCCTGGGCCGCGAGTATGACAACCGCACCCGCTGGACCGAGGCCGAGGCCGCCTACGCCCAGGCGATGAGCGCCTCCGGGGGCGATGCGCTGGTGCTCAACAATCGCGGCTACTCACGCCTGCTGCAGCACCGTCGCGACGAGGCGGTGGCCGATTTCGTGGCCGCGCTGGGCAAGCGTCCGGCGTTGACCGAGGCGCGCACCAACCTGAGGCTGGCTCTGGCGATGCGCGGCGACTACGACCGCGCCCTGGCCGGCGGCGCGCCGGACGACCAGGCCGCGCTGCTCAACAATGCCGGCTTTGCGGCCGGGATGCGCGGCGACTACGCCAAGGCCGAGCTGTTGCTGGGCCAGGCGCTGGAGCTCAAGAGCGAGTACTATGGGCGCGCCTCGGAGAACCTGAAGGTGGTGCGCGCCCTGGCCGCGCAGAGCGGACCGAGCCCGAATGTGGTCCGCTGAGAACCTTCATACCGTCCTGGCCGCGATCCTGTCGGGGGTGCTGATCTGCGTGGCGGTCGGCGACGTCATGAACCGGCGGATTCCCAACGCCGCGGTGCTCGCGGTGGTTGCGCTGTTCGCCCTTTGGGCGTTGGCCGACCGCGGCGCGAGCCTGGGCGCGGGACTGGCGGCGGCCGCCATAGGCTTCGGGGTCGGCTTCGTGTTCTACCTGATGCGGATCATGGGCGCGGGCGACGTCAAGCTGTTCGCCGCCGTGGCGCTGTTCACCGGGCTCAGCTACCTGCACCTGTTTGCGCTGGCGACGGTGCTGGCGGGCGGGGTGATGGCGGTGTTAACCCTGGCCGCGCGGCCGCGCCGGGCTTTGGTGATGTTCACGCTGAAGGGGCGAGGCGACTATGGCCGCGGCATTCCCTATGGCGTGGCGATCGCGGTCGGCGGGCTGATCGCGGTCTGGGGCGGGTTGACCGGCGCGCTGCCGGTCGACGTGCTGAACCGCATCTAGCGGCGCGATCGCGAACTATTCATCGATTGGGGAATTATTAGGGGGCGGACGGCCTCGACGCCGTCACGCTGGAGTGGAAGCGCCTCGGGTCCAAACGCGAGGTTCCGCACGGTCTGGCGATCGATGGAAAGCGCGCCGCGAGACGGGCGCGAAATACTGGCCCTGGTCGAGGGCCGCCTGCCGATGGTGGTGTTTTGGTCCGACTGGCTGGCGGGGCACTGGCAGCCGCTCGGGCAGTCGTGGCGAGAGGCGGCGCCGATGCTGTGGGCGCCGTTGCCGCCTCCGCCGACGTAGTCAGTCTCGCAGACTGGCGGGCACGACGCCGCCGTTCTTGGCTAGGGCGTCCCAGACCGCCTTCTGCAAGGCGATGTTCTGCTCGGCGCTGCCGTGCGGCCCGGCGTTGACGCCGAGCTCGCCCGCCAGCTCCTTGCGGGCGTCGAGGCTGGAGTCGAGGTCGAGCAGCTTCAGCAGGTCGACGATCGAGGTGCGCCAGTTGCCGCCGCCGCCCTTCAGCTCGGCGATCTGGACAAGGACCGCTTCGACGTTGACTGGCTCGGGCGGGGGCGGCGGGGCCGCAGCGACGGGCGCTGCGGCCGGAGCCGGAGCGGGAGCAGGCGCGGCCGGAGCGGCCTCGGGCTTCTTGCGGTGAAATACCTTGTCCATAATCGAGCTGAAGATGCCCATGCGCCGGTCTCCCTGTTGGATGGCTCCCTATTAAAGCTCGGCCATGACAGGAGTTCCGTCAGAACCCCTTGGTGATCGAAATGCCGTAGAGCCGCGGATCGAGCAGGAACACGCTGCGGGTGGCCCCCAGGTTCTCGTCGGCGATGTCGAACCCGACGATGGTGTCGTCGTCGAGCAGGTTCTTCACGAACAGCTGGACGTTCAGGTCTATGTCGGGATTGGCGAAGATCAGGCTGGCGTTGACGTTCTCCCACGCCTCGATGTTGTCGAAGAAGGCGTTGTTATAGCGCATGAAGCTCTCGGACTGGCGGTAGTAGTCGCCGCGCAGGGTGGCGTTCCAGCCGTTGGGCAGCTCCCAGCGGTACTGGGCTCCGAGCGAGACGGTCCACTCCGGGGCGTTGGGCAGGTCGTTGCCGGAGAGGTCCTGGATCACCCCTTCGCCGGCGCCGTTGGCGAAGCGCGAGACGCCCGGGCCGTAGTTGTAGACGGCGTTGGTGAGCGCATCTGCGGTGGCCGGCGCCACGCCCGCCGCCAGCAGCCGGCCACGGATCGTCGAGGTCCCTGAGCCGGTGCCGCCGCAGGCGAAGTTGGCCAGCAGGGTCGAGCCGCCCGGAACCCGCAGCAGGTTGGCCACGCCTTGGGCGTTGAGAATACAGCCGCCGTTGGTCGAGTTGGCGTAGATGTAGGCCGAGTTGTCCTGAGTGCGGTTGAAGGTGTCGACCACCATGCCCTTTTCGATCTCGGTGTTCAGGTAGCCGATGTTGGCGTTGAGCCGCAGGTTGTCGATCGGCTCCCAGATCGATTCCATCTCCACGCCCCAGATCTTGGCGTCGATGTTCTCGTTGTAGACCGAGCGGTTCACGCTGCGGCCGATCTGATAGCCCTGATAGTCGTAGTAGAAGCCGGTCAGGTTCAGCAGCAGCCGGCCGCCGGCCAGGGTGTTCTTGGTCCCGATCTCGTAGGCGTTGACGAATTCCGGCTCGTAGCTGGGGTTCAGGCCGAGGGTCACGACGCCCGGCGGGTTGAAGCCGCCGCCCTTGTAGCCCTTGGAGTACGAGGCGTAGATCAAGGTGTCGTCGGTGAACGACAGGTCCGGCGACCAGTCCACGTTCAGGCGGCCGGTGGTCTCCTGGAACTGCACCTCCTGGTCGGCGGTGAAGGTGGGGCCGCGGCCGGGGGTGAACAGGGTCGAGCCGCTGCCGCGGGTCCACTTCTTGTCGTCGGTGTAGCGCAGGCCGAGCGTGACCCTCAGGTCGTCGGTCGCCTGCCAGTAGAGCTCGCCGAAAGCGGCCTTCGACTCCAGCTTATATTCGCTGAGGCTGATGTAGTAGTTGTGACCGGTGAAGTCCGGATCGCGCAGCGGATCGACATAGGCCAGCGGCTGGACCACGCGCACCGCCGCGGTCGCCGCGTTGGTGGCGACATAGGTGATGCTGGTCGCCTCGTAGTCGAGGTAGATGCCTCCGACGTTGAAGTTGAAGGCGCCGTCGAAGTTGGACTGCAGGCGCAGTTCCTGGGTCCATTGCTCGTTGTGGCTCGTGCCGCCGGACTCGCTCATCAGGCGGTCGGTGACCCCGAACTGTGGGTCGTTCAGCACCCCGTTCGGCGTGAACGGCGTGATCCCGAACGGCACCGACGAGAAGCCGCCGGTGGAGTCGCCGCGGGTGTAGTTCTCATTCTCGTTATAGCTGGTCAGCGAGGTCGCGGTGAGCTCGGGGGTGATGTCCCATTCGAGGTTCAGCTCGTAGAGGTCGGTGCGCGGCCGGTAGGTCGGGCGGCCATAGACCTCGATTTCGCGCAGGTTGCGCGAGATGGTCTTGCCGGCGAAGGCGTCGGTGGTCTGCAGGCCGATCTGCCGGGCGATGATGCCGGTGAAGGTCGAGAGTTGGTTGGTCGTTCCGTAGACGTTGTCGCCATAGACAGAGGCGGGCAGGCAGCCCTGGGTGAACGCGGCCTGGGCCGCGCCGGTCGGCACGCCGAGCACGTTGGTGAGGCCAAGGTCCTTCTGGCACAGCTGCTTGCGGGCGCCGCGGGTATCGTCCTCAGAGAAGTTGTCCCACAGGATGTAGCCGCGGAAGTTGTCGGTCGGGGTGAAGCCCAGGGTGACCCGTGCGGCCCAGATCTCGCGGTCGTCGATGTCCTGGCCGTTCAGGGTGTTGTCGGTATAGCCGTCGCGCTGGAGAGCGAACCCGGCGGCGCGCAGCTGGAACATCTCGCCGAGCGGCACATTCACAAAGCCCTGCAACTTGATGCTGTTGTAGTTGCCGAACTCGGCGGTGATCGAGGCGTTGAACTCGTCGGACGGCTTGTTGGTGATGACGTTGACCACGCCGCCGGTGGCGTTGCGACCGTAGAGCGTGCCCTGCGGTCCGCGCAGCACCTCGACCCGTTCAACATCGTAGAACTCTGCGTCGGCCAAGCGGTTCGAGGTCAGCGGGACGTTGTTGTGGTGGATCCCGACGCCGTCGTCGCCGCCGGTCGAGACCAGCTGGGCGCCGACGCCGCGGATCTGGAAGTTGGTGCGCAGGGCGCGGCGGGTGAAGGTGAGGTTCGGGACCGACTGGACCAGGTTTCCGGCGGTGTCGATGCCTTGCGACTTCAGCGCCTGCTCGCTGAAGGCCGACACCGCGATGGGAACGTCCTGCACGGACTCTTCCCGTTTCTGGGCGGTGACGATCAATTCTTCGATGACGTTTCCGCCCGAGGACTGAGCCCAGACGGGCGTGGACCAGACAAGCGCGAGCGCAGACGCAGAAGCCAGCAAGGCTTTGGCCATTCTTCCCTCCCTAGTCCCCAGAAGCGGGGATCTTGTCGACGGTTCCTGGTCGAGCCGGACCGTTCAGGGTTGAAAGCTTGAGCCTGACTTTCCCCCGCGTCAAACGTGTTTGTTAACGTTGTTCTTTGAGCCGGTATGCGTCGCCTTTCAGCCGAACGGCTTATCCAGGCTGGGTTGTGGCGCGGTGAACCAGGCTGCGCCGGCCTCGGTAACGTGGAAGTGATCTTCCAGTCGGACGCCGAACGAATCCGGGATCACGATCATCGGCTCGTTGGAAAAGCACATCCCGGGGGCGAGCGGGGTCTTGTCGCCGCGCACGAGATACGGCGCTTCGTGGATCGACAGGCCGATGCCGTGGCCGGTGCGGTGGGGCAGGCCAGGGAGTTCGTAGTCGGGGCTGAGACCGGCGGCGGCCAGCACGCGGCGGGCGACGGCGTCGATCTCCTCGCAGGGGACGCCGGGCCGGACGGCGGCGAAGGCCGCGGCCTGGGCCTGCTTTTCCAGCTCCCAGATCTTGCGCTGTTCGGGCGAGGCCTCGCCGAACACATAGGTGCGGGTGATGTCGGAGTGGTAGCCCTGGACCTGGCAGCCGGTGTCGATCAGCACGATCTGCCCGTCCTCGAGCGCCTGCTCGCCGGGCAGGCCGTGCGGGTAGGCGCTGGCCAGGCCGAACTGCACTGCGCAGAAGTAGGAGCCGTTGTCGGCGCCGAGGGCGCGATGGGCCTGGTCGATGAAGCGGCGGACCTCGCCGGTGGTGATCCCCGGCGCCAGGATGCGCGCGGCGCGGCGGTGGACCTCGAGCGTCATGGCCTTGGCCTGGGACATCAGGGCCAGCTCGGCCGGCGACTTGATCATCCGGCAGCCGTCGACGACCGGCGCGCCGTCCAGCAGCTTGAGGGCCGGCGCGGCCTTGGCCACGCCATTGAACACGAAGAAGGGCAGGGCGGGGTCGATGGCCAGCGAGGCCGCGCCGTCCAGCGCCCGTGCGGTCAGCTCATAGGGGCTCTCGTGCTCCTCCCAGAGCAGCAGTTCGGCGTCGACGCCGAGGGCGGCCTCCAGCGAGCCGAGCTCGAAGCGCGGGCAGATCATCCGCAGGTCGCCCTGGCGCGGCAGCACCATCGCGACCAGCCGTTCGGTCGGCCCCCAGGCGACGCCGGTGAAGTAGCGCAGGCTGGGGCCGGCGCCGATGATCAGCGCTTCTGCGCCGATCTCGTCCATCAGCTCGCGGGCGCGGGCGATGCGGGCGAGCCGTTCCTGGCGGGTGATGGCTGGGGCCGGATTGGGCCACGGCGCCAGGTCTGCGAGTTCGGTCTGGGCCGTCGAGCCGCCGATGCCGTTGGTCATGTCACGCTCCGGTACTGAAGGGCGCCGCGCGCTGGCGGCGCAGCAGGCGGGCCCGTATATACGCGGCCATGGCTGAAGCCTTCAACGAACTCACCCTGCCGACCGCCAAGGCCGAGCGCTACGCCGCCCTGGCCGAGGAGATCGCCGCGGTCCTCGACGGCGAGCCCAATCGCACGGCCCGCATGGCGAGCGTCGCCTCGATGCTGGCGGCGACCTTCGAGACCTTCTTCTGGACCGGCTTCTACGTGGTCGATCCGGACAAGGAGCGCGAGCTGGTGGTCGGCCCCTACCAGGGCACGCTCGGCTGCCTGCGCATCGCCTTCGGGCGCGGGGTCTGCGGGGCCGCGGCGGCCAGCGGCCAAACCCAGCTGGTGCCGGACGTCCACGCTTTCCCGGGGCACATCGCCTGCGATGGCCGCTCGCAGAGCGAGGTCGTGGTCCCGGTGTTCGACGCCGCCGGCGCCCTGATCGCGGTGCTGGACGTCGATTCCGACCGGCTGGCGGCGTTCGACGAAGTCGACGCCCATTGGCTGGAAAAGATCGTGCGGAACACCTTCGCCGTCTAGCTGGCGCTGACGGGACGTCAGTCTGGACTCAAGGGGCCGGGCGGGCGCGTACTTGCGTGCAAGAACGTGGGTACGGGAGCGCCTTGGCGTGCAGACGTACGATCTGATCATCGTCGGCGGCGGCATCGGCGGTTCGGCCCTGGCCGCGGTGATGGCGCAGGCCGGGCGCTCGGTGCTGCTGCTGGAACAGACCGAGGTCTACGAGGACAAGGTCCGCGGCGAATGGATCGCGCCCTGGGGCGTGGCCGAGGTGCATCGGCTGGGGCTCTACGACCTGCTGGTCGGGGCTGGCGGCCATCACATCACCCGCCACGTCACCTTCGATGAGTCGCTCGATCCCGGAACGGCGGAAGCCTCGGCCCTGCCGCTGAGCATCTTCCGTGAGGGCGTTCCCGGGCCGCTCTGCCTGCGCCATCCGCTGCACTGCCAGACCCTTTTCGATGCGGCGCGGGCGGCCGGCGCGGTCGCCCTGCGCGGGGTGATCGTCAATTCCGTCGAGGCTGGCCCGCGCCCGCGCGTGGTCTACGAGCATGACGGCCAGACGTACGAAGCCACGGCGCGGCTGCTGGCCGGCGCCGACGGGCGCGCCTCGCAGGTGCGCGAGGCCGCCGGGATCACGCTGCATCAGGACAGGGCGCATCACTGGTTCGGCGGGTTGCTGGTCAAGGACGTGGTCGGCTGGGACCCACAGCTGCAGGCGATCGGCACCGAGGGGGACTTCGGTTTCCTGGCCTTTCCGCAGGGCGGCGGCATGGTGCGGGTCTATGGCGGCTACGCGCTCGACCAGGCGCAGCGGTTCAAGGGCGCGGACGGGGCGCGCCGGTTCCTCGACGCCTTCGACCTCGGCTGCAGCCCGGCCAACCGCTGCCTGACCGCGGGGGCGCCGGCCGGGCCGCTGTTCAGCTACGTCAACGCCGACAGCTGGACCGACCAGCCCTATGGCCCAGGCGTGGTGTTGGTCGGCGACGCGGCCGGCTGGAACGACCCGATCATCGGCCTGGGGCTGTCGATCACCTATCGCGACGTGCGCATCGTCTCCGAGCTGCTGAAGTCGGCCGACGACTGGGAGCGCCTGGACCTCGAACCGTATCGCGAGGAGCGCGCCGAGCGCATGCGCCGGCTGCGCTTCGCCGCAAAGCTGCAGGCCGCGCTCGACATGGAGTTCGGCGAAGCTGCGCGCCAGCGCCGTCGCCGCCACTTCGAGCGCGCCGCCGACGACCCGACCCTGCGGCTGCATAGCCTGGCGGTGATGGCCGGGCCCGAGGTCGCGCCGCCCGAGACGTTCACCGAGGCGCACCGCGCCCGCGTGTTGGAGGACTGAGTGGACATCGCCGATTACAACGCCCGCTGGCTGGGGGCCTGGACCGCCAAGGACGTCGAGGCCCTGTGCGGCTTCTACGCTGAGAACGTCGTCTACAAGGATCCGCAGACGGCGGCCGGGATCACCGGCCAGGACGCCCTGCGCGCCTATCTGACCGGCCTGTTCGCCGCCACGCCGGCCATGACCTACACCCCCGACGAGACCTGGCCAATCCCCGGCGGGTTCTGCGGCCGCTGGTATTGCGACATCGCCGGCGGCGGGCGGATGCGCGGCTTCGACCTGGTGATCCTCGACGGCGACAAGATCGCCCTGAACGAGGTCTATGTGCACCAACTGCCGGCATGAGCCGCCGCCCCGACATCCGCGCCCCGGGCGAGATCGACGCCGCCTGGCTGTCGGCGGTCCTGGCCGCTGGCGGGATCGACGCCTCGGTCCGCAGCTTCGAGGCCAGGCCCGTCGGCACCGGACAGATCGGCGACAGCGTCCGCTTCCGCCTGACCTACGACCGCGGCGGCGACGACGCGCCCGCCGCCCTGGTCGGCAAGTTCCCGGCCGCCGGGGCCGAGAGCCGCGCGACCGGGATCATGCTGGGCAACTATCTGCGCGAGGTGCGCTTCTACCAGCAGCTGGCGCCCACCGCCCTGGTGCAGACCCCGCGCTGCTACTTCACCGACGTCGACGAGGCGACCAGCGACTTCGTGCTGATGATGGAGGACCTGGCTCCGGCGGTGCAGGGCGACCAACTGGCCGGCGTCAGCCTGGAGCAGGCGCGGCTGGTGGTCGAGCAGGCCGCGCGGCTGCACGCCTCGCACTGGGGCGACGACGGGCTGGACGAACTGCCCTGGGTCTCCGGCTCCAAGGCCGCGCCGGCCAGCGCCGTCAGCGAGGAGATGGTCGCCGCGCTCTGGGCCGGGTTCAAGATACGCTACGGCGCGCGCCTGCAGCCGCAATGGACCGAAGTCGGCGACTGGCTGGCCCCGCGCTTTGGCGAGTTCGCGCGGACCGAAGAGGGGCCGCGCTGCCTGACCCACAACGATTTCCGCCCGGACAACATGATGTTTGGCACAGCGGCCGGCGGCTATCCGGTGGCGGTGCTGGACTGGCAGTCCTTCGCCTATGGCTGCGGCCCGACCGACCTGGCCTATTTCCTGGCCGGCGCGCTGCCGCCCGACGTCCGCCGCGCGCAGGAGCCGGCCCTGCTGCAGCTCTATCTCGACACCCTGACGACCCATGGCGTCCGGGGCTTCGGCATGGAGGAGCTGAGGCCGCTCTACGGCCGCGGCGCCTACCTGCTGTTCGCCACCGCTTTCTTCGCATCGATGGTCGTCACCCAGACCGACCGCGGGGATGAGATGTTCCTGCAAATGATCGGGGCCGCGGCCGAGCACCTGTGCGATCATGGGGTGGTCGGATAGGCGAGGGGCAGCCGCGGATGCGGCGGCCGCGCGTCATTGTCGAGACTTGGTTCGGGTGGACGTGGGGGCGGGCCCTCGACGTCCGCGGGCCGAGTCTCAGCGACGGGGCGGGACCACGTCGCTGAAGATCGAGAAACTTTTCCAGGCCGGTTCGAGCGGCGGGGCGTCTGCCCGCGGGACGTAGGGCGAGGGCGCCTTCAGCTCCAGTTCCGGGATATAGCGCGGGCAGTTGGGGAAGATGTCGCGTGGGCTGACCTCGACCAGCAGCTGGGCGCCCGGCCACTGCGCCATCCGCGGATCGTCGCGCAGCACCCGGGCCGCGCCGTTCACCCGAAGCCGCGCCTGCTTGGGGCCGACGCCCAGGAACAGCAGGCCGACGTGCGGATTGACCTCGACGTTGCCGAGGCTGCGGAACATGCCGTTGCCGTCGTAGTCGGGAAACACCAGCCGGTCGGGCGCCAGGATGCGAACGAAGCCGGGATCGCCGCCCTTGTAGGAACAGTCGGGGCGACCTTCGGCGTCGGCGGTGGCAAGGAAAAAGAACGGCAAGGCTTCGATGAAGGCCTTGTCGGCGTCGGTGAAGCGGTCGTGGCGCAGCCGTTCGTACAGCCTGTCGGCAAGGGGCGCGCTGGCGAACTCGTCCTGCAGACGGCGTTGTCCGGAATGGTACATGCGGGCCTCCCGTTTTCGCATGAGGCTAGCATGAAAACGCCGCCGGCCCTGCGGACCGACGGCGTTCCAGATCGGGTTCGGCGCGTCGCTCAGGCGGCGGCGAGCGCGACCTTGCGGCCACGACGGCGCAGGGCGGCGCCGGCCAGGCCGAAGCCGGTGATCATCATCGCCCAGGTCGCCGGTTCCGGCACCGCCGAGGGCACGTCGAGCAGGACGCGACCGCCGGTGACGGCGCGCGGCCCGCCGGTGTTCTGGTACTCGTACGAGGTGTTCAGAATGGCGGCTCCGCCAGCGGTCAGCGGGAAGAAGTCCAGGCGCAGCTGCTGGGCGTAGCCGCTGGTCGAGATCCGGAAGCCCTGGGTCGGCAGCGAGACCCAGTCGGCCAGAGCGGCGTTGTTGTAGGTGAAGGTCGAGAACACGCCCGGGCCGAACGTGCCAGAGGACGCGGTGATGTTGACGCCCAGCAGCGAGGTCAGGGTGTCGTCGGTGGTGAAGCTGCCGGTCAGCGAGCCGCCGCCCTGCAGGGTCACATTGTCGAGCACGAACACCTTGGCGGCCCAAGCCGGCGCGGCGGCAGTCATGGCGGCGATGGCTGCGGCGATGGCGATCAGGCGCTTCATGTCGGTTCCAATACGGGAAAGCTGAACTGTATTGCACACGTCTAAGCAACATCGGCGCCAGTGATGCAAGTTAAAGGAGCGGCGTTCGCTCGGCTGGCGAGGGGAGCCGGCGCGGGCGGCTTCACGTGCGCGTAAACCCCATTGGCTTACGTGACGTCGCGCACCTAAATGACTCGCCGACGCGCGACGGACGCGCATTTATCGGGAGCGGAACAATGGGCGAAGCCTATATCGTCGCGGCGACGCGGACGGCCGGCGGCCGCAAGGGCGGCAAGCTGAAGGATTGGCATCCGGTCGACCTGGGCGCCGTGGTGCTCAACGACATCATCGATCGCACGGGCGCCGATCCGGCCCTGGTCGAGGACGTGGTCATGGGCTGCGTCGGCCAGGTCGGCGAGCAGGCGATCAACGTCGCGCGCAACGCCGTGCTGGCGTCCAAGCTTCCGGAAAGCGTGCCGGCCACCAGCGTCGACCGCCAGTGCGGCTCCTCGCAGCAGGCGCTGCAGTTCGCCGCCCAGGCGGTGATGAGCGGCACTATGGACGTGGTGATCGCCGCGGGCGTGGAAAGCATGACCCGCGTGCCGATGGGCCTGTCGGCGGCGCTGCCGGCCCAGAACGGCTTCGGCAACTATATGAGCCCGCGGATGAAGGAGCGTTATCCGAACATCCAGTTTAGCCAGTTCATGGGCGCCGAAATGGTCGCCAAGAAGTACGGCCTGACCAAGGACGAGATCGACCAGTACAGCTACGAGTCCCACCAGCGCGCGATCGCCGCCACCCAGGCCGGCAACTTCAAGAACGAGATCGTCGCGATCGAGGTGGTCGACGCCGAGGGCAACAAGACCCTGCACACCGTCGATGAAGGCATCCGCTTCGACGCCAGCCTCGACGGCATCAAGGGCGTGAAGCTGCTGGCCGAAGGCGGCGCCCTGACCGCGGCCTCGTCGAGCCAGATCTGCGACGGCGCCTCGGCGGTGATGGTCGTCTCGGAAAAGGGCCTGAAGGAACTGGGCGTGAAGCCGCTGGCCCGCATCCATCACCTGTCGCTGCTCGGCCACGATCCGGTGATCATGCTGGAAGCGCCGCTGCCAGCCTCGGAACGCGCCCTGAAGCGCGCCGGCATGAGCGTCGACGACATCGACCTGTTCGAAGTCAACGAGGCGTTCGGCTCGGTGCCGGTGGCCTACATGAAGCATCTCGGCGTCGCCCGCGATAAGATCAACGTCAACGGCGGCGCGATCGCGCTGGGCCACCCGCTCGGCGCCTCGGGAACCAAGCTGATGGCGACCCTGCTGAACGCCCTCGAACAGCGCGGCGGCCGCTACGGCCTACAGACGATGTGCGAAGGCGGTGGTATGGCGAACGTCACGATCGTCGAGCGACTCTAAGGCCCGTTCCGGCTCCGGACACGGGGCCGGGTCGCAGCCTAGAGGAGCTACCCCATGACCGGACGCGTCTATGCAATCACGGGCGCGTTCGGCGTGCTGGGCTCGGCCGTGGCGCGCGCCGCCGCGGCCAAGGGCGCTCGCGTCGCCCTGATCGACTATGCGAAGATCCCGCCCGAGGGCCTGGGGGACGACTGCGGTCCCGACGGCATGATCCTGGGCGGGGTCGACCTGACCGACGCCGTGGCGGCCGGCGTGGCGATCGACGCCGTCGCCCACCACTTCGGACGGCTGGACGCCCTGATCAACGTCGCCGGCGGCTTCCGCTGGGAGACGCTGGAAGCTGGGTCCTGGGAGACCTGGCACCAGCTGTTCCGGATGAACGTGCTGACCGCGACCAACGCGAGCCGCTCGGCTATCCCGCACCTGAAGCGCAGCAGCAGCGGCCGGATCGTCAATGTCGGCGCCAACGGGGCGGTGAAGGCCTCGATGGGCATGGGCGCCTACGCCGCCTCCAAGGCCGGGGTGCACAAACTGACCGAGGCCCTGGCCGAGGAGCTGAAAGCCGACGGGGTGACCGTCAACGCGGTGCTGCCCTCGATCATCGACACCCCGACCAACCGGGCCGACATGCCGAGCGCCGACTTCAGCACTTGGGTCGCGCCGGCCGACCTGGCCGCGGCGATCCTGTTCCTGGCGTCGGAGGAGGCGCGGGCGGTGACCGGCGCGCTGCTGCCGGTGACCGGGCGGGTCTAGACCAAGGCTCTATCTGGCGGCGCCGGCGGGGGCGACCCGCCAGACCGCCTTGCCGACGTCGTCGGCGACCAGCAGGGCCCCGGTCTTGTCGACGGCGACGCCGACGGGGCGGCCCTGCGCCTGGTCCTTGGCGTCGAGGAAGCCGGTCAGGAATGCCTCCGGCGGGCCGCTCGGTTTGCCGCCCGCGAACGGCACGAAGACCACCCGATAGCCGCTAACCGGCTTGCGGTTCCAGGAGCCGTGCTGACCGATGAACGCCCCGCCCTTGTAGCGGGCCGGGAAGGCGTCGGCGGTGTAGAAGGCTAGGCCCAGCGAGGCGGTGTGCGAGCCCAGCGCATAGTCGGGGACGATGGCCTTGGCGACCAGATCGGGGCGCTGGGGCTTTACCCGCGCATCGACGTGCTGGCCGAAGTAGCTGTAGGGCCAGCCGTAGAAGCCGCCGTCCTGCAGGCTGGTCATGTAGTCCGGGACCAGATCGTCGCCGAGCATGTCGCGCTCGTTGACCGCGGTCCACGGGACGCCGGTGGTCGGTTCGAAGTCCAGGCCGTTGGGATTGCGGAGGCCCGAGGCGAACACCCGCGCAGGTCCAGCGGGCAGGGGGTAGACGATGACGGCGGCGCGATTGGTTTCGTTCTCCATGCCGTTCTCGCCGATGTTCGAGTTCGAACCGACGGTGGCGTAGAGCTTCGTGCCGTCCGGGCTGGCGACGACGTTCTTGGTCCAGTGATGGTTGATCGGCCCGCCCGGCAGGTCGAAGACCTTCTCGCCGACCCCGATGATCTGGGTTTGACCGTCCGCATAGGGGAAGGCGACGACGGCGTCGTCGTTGGCGACGTAGAGCTTGCCGCCGGTCAGGGTCATGCCGAACGGCCGCTTCAGCCCCTCGGCGAAAGTGGTGCGCACCTCGGCCATCCCATCGCCGTCGCCGTCGCGCAGAAGGGTGATGCGGTTGGGGCTGGCCATGGTGGCGCCGGCCTTGTCCTGAAGGCGGTTGGCGATCATGGCGGTGATCCCCTTGGCCTTCGACGGCTCTGACGACGCCTCCGAGACCAGCACGTCGCCATTGGGCAGCACCAGCAGCCAGCGCGGGTGGGCGAGGTCGCCCGCGTAGCGGGTCACGGTGAAGCCGGCAGGGGCGACCGGCGCGGCGCCGGCCGGCCAGCCGACCGCCTGGCGGGCGTTCAGGGTCGGGATCAGGCTGGACTTGGGCGGCGGCAGCTGCGGGGAGGCGCCGAAGCCGGCGAACGGGTCCGTCGAGCCCTGGCCGCAGGCGGCGAGGGCCAGGGCGACCAGCGGCGCGGCCACGCGGGTCGGGACGGACGTGAAAGGGATCATGACGCAGGCCTTTGAATGAACGAGGATATTTGACCATCTGTCGGCGACTCGCGCCAGGGGCGGGGCGACAGGCGTTGACAACGTTATCAGGCGTGGCCAACCATGCGGCGAACAAGGACGCGGCCACGAAGGCGGCGAGGGGAGGACGACATGATCGGCAAGGCGGGCCTGCTGGGCGCGGCCATGGCGCTGGGACTGGCCGGCGCGGCCCAGGCGCAGGGCGGCGAGGTGGTGAAGGTCGAGAGCGGCCAGCTGCAGGGCGTGGTGCAGGACGGAGTGCTCGCGTTCAAGGGCGTGCCGTTCGCGGCCCCGCCCGTGGGCGACCTGCGCTGGCGTCCGCCGCAGCCGGCGGCGAAGTGGAGCGGGATCCGTTCGGCCGCCGCCTATGGCCACGACTGCGCCCAGAAGCCGTTCCCGAGCGACGCTGCGCCCCTGGGAACCGAACCGGCCGAGGATTGCCTGGTGCTGAACGTCTGGCGTCCGGCCGGGGCGCCGGCGAACGCCAAGCTGCCGGTGATGGTCTGGATCTATGGCGGCGGCTTCGTAAACGGCGGCTCCTCGCCGGAGGTCTATTCGGGCCACCAGTTCGCCAAGCAGGGTGTGGTGGTCGTCAGCTTCAACTACCGCGTCGGCCGTTTCGGGTTCTTCGCCCATCCGGCTCTGACCAAGGAAAACCCGGGCGGTCCGCTCGGCAACTACGGCTTCATGGACCAGATCGCCGCCCTGAAGTGGGTGCAGCGGAACATCGCGGCCTTTGGCGGCGACGCGGGCAACGTGACCATCTTCGGGGAGTCGGCGGGCGGCTTCTCGATCCACACCCTGATGACCACGCCGGCGGCGAAGGGACTGTTCCACAAGGCCATCGTCGAGTCCGGCGGCGGCCGCGGCAACATCAATCCCGGACGCCGGGTCAGCGGCCAGGCGCCCGGCGGCCCCCCCTCGGGCGAGCAGGTCGGCCTGGCGTTTGCGAAGAGCGTCGGGGTCGAGGGCGAGGACGCCGCGGCCCTGGCGGCGCTGCGCCAGCTGCCGGCCGACAAGGTCGTGGCGGGGCTGAACATGATGACCATGTTCACCCCGACCTATGCCGGTCCGATGGTCGACGGGCAGATCGTGGTCGACGAGCCGGGCAAGATCTATGCGGCCGGCGGCGGGGCGAACGTGCCGCTGATCGTCGGGGCCAACAGCATGGACATCGGCTTCTCGATGGCCAAGTCGATGGACGAGGTGTTCGCGCCGTTCGGGGCCGAGCGCCGTACGGCGGCTGAGGCCGCGTTCGATCCCGACAAGAGCGGCGACGTGCGCAAGGTCGGAACCCTGGTCGCCAGCGACACCATGATGGTGGAGCCCGCGCGGTTCGTGGCCAAGGCCTGGGCCAAGGCCGGACGCCCGGTCTATGCCTACCGCTTCAGCTATGTGGCCGACTCCATGCGCAAGGAGTGGCCCGGCGCGCCGCACGCCACCGAGATCCCCTATGTGTTCGACACCGTGAAGGCCAAGTACGGCGAGGCGCTGAGCGGCTCGGACGCGGCGATGGCGCAGCTGACCAGCGCCTACTGGGTGGCCTTCGCCAAGAGCGGCGATCCGAACGGAGCTGGGCGGCCGAACTGGCCGCGCTATGAGGCCAAGGGCGACCAGATCCTCGATTTCGCCAATGACGGGGCCAAGGCGGGACCCGATCCCTGGAAGGCGCGGCTGGATCTGGTCGAGCAGGCCGCGGACGCGGGGAAGCCGTAGGGCGTTCCCCGGCGAGAATCCGCGCTATATCTGCGGGGATGAAGGACGCCGCAGCGTGACGACGATCAAGGACGTGGCTGCGCGCGCGGGACTGTCGGTGATGACCGTCTCGCGCGTGCTCAATGGCGAGCGTCACGTCAGCGCCCAGGCGCGCGAGAAAGTGCAGGCGGCGATCGAGGCGCTGGGCTACCGGCGCAACGTCTTCGCACGCGGCCTGCCCGGCGCGCGCTCGTTCCTGATCTGCATGCTGATCCCGGAGTCCATCCCGGACTACGTCGCCGAGTTCCAGCAGGGGGCGGTCGAGAAGTGCCGGTCGGCCGGCTACCACCTGGTGGTCCAGCCGTTCGACAGCCGAACGGGCATGGCGGCGCAGGCGGTGGCGGCTGCGGTCGCCTCGCTGCGGCCCGACGGTTTCCTGCTGTTGCCGCCGGTCAGCGACGATCTTGCGGCGCTCGACATGCTCGACAGGGCCGGCGTGCCCTATGGCCGCCTGGCGCCCAGCGTGGCGCCGGAGCGCGGCGCATGCGTGGCGATCGACGAGGTCGAGGCCGCGCGGGCGATGACCGCCGCCCTGCTGGACCTGGGCCATCGCCGCATCGGCTTCATCGGCGGCCCGCCCAATCATGGCGCCTCGGCCTGGAGACTGGAGGGCTATCGCCGGGCGATGGCCGAGCGGGGCCTGACGCCCGAGCCGGGCCTGGTCCAGGACGGCGATTTCATGTTCGAAGGCGGGGAGGCGGCGGGGGCTCGGTTGCTGGACCTGACGCCGCCGCCCAGCGCGATCTTCGCGGGCAACGACGACATGGCGCTGGGCGTGATGGCCGTGGCCCAGCGTCGGGGCGTGTCGCTGCCGCGGGACCTGTCGGTCGTGGGCTTCGACGGCGGTGAGAGCGCCGACCTGGTCTGGCCGCAGCTGACCACGGTGCGCCAGCCGGTGCGGGAGATGGCGGCGACGGCCGCGGAGGCGGTGATCGCCATGGTCGAAGCCGGCGAGCGGGGCGCCAGTTCGCAGAGGCTGGACTTCACCCTGCTGATGCGCGCCTCCAGCGCTCCGCCGACTGAGGCGAGCGCCTAGGAAGAGGGAGCGCGGCCGCCCGGCGCGGCCGTGGAGCCGCGGACGCGGATTTCGAAAGGCAGCTGCCGCGCCGGATCTGCCAGCTCCTCGCCGTCGGCCAGGGTGATCAGCATGTCGGCGGCGGCCTCGCACATGACGTCGACCGGCTGGCGGACCGTGGTCAGCGGGGGTGAGGAGAGGCGCGCGATCCGGGTGTCGTCGAAGCCGGCGATGGAAATGTCGCCTGGGGCCGAGAGGCCGAGCTCACGGGCCGCGGCCAGCACGCCCAGGGCCGTCTTGTCGTTGGCGGCGAACACGGCGGTCGGGCGCCCGGAGCCGGCGAGCAGGGCGTGCCCGGCCGACACGCCGCTCTCGAACGTGAAATAGCCCTGCACCTTGCGTGCGGCCGCAACCGGGAGTCCGGCGCCGGCCATCGCCCGCTCGAACCCCTCCAGGCGCAGGTGCGCGGCGCCGTGGTCGGGATGGCCCAGCACGAAGCCGATCTCGCGGTGGCCCAGGCCGATCAGGTGCTGGGTCAGGGCGAAGGCGGCCGCCTCGTCGTCGATGAACACGCAGGGGCCTTGGTCGCGATCGGCGGTGGGGGCGATCCGCACGTGGGCGACGCCCAGCCGTTCGAGCACCGCCAGCGCCGCCGGGTCGTCCGAGATCGGCGGGGTGGCGATCACCCCGTCAAGGCGCAAGCTGGAGATGATCTGTTCGATCTGCCGGGCGACGTCGCCGCGCGAGTCGATCGGCTCGACCGCCAGATGGTAGCCGGCCTCGCGGCAGCGGAGCAGGGCGCCGATCTCAGCCTCGGTGACGTAGCTGTAGTTGGGATTGTCGTAGAGGAAGCCGATCAGCCGCGAACGGCCGCCGATCAGGCCGCGGGCGGCGATGTTGGGCTGGTAGTCGAGCGCCGCGGCCGCCGCCAGCACGCGCTCGCGCACCTCCTGGCGGACATGGGGCTCGCCGTTGAGCACCCGCGAGACGGTCTTGAAGGACACCTCGGCCCTGGAGGCGACGTCTTTGATCGTCGGTTGCCGGGACAAGCCAATCTCCACCCGCGCGGAGAGGAAGCTCTCGCGTGCTTTGCGCGCGGCGGCAAGTGCCGGCCGCATGAACCCTTGCCAGCGGCTGCAATGCCCGGTTGTCAGGCGCTTCGTCCGATGGTTGTCGGTAACGTTGTCAGATTCGATTTGACAACGTTATCTGAACGCGCACACCTTCACCTTGCCCGCGTCGCATCGCCGTCACGGGACATCAGGATGGCCGGACTTCGATACCGGCCACGGAGGGGGAAACGATGAAGACCAGGACGCTTCTGGCCGTGAGCGCGGCTGTCCAGGCGCTGCTGATCGCGGGCGCTGCGCATGCACAATCGAATGTCGAGATCGAAGAGGTGGTGGTCACCGCCGAGCGCCGCGAGGAGACCGCGCAGCGGACGCCGCTGGCGATCACCGCGCTGTCGGCCGATCAGCTGACCAAGCAGGGCGTGCGGACGGTCACCGACCTGACCAACATCGTTCCCGGCGTCCAGATCGGGTCGACCGGCGGCTCGGTCGAGATCGCGGTGCGCGGCATCGGCAGCACCAACAACACCGAGGTCGGCGATCCGGCCGTGGCGTTCAACATCGACGGCGTCTACATGGCGCGGCCGCGGTCGGCGGCGGGGCTGTTCTTCGACCTCGACCGGACTGAGGTGCTGCGCGGGCCGCAAGGCACGCTGTACGGCCGCAACGCCACCGCCGGCAGCATCAACGTCATCACCAAGAAGCCGACCGCCGAGTACGAGGCCGAGGGCCAGCTCGAGCTCGGCAACTTCTCGCTCGTGCGGGCCAGCGGGGCGGTGAACCTGCCGTTCTCGGAACAGGTCGCCGTGCGCGCGGCGTTCCAGTCCTCGAAGCGCGACGGCTACACCTCGAACGCGCCGAGCGGCGAATACAACGACGAAGACGCCACCGCCGTGCGCCTGCACGTGCTGCTGCGGCCGACCGAGGACATCTCGCTGCTGATCAGCGGCGACTACTTCCGCAACGACTATGCCGGCACCGCCAACGCGCCGCTCGGCCAGTACGCCGGGCCCGGCGATCCCTACACCTATCCGATCTCGGTTCCCGGCAGCAGCAACCAGCAGAACTACGGCGTCACGCTGCAGGCGGACTGGAACCTGCCCTTCGCGACCCTGACCTATCTGGGCGCGGTCCGGAACGACATCGTCCACACCCTGGCCGGCTCGGGCCGCAACTATCCGTACGGGACGCCGCGTCCGGCCAACCGTTGCGAGCCGAGCCTCAACCTCGGCTGCAACACGATCTACTTCGACTCCAAGGAACGCCAGGAAACCCACGAGCTGCGGCTGGGCAGCTCCGAAGGCGCCTTCAAATGGGTCGCCGGCCTCTACTACTTCGAGGAGCGGAACAACGTCTTCGCCAACGTCTTCCCGGCGGTGGCGTTCATCCAGCCGAACACCTACGCCGACTCCAAGGCCGCGTTCTTCCAGGGCACCTACAGCTTCACCGATCGGCTGCGGGGCACCGCCGGCCTGCGCTATACTCGCGACCACAAGGGACGCACCGGCGGGACCTATGTCGCGCTCGACAACAGCGGCGGGTGCATGCTGCCCGGCGGGATGGAGCGGCCGTTCCTCGGCGCTGCGCCGCGCGGGTGCCTGCTCTACGGCAACGTCGCCGACTTCAGCTGGGAATCCACCGACTACAAGCTGGGCGTCGAGTTCGACCTGACCCCGACCTCGCTGATCTTCGCCTCGACCTCGACCGGCTACAAGGCCGGCGGCTACGGCGACGGGCTGCCGCCGCTGAACAACAAGTACGAGCCCGAGCAGCTGACCGCCTACGAGGTCGGCGCCAAGAACCGGTTCCTCGACAACCGCGCCCAGCTCAACGTCTCGGCCTTCTATTACGACTACCAGGACTTCCAGGTGACCGGGACCGGCGTCGTCGCCGGCCAGCCTTCGGCGGTGACCGTCAACGCCCCGAAGGCGACGCTCTACGGGGCCGAGCTGGAAGGCACCTTCCTGATCACCCGGAATGACAGGATCGACGCCTCGCTCGCCTATCTGCACGCCGAGTACGAGGACTTCACCCTCGTTAACGGCGACGCCTTCTCGCCGGGCTTTGCCGACTATTCGGGCCTGACGCTCGCCAAGTCGCCGGAGTGGACGTTCAACCTCGGCTATCAGCACAGCTGGGACTTCGCCAACGACGGGCGGCTGACCGTCCGGGTGCAGACGCACTACGAGAGCAGCAAGAACCTCGACTACCACAACTTCGCGGTCACCGATCAGGACGCCTACACCAAGACGGACCTGATGGTGACCTACGATGCGCCCGGCGGCGCCTGGAGCTTGATGGCCTACGGCCGCAACCTCGAGGACGAAGCGGTCCTGGTCCAGGCCGCACCCGACGCCCAGAACGCCAATCGCCTCGGCGGCTCGGGCGCCTACGCCCCGCCGCGTCTCTACGGCGTGCAGCTGACGGCCAGGTTCTAGGCCCCGCCACCTCAAGGAAACAGACGGCCGGGGCCATGAAGCTTCGGCCGCACATCAGGGAAAACGAAAATGACCAAGCTCATGTGGCTGGCCGGGGCCGCCGCCCTGGCGATGGCCGGAACCGCGCAGGCCCAATCGGACGTCCAGGTCGAGGAGGTGGTGGTCACCGCCCAGAAGCGGGAAGGGACCGTTCAGGCCACGCCGCTGGCGGTCAGCGCCATCAGCGGCGACGTGCTGCAGCAGCAGAACGTCGTCGATGCCGGCGACCTGACCGGCAAGGTGCCGAACCTCAACATCGGCCAGGCCGGCAACGAGGTGATCATCAGCATCCGTGGGGTCAGCTCGGCCGGCGTGGTGCCGCAGCGCGACCCCTCGGTGGCCTTCCACCTGGACGGCGTCTACCTGCCGCGGCCGTCGGGGGCGAACTCGGTGTTCTATGACCTCGAGCGGGTGGAGGTGCTGCGCGGGCCGCAGGGCACGCTGTGGGGCCGCAACGCCACCGCCGGCAGCCTGAACATCATCACCCGCAAGCCGGTGATGAACACCGGGCAGGCGGCGGGGGAGATCCTGGTCGGCGACTACGGCCGCTTCACCGCCCAGGGCATGTACAACTTCCCGATCGTCGACGACACGCTAGCCGCCCGGGCCGCCTTCATCGTCAATCGCCGTGACGGCTACCAGGAGAATGTCACACCGGGGATGCCGGACCTGGCCGACGCCCAGGAGGAGGCCGGCCGCGTCCACCTGCTGTTCACGCCCGGCGAGCGGCTGCGGCTGCTGCTGTCGGCCGACTATTATCACGCGGGCGGGGCCGGGACCGGCAGCGTCCTGATCGGCAACGGCCCGGTCAGCTACATCGCCTCGGGCCGCAGCGCGCCCTATCGGGCCGAGACCAACACCCCGGGCCACATCAACAACAAGATCTGGGGCGTGGCGGCCGAGGCGACCTATTCGCTGGACATGCTCGACATCGTCTCGGTGACCGCCTACCGCGCCGACGACCAGAACGTCACCAGCGATAGCGACGGCACTGCGACCGGCACGCAGACGACGTTCTATTACAATAAAAACAAGACGTTCTCGCAGGAACTTCGCTTGGCCTCGTCGGGCGAGGGGGCGCTGAAGTACATCCTCGGCGCCTTCTACATCAAGGAAACCAACGACGATAACCTGTTCCAGTACACCAACCTGGCGCGCACCGCGGGCGTGATCCTGCAGCGGCCGGAGCGGTTCGCCGAATCCTGGGCGGTGTTCGGCCAGGCCGACTACGACATCACCGACAGCCTGACGATCTTCGCCGGGGTTCGCTATTCGGAGGATCGCAAGGGCAATCCGGTCGGGCTGACGCGGCCGATCGGAACCAACCTCAACACCTTCCGGCCCGACGCCGGGTCGTGGGCCAAGACCACCTGGCGGGTGGGCGCCGACTGGGAGATCACCCCCGACAACATGGTCTATGGCAGCGTCTCGACCGGCTACAAGGCGGGCGGCTTCTCCAGCAACCGCAACTTCGGTCCCGAGACCCTGACCGCCTACGAGGTCGGTTCGAAGAATTACTTCTTCGACCGCCGCCTGCTCGCGAACCTCTCGGCCTTCTACTACGACTACAAGGACCTGCAGGTGGTCTCGGTCGCGCCGGACGAGAACGGGGTGGTGCGGGCCCTGACCACCAACGCCGGGGTCTCGACGGTCTGGGGTATCGAGTTGGAAGGCCGCGCTCGGATCACCGAGGCGCTCAGCATCGACGGCTCGCTCGGCTATCTCGACGCCAAGTTCGACCGCTATGTCGGCGCCATCGACCCTCTGTACGGGACGGTGCAGGACCTGTCGGGCAACACCCTGCCGCGGGCGCCGCGCTGGAATGGCAACATCGGCGTGGCCTATGCGATCCCGCTGGCCTCGGGCCAGCTGACCGCCCGGATCAGCACCCGCTACCAGTCCGAAGTGTTCTTCACCGAGTTCAACGACCGCCGCATCACGGTGGCCGGCGCGGTGATCAATCCTTACGGCCTGGCCAGCCAGGACGGCTACACGGCCACCGACGTCAGCCTGCGCTACGACGACGACCGCGGCTGGTACGCCGAGGCCTTCGCCGACAATCTTGAAGACGAGGCCGTCCTGCTGTCGGTCAGCACCGACTCCGCGCGCAACTTCTTCGGCAGCTACGGCGCGCCGCGGACAGTCGGCGTCAAGGCCGGCTTCAAGTTCAACTGATCCTCCTGTTTTGAGAGAACCACGATGAAGCACAAGCGCGGGCCCCTGCGCGCCGGGCTGGTCGCCGCCGGGATTTCGATCCTGGCCGGCGCCGCCCTGGCGGGCTCCGAGCCGGTCAAGTTTCCGACCCTGCCCAAGGGCTACCTGCCGCCAGGGAGCCTGGACGCCGCCCGGGTGGTGCCGCCGGCCCCGAGCGACGGCGACCCGCGCGACCAGGTGGATCGGCAGGTGTTCCAGTCCACCCGCGCCTTGAAGGACAGCGAGCGCTGGAAACTGGCGACCCGCGACGTCGACATGATGCCGAGCGGGATGATGAGCGCCTTCTCGTGCGCGGTCGGGGTGAAGATGACCCCGCAAAACGCACCGAAGCTCAACGCTGTGATGCTGCGGGTGCTGGGGGACTCGATGGTCGCCAACGAGAGCGCCAAGCACCACTTCAAGCGGCTGCGGCCGTTCCAGGTGGCGCAGGGCGAGATCTGCCAGCCGACGGCCCAGGTCGCCGGCAGCTTCGACTATCCCTCCGGACATACGGTGTGGGGTTGGTCCTGGGCGTTGGTGCTGGCCGAACTGGCGCCGGACCGCGCCACCGAGATCCTCAGCCGCGGCCGCGCCTACGGCCAGAGCCGGGCGGTCTGCGGCGCGCACAACGCCAGCGCCGTCGAGGCCGGCGGCATGGTGGCCGCGGCGACCAACGCTACGCTGCACGGCTCGGCCGAGTTCCGCGCCGATATGGACGCCGCGCGGGCCGAGCTCGCCAGCCTGCGCCAAAGCGGCGAGAAGCCGCCGGCCTGCGAGGCGGAAGCCGCGCTGATCGCCCAATCGGCCTACTGACGGGGCGCCATGCGGAGAGATGCGAGTTACGCCCTGGTGGGCGATGTCGGCGGCACCAATGCGCGGTTCGCCGTCGCCGACCTGCAGGGCGCGCGCCCGTCGATCGTCCTGACCGGCGCGGTGCTGTGCAAGGACCACGAGAGCCTGGCCGCGGCGGCCGACGCGTTCCTGGCCTCGGCGGGCCTGGCGGCGCTGCCGGCGACGGCCACCATCGCGGTGGCCGGGCCGGTGGCGGACGGGGCCGCGCGGCTGACCAATGCGCCGTGGGACGCCTCGGAGGCCGAGCTCATGGAGTTGGGCTTCACGCGAGCGCGGCTGGTCAACGACTTCGAAGCGCTGGCGACCGGCGTCGCCGATCTGGCCCCCGAGGACAGCGTAGCCATCGGGCCGCAGGTGGAGGGCCTGACCCGCGCGCCGGTGGTGATCGCGGGGGCGGGCACCGGCTTTGGCCTGGCGGCCCTGGTCTGGCGCGCCGAGGGGCCGGCCCAGGTTTTAGCGAGCGAAGGCGGGCACGCCGCCTTCGCCCCGACCGATGAACTGGAGATCGAGGTCCTGCGGGCGCTTACCCGCCGTCACGGCCGGGTGTCGATCGAGCGGCTGCTGTCAGGTCCTGGGCTGCAGGCGCTGCACGCCGTCCTGGCGCAGATCGAGGGCGTCCCCCCGCCTCAGGCGCTGTCGTCCGAGGAGATTGTGGCGCGCGCCTGCAGGGGCGTCGATCGCCAGTGCGTCGCGGCGGTCGAGCTGTTCTGCGCGGTGTTCGGCTCGGTTTGCGGCGACGCGGCCCTGACCCTAGGCGCGCGGGGAGGGGTGTACCTGGCCGGCGGCCTGATGCAGGGCGTCGAGCGGTTCCTGACCGGCGGCGCCTTCCGCGCCCGGTTCGAGGCCAAGGGACGGTTGTCGGGGTTCGTCGAATCGGTCCCGACGCGGTTGGTGGTGCAGCCGCACGTCGCCCTGCTGGGCGCGGCGAGGACCGCACGACGGCTGTCGCCGCAAGCGTTTCAAATGAGCGATTGACAACGTTATCATCTGCGTGTGTCTTGGCCTCGCGCCAACCCGCGCGGCACTGGCGGGTCCCGGATGCCCCGGGGCCCGCCGCACTTTGCGCGGTTGGGAGAAGAACAATGACGGGGAAGAGCGCGATGAGGGGCTGGACCAGCCTGATGCTGGGCCTGGCGGTCGCCGGGCCGGCATTGGCCGAGGCGCAACCGCAACTGGGCGCGCGCACCGCGCCGCGGTTGTCGGTCGACGGCCTGGCCTTCAAGGACCTGAACCGCAACGGCAAGCTGGACCCGTACGAGGACTGGCGGCTGAGCGCCCAGGCGCGGGCGGCGGACCTCACCGGGCGTATGACGCTCGAGGAAAAGGCTGGGACCATGATGCATGGCACCCTGCCGGCGCCGGGCAACGCCTTCGGCTCGGGCGAGCGCTATGACTTGGCGGGGGCGGGGAGCCTGATCGCCGATAAGCAGGTGTCGAGCTTCATCACCCGGCTGGCCGGATCGGGCGCGGTGATCGCAGAGGAGAACAACAAGGTCCAGGCCCTGGCCGAGCAGAGCCGCCTGGGGGTGCCGGTCACCATCAGCACCGATCCGCGCAACCACTTCCAGCACACCGCCGGGGCCGGCGTCGCCTCGGGCGGCTTTTCGCAATGGCCCGAGAGCCTGGGCTTTGCAGCGATCGGCGATGCAGCGCTGATGCGCCGGTTCGGCGAGGTGGCGCGGGCCGAGTATCGGGCCGTCGGCATCCATGTAGCGCTGTCGCCCCAGGCGGACCTCGCCACCGAGCCGCGCTGGTCGCGGATCACCGGCACCTTCGGCGAGGACGCCGACCTCGCCTCGCGCATGGTCCGGGCCTATGTCGCCGGCTTCCAGGCCGGCGAGGGCGGGCTGAACAAGGACAGCGTGGTCGCGGTGGTCAAGCACTGGGTCGGCTACGGCGCGGCCAAGGACGGCTGGGACAGCCACAGCCCCTACGGCCGCTATGCGACTTTCCCGGGCGGGAATTTCGCCTATCACGTCAAGCCGTTCGAGGGCGCCTTCGCAGCCAAGGCGGCGGGCGTCATGCCGACCTATTCGATCCTTGAGAACCTCAGCCTCGACGGCAAGCCGGTCGAGCAGGTGGGGGCCGGGTTCAACAAGTTCCTGCTCACCGACCTGCTGCGCGGGACCTACGGCTTCCAGGGGGTGATCGTCTCGGACTGGGCGATCACCAATGATTGCCCGGCCGCTTGCCAGGGCGGCTGGAAACCCGGCGAGCCGCCGGTGATCGGCATGCCCTGGGGCGTCGACGACCTCAGCGAGACCCAGCGCTTCGCCAAGGCGCTCGACGCCGGCGTCGACCAGTTCGGCGGCACCGAGAACAGCGAGCTGGTGGTGAACATCGTCAAGGCCGGCCAGGCCAGCGAGGCGCGGCTGGACCAGTCGGTGCAGCGCATCCTGGAGCAGAAGTTCGAGCAGGGGCTGTTTGAGAACCCTTATGTCGATCCCGCCGCCGCCGGCCAGCTGGTCGGATCGGCCGCGTTCCAGGCCGAGGGGCGCGCGGCGCAGAGCCGATCGTTGGTGTTCCTGGAACGTCGGGCGCAGAACCTGCCGCTGAAGGCCGGTTCGAAGGTCTATCTGAAGGGCGTCGACGCCGCCGCGGCGCAGGCCGCCGGGTTGGTGGTGGTCGACGCGCCGGAGAAGGCGGACGTGGCCATCGTGCGCACCGGAACGCCGCACCAGGTGCTGCATCCGAACTACCTGTTCGGGCTGATGCAGCACGAGGGCGACCTCGACTTCAAGGACGGCGACGCCGACTACGAGGCGATCAAGGCGATCAGCGCCAAGGTCCCGACCGTGGTCAGCGTCTTCCTCGACCGACCGGCGGTCCTGACCGGTCTGAAGGGCCGTGCGGCGGTGCTGATCGGCGATTTCGGGGTCAGCGACGGGGCGCTGCTTGACGTGCTGACCGGCAAGGCCAAGGCTGAAGGCCGGCTGCCGTTCGAGCTCCCGTCCTCCATGGCCGCGGTCAAGGCGCAGGCGAGCGACAAACCCTATGACAGCGCCGATCCGCTCTACCGGTTCGGCTATCGGCTGGAGCCCCGATGATGGTTGGCGGTGGAAGCAGTCAGGCGGCGTCGCCGGCGGCGGCAGGCGCAGGCGCAGGCGCGGCCGCCGGAAGGGTGGCGGCCCTAGTGGTGTCGCTGTTCTTCGCCTGGGGGTTCGCGACCGTCCTGATCGACACCCTGATCCCCAAGTTGAAGGGGCTGTTCCAGCTGAACTACGCCGAGGCGATGCTGACCCAGTTCGCCTTCTTCCTCGGCTATCTGGTGTTTTCGATCCCTGCCTCAATGCTCCTGGCGAGGATCGGCTACTTCCGACAGATCGTGCTGGGCTTGGGGGTGATGGCGACGGGCTGCCTGATGTTCGCGCCGGCCGCCCAGCTCGGGATCTATCCGGCCTTCCTGCTGGCGCTGTTCGTGATGGCGGCTGGGATCACCACCCTGCAGGTGGCGGCCAATCCGCTGATCGCGTTGCTGGGCAAGCCGGAGCTGGCCCATTCGCGGCTGAACCTGGCCCAGGCGTTCAACTCGCTGGGCACCACGGTCGGCCCTCTGGTCGGGGCGGCGCTGATCCTGAAGGGCGGGGTCGAGCATCCCGACGCGGCCAGCCTGACCCCGCCGGCGCTGGAGGTCTACCGCAAGGCCGAGGCGCATGCGGTCCAGGCGCCGTTCCTCGGCATCGCCGCAGTGCTGGTGGTGCTGGCCCTGGTGTTCTGGTTCCTGCGCCGCTCGCCGGCCGCGCCGTCGGCCGCGGGCGAGGCGGGCGGGGGCTTTCGGCCAGCGCTGCTGAAGCGGCCGCGGTTGGCGCTCGGGGCGCTGTCGATCTTTCTCTATGTGGGGGCCGAGGTGTCGATCGGCTCGCTGCTGGTCAACTATCTGATGGACGGCAAGACGCTCGGCGTGGTCGCGGCGACCGCCGGCCAGCTGGTGGCGCTCTACTGGGGCGGGGCGATGGTCGGGCGGTTCATCGGCTCGGCGGTGATGCGCAAGGTCCCGGCGGGGTTGGTGCTGATGGCCTGCGCGATCGGGGCGAGCCTGCTGGCCTGCCTCTCGGCCGGCACGGTCGGGCTGGTCTCGGCGGTGGCGGTGCTGGCCATCGGCCTGTGCAACTCGGTGATGTTCCCGACCATCTTCACCCTCGGTATCGAGGGGCTGGGCAAGGACACGCCGCAGGGCTCGGGCCTGCTGTGCCTGGCCATCGTCGGCGGGGCGGTGGTGCCGGTGGCCACCGGCATGGTCGCCGACCATGCCGGCCTGAGCGTGGCGCTGCTGGCGCCGGCGCTCTGCTATGTCTGGATCGCGGTCTACGGCTTCATCTGCCGGCGACCGCCCACGGAAGCCTAGGCCATGCCCAAGACGTCGGCTTCGGCTAGGTCGACCCGCTGGCGCGGCTCGCCCATGGTCATCGGCCGCAGGCCGAGGTCGGCCATCAGCGCGGCGTCAGTGTCCTTGTCGGGGTTGGCGGTGGTGAGCAGCTTGCCGCCGATGAACATCGAGTTGGCGCCGGCCAGGAAGCAGAGCGCCTGCAGTTCTCTGGACATGTGCTCGCGGCCGGCCGAGAGCCGCACCACGGTCTTGGGGCAGACGATGCGAGCGACGGCGATCATGCGCACGAACTCCAGCGGATCGACCGCCTCGGAGTTCCCGAGCGGGGTGCCTGGGATCGGCATCAGGTCGTTGATCGGCAGCGAGTTCGGATGTTCGGGCAGGGTGGCCAGCGCGTGCAGCAGGCCGGCGCGGTCGGCCCGCGTCTCGCCCATGCCGACGATGCCGCCGCAGCAGGTGCTCATGCCCACCGAGCGCACCGCTTCGAGGGTGTCGAGCCGGTCCTGATAGGTGCGGGTGGTGACCACCTGGTCGTAGTAGGCCGGGCCGGTGTCGAGGTTGTGGTTGTAGTAGTCGAGGCCGGCGTCCTTCAGCGACTGGGCCTGGTCGCGGGTCAGCATGCCCAGGGTGGCGCAGGTCTCCAGGCCGAGCGCCTTCACGCCGGAGATCATCGCCGCCACCTTCGGCACGTCGCGGTCCTTCAGGTCGCGCCAGGCCGCGCCCATGCAGAAGCGCTGGGCCCCGCCGGCCTTGGCCTCCATCGCCGCGGCGATGACGGTGGTCGCGTCCATCAGCTTGGACGCCTTCACGCCGGTGTCGAAGTGCTGGCTCTGGCTGCAATAGCCGCAGTTCTCGGTGCAGCCGCCGGTCTTGACGCTGAGCAGCTGAGACAGTTGCACCTCGTTCGGATCGAACCAGGCCCGGTGCGCGCCGCGGCCTGGAACACCAGCTCCATGAATGGCAGCTCGAACAGCGCCTCGACTTCCGCCGGCGTCCAGTCGTGACGCGGCTCTGCGGGATCGAACCTCATGCCCGCAGCTCCAGCGGCCAGGGGGAGGCCTTTCGATGAACGAGCAGGGCGCTGAGCGCGGCCTCGGCCTCGCGGCGCTCCTGTTCCAGCACCTTCAGGCGCTCGGACAGGCGCGAGACGGCGTAGTCGATATGGGCGCTGCGGTCGCCGCCGGCGTCCTGGCGGCTAAGGATGGCGGCGATGTCGTCGAGCGACAGGCCCGCGCGCCGGAACTCGGCGATGGCGGCGAGGCGGGAGAGCGCGTCCTCGTCGTAGCGGCGGCGGTTGAGCTGGTCGCGGCCGGCGCGGACCAGGCCCAGCTCCTCATAGTAGCGGATCGCCCGGGCCGTCAGGTCGAGGCGGCGCATGACTTCGCCGAGCGGGATGCACGCGGCGTCGCTGGGGGATTTCATCTGCATCACGCGAACTCCACGAGGACTTCGTCGGCGGCGACGGAGTCGCCGGCCTTGGGACCTACGGTCTTGACCACGCCCTCGCGCTCGGCCCGGATGATGTTCTGCATCTTCATGGCTTCGACGACGGCGACGGCCTGACCGGCCTGGACCGACTGGCCCGGTTCGACGTCGAGGCTGACGACGAGGCCGGGCATCGGCGAGAGGATAAGCTTGGAGGTGTCGGCCGCCTGCTTGGGCGGCAGCTTCTGGTGCAGCTCGGCCGAGCGCGGGGTCAGCACCAGCACGTGGACGAGGGCGGCGCGGTGGCGGACCATGAAGCCCTCGGCCGCCGGCTTGACGCTGGCGGTGAACGGGCGGCCGTCCAGCTTGGCCTTGAACAGCGGCTGTCCCGGGCGCCAGTTGATCTCGGTGAGCTGGACGGTGCGGCCGTCCTCGAAGGTGACGCTGACCTGATCGCCGCCGTTGGCGACGCGGACCTTGCGATGGTCCTGGCCGGCGACCACCACCCATTCGTCGCGCACCAGCTGGGGCGCGGAGCGGGCGGTCAGGCGGCGGTGCATGGCGCAGGCCGTCGCGGCCATCAGGTCGCGCTGGGGGGGCGTCGGCTCGGTCCCGTGGAAGCCGTCGGGGAACTCGTCCTTGATGTAATTGGTCGAGAGCTTGCCGGAGACGAAGCGCTCCTGGTCCATGACCGCGGCCAGGAACGGGATGTTCTGGCCCAGGCCCTCAATGTGGAAGTCCTCCAGCGCGCGGCCCATGGCGGCGATGGCGCCGGTGCGGTCCGGCCCCCAGGTCGAGAGCTTGGAGATCATCGGGTCGTAGAACATCGAGATCTCGTCGCCTTCGCGCACGCCCGCGTCGTTGCGGACCTTGGCGGCGCCGGCCTCGCCCTCTTGAGGCGGCGAGTAGCGGACGAGGCGGCCGATCGACGGCAGGAAGCCGCGATAGGGGTCCTCTGCATAGATCCGGCTCTCAATCGCCCAGCCGTTGATCGCCAGGTCCGACTGCTGGAAGGCCAGCTTCTCGCCGTAGGCGACGCGGATCATCTGCTCGACCAGATCGACGCCGGTGATCAGTTCAGTGACCGGGTGCTCGACCTGCAGGCGGGTGTTCATCTCCAGGAAGAAGAAGCTCTTGTCCTGGCCGGCGACGAACTCGACGGTGCCGGCGCTGTCGTAGTTCACGGCCTGGGCCAGGGCGACGGCCTGGGCGCCCATGGCCGCGCGGGTGGCTTCGTCGAGCAGCGGGGAGGGGGCCTCCTCGATGACCTTCTGATTGCGGCGCTGGATCGAGCATTCGCGCTCGAACAGGTGGACCACATTGCCGTGCTTGTCGCCGAGCACCTGGATTTCGATGTGGCGCGGGCTCTCGATGAACTTCTCGATGAAGATCCGGTCGTCGCCGAAGCTGGCCTTGGCTTCGGCGCGGACGGCGGGGAAGCCTTCTTCCACGTCCTTCTCGTTCCAGGCGACCCGGATGCCCTTGCCGCCGCCGCCGGCGCTGGCCTTGATCATCACCGGATAGCCGATGTCGCCGGCGATCTTCAGGGCGTGGGCGACGTCGTCGATCTCGCCGACGTGGCCCGGCACGGTGGAGACGCCGGCCTTGGCGGCGAACTTCTTGCTCTCGATCTTATCGCCCATGGCCTCGATGGCCTTGGGGTTCGGACCGATGAACACGATGCCCTCGTCAGCCAGGCGCTTGGCGAAGCCGGCGTTCTCGGAGAGGAAGCCGAAGCCGGGATGCACGGCCTGGGCGCCGGTGGCGCGGCAGGCGGCGACGATCTTGTCGGCGACCAGATAGCTCTCGGCGGCGGGCGAACCGCCGATGAACACGCTCTCGTCCGCCATCTCGACAGCCATCGAGTCGGCGTCGGCCTCGGAGTAGACGACGACCGTGGCGATACCCATCCGGCGGCAGGTCTTGATGATGCGAACCGCGATCTCGCCGCGGTTGGCGATCAGGATTTTCGTGAACATTAAGCGCGACCTACAGCGGGATGTTGTCGTGTTTCTTCCAGGGGTTGGCGAGCTGCTTACCCTGGAGGTTCTTGAGCGCGCCTGCGATGCGGCGGCGGGTGGAGTGGGGCATGATGACATCGTCGATGTAGCCGCGGGAAGCGGCGACGAACGGATTGGCGAAGCGCTCCTTGTACTCGGCCTCTCGGGCGGCGATGGCCTCGGGGTCGCCGATCTCGGAGCGGAAGATGATCTCGACCGCGCCCTTGGAGCCCATCACCGCGATCTCGGCCGAGGGCCAGGCGTAGTTGAGATCGCCGCGGATGTGCTTGGAGCTCATCACGTCATAGGCCCCGCCATAGGCCTTGCGGGTGATCAAGGTGACCTTGGGCACGGTGGCCTCGGCGTAGGCGAACAGCAGCTTGGCCCCATGGCGGATCAGCCCGCCCTGCTCCTGGCGGGTGCCGGGCATGAAGCCGGGCACGTCGACCAGGGTGACCAGCGGGATCTCGAAGGCGTCGCAGAAGCGCACGAAGCGGGCGGCCTTGCGCGAGGAGTCGATGTCGAGCACCCCGGCCAGCACCTGCGGCTGGTTGGCGACGATGCCGACCGTGGCCCCCTCGATGCGGCCGAAGCCGCAGATGATGTTCTTGGCGAACTCCGGGCTGATCTCGAAGAAGTCGGCCTCGTCGACGACTTTGAGGATCAGCTCCTTCATGTCGTAGGGCTTGTTGGGGTTGGCCGGCACCAGGCTGTCGAGCGAGGGCTCCAGCCGGTCGGGCGCATCGAAGCTCTCGCGCACCGGCGGCTTCTGGCGGTTGGAGAGCGGCAGGAAGTCGACCAGCCGGCGCACCTGGGTCAGCGCCTCCAGGTCGTTCTCGAACGCCCCGTCGGCGACCCCCGACTTGATCGCGTGCACCCGGTAGCCGCCGAGCTCCTCGTGGGTGACCTCCTCGTGGGTGACGGTCTTCACCACGTCCGGGCCGGTCACGTACATGTAGGAGGTGTCCTTCACCATGAAGATGAAGTCGGTGATCGCCGGCGAATAGACGTCGCCGCCCGCGCAGGGGCCCATGATCACGCTGATCTGCGGGATCACCCCTGAGGCCAGGGTGTTCTGCAGGAAGATGTCGGCATAGCCGGCCAGGCCGTCGACCCCCTCCTGGATCCGCGCCCCGCCGGCGTCGAACAGGCCGATGATCGGGGCGCCGACCTTCAGCGCCTGCTCCTGCACCTTGACGATCTTGCGGGCGTGGGCGTTCGACAGGCTGCCGCCGAACACCGTGAAGTCCTTGGAGAACACGAACACCAGCCGGCCGTTGATCTTGCCCCAGCCGGTCACCACTCCGTCGCCTGGCACCCGGTTGTCGGCCATCCCGAAGTCCACCGCCCGGTGCTCGACGAACATGTCGAACTCTTCGAACGAGCCCTCGTCCAGCAGCAGCTCCAGCCGCTCGCGCGCCGTCAACTTGCCCTTGCCGTGCTGGCTCGCGATCCGACGCTCGCCCCCGCCCAGACGCGCCTCCCCACGGCGCTTCTCAAGCTCTTCAAGGATGTGCTTGGCGCCCGTCGGCGCGAGGTTGCGGACGATGGAATTCACGGGCCTGGCCTTGCGTTTGGCGCGCCATCGAAAGCAGGCGCGGACCTGCGATAGGCGCCAGGGCAGGTGACGTCATGTGAATAGAGGCGCTATTGTGGAAAACACGCTTCACAAACTTACATTCTGCAAAGTTGCAAATGTCGCAAAAGCTATTCGTCGGACCGAAGGTGCGCCGCCTGCGCGAGGGGCGGGGTTGGAAGCTGGAGCCTTGTGCAGCAAGGCTTGGCGTCTCGGTCAGCTATCTCTCGCAGATCGAGGCCAACCAGCGCCCGGTCACCGCGCGGGTGCTGATCTCGATGATGCGAGTGTTCGATGTGGACGCCGCTTCGCTCGACGCCGACGACGACCAGAGGATGATCGCCGACCTGCGCGAGGCGACGGCGGAGAGCGCCGTCGACGCGCCCGCGCCGTCGCTGGCGGAGCTGAAGCTGGTGGTGACCAACGCGCCGAGCTTCGCGCGGCACTACCTGGATCTGCACCGGGCGCACCGGCGGGCCGGCGAGCGGCTGAGCGCCACCGACGAGGCTCTTGCCCTGGACGAGACGGTCGCGGCCAGCGCGCAGCTGCCCTACGAGGAGGTGCGCGACTATTTCCATTACAAGAACAACTACATCCATGCGCTGGATGTGGCGGCCGAGCAGTTGCACGGCCGATGCGGTCTGGCCCCGGAAATCCCGCTGGAGAGCGCGCTGGAGGCCTATCTGCGCGACAAGCTGCAGGTTGTCGTGCGGCGGGTGGCCGAGGGCGATCTGATGCGCCGCTACGATCCGGAGCGGCGGGAGCTGACGCTGAACATGGCTCAGCCGGCCGAGACCCGGACCTTCCAGATGGCCTGCCATGTGGTCGCCGCCGAACTGGGCGAGATCATCGAGGCCGAGCTGGAGGCCTCCGAGCTGCGCAGCCCGGCGGCGGTGGACATCTGCCGGATCAGCCTGACCAACTACGCGGCCGGCGCCCTGGTCCTGCCCTATGAGGCGTTCCGACAGGCGGCGCAGGAGCTGCGGCACGACATCGACGCCCTGACCCTGCGCTTCCAGTCCAGCTTCGAGCAGACCTGCCACCGCTTAAGCACCCTGCAGCGGCCCAGCGCCCGCGGGGTGCCGTTCTACTTCGTGCGGGTCGATCCGGCCGGCAACATCACCAAGCGTCACAGCGCCACCCGGTTCCAGTTCGCGCGGTTCGGCGGCACCTGTCCGCTGTGGAACGTGCACGAGGCGTTCGGGCGCGATGGGCGCATCCTGACCCAGGTGGCCGAGATGCCGGACGGCGCACGTTATCTGTGCCTGGCCTGGAGCGTGCTGAAGCGGTCGGGCGGCCACGGCACGCCGGACCGCCGCTACGCCCTGGGGCTGGGCTGCGAGGTCGAGTACGCCGACGCCATCGTCTATTCCGACGGCGTCGACCTGAAGGGGCCGCCGGCGCGGATCGGGGTCAGCTGCCGGATCTGCGAGCGCGACGACTGCCTGCAACGGGCGTTTCCGCCAGTGGATCGCAGCTTCCGCGTCTCGCGCACCGAGCGTTCGATCGTGCCGTTCTCGCTCAGCTAGCCGTGGCGGGCGAAGACCCGCGTCTTCCCCGACCGGTCGAGCAGCAGCAGGGTGGCGTAGACCTCGGTGCGGCCGTCAGGGCTTTCCATGCCCGGCGAGCCGATGGGCATGCCCGGCACGGTGAGGCCGAGCGCCTTGGGGCGTTCCTTGAGCAGCCGCAGGACGTCGGCGGGCGGCACGTGGCCCTCGACGACATAGCCGCCGATCACGCCGGTGTGGCAGGACGACAGTTCGAAGGGCACGCCCTGCTTGTCGCGGATCGGGGCGAGGTCTTCGACCTCGTGCACGGTTGGTTTGAAACCGGCCTTGGCCATGTGGCTGATCCAGCTCTTGCAGCAACCGCAGTAGGGCGTCTTGTAGACGACCAAGTCGAGCGGCGGCGCGGCCTGAGCGCAGCCGGCCGTCAGCAGCAGGGCGGACGCCGCCAGCAGCAGGCGCCGCCGGTCGGGGGCGGGGTTCGACGAACTCATCAATTCAACACCGTTACTCAAAAGCGTGGCCCCGCAGGCCGGGGGAGCCCCGCCCATGGACAGATACGCGCAGGGTGCGAGGGCCCCTCATCAAAGCAGCCACGCGCGGATCAGGTAGCTGACCGCGCCGACGGTCAGGACGCCAGCCAGCCAGAGGCCGACGAACCAGGCCAGTCGCCGCCAGGCGGCGGGGGAGGGGGCGGCCATCAGTGATAGCCCTCGTGGCCGACCTTGCCGCGGAACACCCAGTAGGCGTAGGCGGTGTAGGCCAGGATGATCGGGATCAGCACCGAGGCGCCGACCAGCATGAACAGCAGGCTGGAGTCGGGGGCTGCGGCCTCCCAGATGGTCACCGCGCCGGGCACGACATAGGGGAACATGCTGACCCCAAGCCCGACGAAGCTGAGGCCGAAGAGGGCCAGCGCCAGCAGGAAGGGCCAGCGCTCATGGCCCTTGCGCAGGCTACGGAAGAACAGCACCGCGCCGATCAGCACCAGCAGAGGCACCTGGGCGGTGAGCAGCACGCTCGGCCAGGCGAACCAGTTCTCGTAATAGGCGCCCTCCAGGAACGGGGTGACGGCGCTGACGACGGCGATCAGCAGGATCGTGGCCGCGCCCAGCCAGCCGGCCATGCGCCGCATGTGGGCCTGGATGGCGCCCTCGGTCTTCATCACCAGCCAGGTCGCGCCCAGCAGGGCGTAGCCGACCACGATGCTGACGCCGGTGAGCAGGCTGAACGGGGTCAGCCAGTCCCACCAGCCGCCGGCGTACTGGCGGCCCTCGACGGTGATCCCTTGGAGGAGCGCGCCCAGGGTCACGCCCTGGGCGAAAGCGGCGACCACTGATCCGGCGGTGAAGGCGAAGTCCCAGAATCGGCGATGATCGGGATCGCGCCAGCGGAACTCGAAGGCCACACCGCGGAAGATCAGCGCCAGCAGCATGGCGATGATCGGCGCGTAGAGGGCCGGCAGCACGAGGGCGTAGGCGAGCGGGAAGGCGGCCATCAGCCCGCCGCCGCCGAGCACCAGCCAGGTTTCGTTGCCGTCCCACACCGGCGCGACCGAGTTCATCGCCGAGTCGCGCTCGCGTCCCGGCTTGAAGGTCGGGAACAGGATGCCGATGCCGAGGTCGAAGCCGTCCATGACGACATAGGCGAAGACCGCGAAGGCGATCACGAAGGCCCAGATGAAGGGAAGGTCCAGGGTCACGAGGCGTCTCCCTCGCTGGCGCGGTGGACGGTGATGCCGGGCGCGGGCGTGATGCCGGCGGTGCGGACCGGGTGGTCCGGCGTCGGCTCCAGGCCCGGCTCGCCCGGATGGGGCGGATGGCTCATCAGCTTGAGGATGTACCCGGCGCCGGCCGAGAACACGATGAAGTAGACGACCACGAAGGCCAGCAGCGAGGCGGCGACCGCCGGCGCGTCGAGCGGGGCGGCCGACTGCGAGGTGCGCAGCAGGCCGTAGACCGTGAAGGGCTGGCGGCCGACCTCGGTGGTCACCCATCCGGCCAGCACGGCGACGAAGCCGGCCGGCCCCATGACCAGGGCGAAGCGGTGCAGCCAGGGCCAATCGTAGAGCTTGCGGCGAACGCGGGCGACCAGGCTGACCGCCCCGAGGGCCAGCATCAGCATGCCCAGGCCGACCATGATCCGGAACGACCAGAAGACGATAGCCACGTGGGGCCAGTTTTCGCGCGGCACGGTGTCGAGCCCGGCCAGCGGCGCGTTCGGGTCGTGCTTGAGGATCAGCGAGGAGGCCTTGGGGATCGAGATTTCGGAATGAACCGTGGCGGCCTTCTCGTCGGGGAGGCCGAATAGGATCAGGGGCGCGCCGTCCGGATGGCTCTGGAAGTGGCCCTCCATGGCCATGACCTTGGCGGGCTGGTGCTCCAGGGTGTTCAGGCCGTGCATGTCGCCGGCGAAGATCTGGATCGGGGCGGCCACGGCGATCATGCCCATGGCCATGTTGAACATCACCCGCGCGCCGGCGTTGGTCTTGTCCTTCAGCAGGTGCCAGGCCCCGACCGCCCCGACCGCCAGGGCGGTGGTCAGATAGGCCCCGAGCACGGTGTGCACGAGCCGGTAGGGGAAGGACGGGTTGAAGACGATCGCCCACCAGTCGGCCGGCTCGAACTGGCCGGCGGCGTTCATCACGAAGCCCTGCGGAGTCTGCATCCAGCTGTTGGCCGAGAGGATCCAGAAGGCGGAGATGAAGGTGCCGATCGCCACGGCCAGGGTGGCCACGTAGTGCAGCCTGGGCCCCACGCGGTTCATGCCGAACAGCATCACGCCCAGGAAGCCGGCCTCCAGGAAGAAGGCGGTCATCACCTCATAGGCCATCAGCGGGCCGATCACCGGCCCGGCCTTGTCCGAGAACACCGACCAGTTGGTGCCGAACTGGTAGGACATGGTGATGCCGGAGACGACGCCCATGGCGAAGGCCAGGGCGAAGATCTTCAGCCAGTATTTGAAGAGGTTGAGATAGACCTCCTTGCCGGTCTTGAGCCACAGCCCCTCGAGCACCGCCAGGTAGCTGGCCAGGCCGATCGAGAAGGCCGGGAAGATGAAGTGGAACGAGACGGTGAAGGCGAACTGGGCCCGCGCCAGGGTCAGCGCGCTGATGTCGTCAAACATCGGCCTGGCCCTCGGACTTGGCGCGGCGGCGGGACTTGCCGCCGGCGACGACCTTCAATCGGTCCTTGATCTCGAAAACCTTTTGCACCTTGGAGCCTACCTCGAGCAGTTGGATCAGGGTCTGGGTCTCGAGCTTCTGAATGTCCTCCGACCAGCGGGTGACAAGCTCGATAAGGCCGTGCATCTCGGCCATGCGCGCCTGGGCGTGGCGTTCGCCCTCGGTCGCGGGCGTTTCGACCAGCGCCTGGCGCAGCATCGATAGGGTCGGGTCGATCTCCCGCTTGCGCCGTTCCTCGGCCAGGATGCGCACGATCTCCCAGATGTCCTCAGGCGTCGAGAAGTACTCGCGGCGGTCGCCGGGCTTGTGCTGCAGCCTCACCAGCCGCCAGGACGACAGCTCCTTGAGGCCCATGCTGACATTGGAGCGCGAGAAGCCGAGCTTCTCGGTGATGTCGTCGGCGTTCAGTGGTTCTTCGGCCAGGAACAGCAGGGCGTAGATCTGGCCGACCGTGCGGCTGATGCCCCAGCGGCTGCCCATCTCTCCGAAGTGGAGGACGAAGGCCTGGGTAAGCGGGGGGAGATTCATTTTAATGAACTTTCAGGAATTCCTGAAAATTAGAAAATCGATGACGCTGGGTCAATGCCCCGCGCGGCGGCCGAACGCCGCGCGGGTGGAAAGCGGCCGCCGGCTGTACTAAGTGGCCACGACGACAGCCGCTCCGAGCGACCCGATTGGCCATGCAAACCGAACATCGCGACAGCTACCGCCTATCCGTCGCCCCGATGATGGACTGGACGGAATTCGCTTAAAAATCAAAGTGTTACGGCGTGTCTTGTGCGCCGCTAGTTCGCGAATGTTCTCGCAGTTTTTCGCGTTTGTTCGCGCCTCTGTCGGTAGTTCCAGAACTGGACCGACTGGGAGAACAGTTGGTCCTGTCAGGCTGGTCGGTCTGCCCCACGGTCCGAAGTACGAATGCAAACTTCGGACGTGGAGGAGCCGACGGACCTCGCCGGCGCGCCGGGGCGACTTTCTGGACCTGTGCGGCCGCGAGGTGTCGAGGTGATACTGCAGCGGCTGATGGAGGGGCTTTCGCCTGCGGCGCAAATCTAGGTCGCGGCTGGGCAGAGCCTCGGCGGCGCACGGGCGAGCAGGCGCAACCGTTCGACCGGTGCTAGTGCGTTTTCTGGGCTGGCAGGTCGGCCCCTCGATTGAAGACCGTAGCGGTATGCTCCGCGTCTTCCCGCGACAGGCCAGATTGCCGCTCCATCGCGATCATAAGCGTCTCGCCGGTCGTCAGGTCGTAGACACTGAAGCCGCCTGGGTCGGGCCGGATGGCGAAGCGATTCTCCATGCAGTGACTATGCGCCCGAGCTTAGCCATTGTCAGTCTTGGCCATCCCCTGTGTGGCGGCGCCGGCCCTTGGGAAGAAAGGTTGAGCGCAGGCCCAATCGCCCGGCTTGTTCATCAAGCCACGTCTCGGCCGTGAGGTCGCGCTTGCGAACATGTTCCGTCAGATCCTGAAACAGGCGCCTGAACCCGCCCCACCAGACACGCGGTTCGATCAACACCAAGTCGTCGCCCATTTCCTCCTGGAATGGGCTCAGGGCCAGCATCATGACCACCATTGGCTTGCTGTCGATCGAGCGAACCGCAAACTCGGGCGACCGCAACCAGATACTGGCGACAATGGCGAACGGGTCGCTATCGGTCGCCTCCGAGAACAGACGAATTCTCTCAAGGTCAAACGGACCCGTTCCCTCCTCGAAGTGCTGATAGGTGCGTAGGGGAAGGCCCATCGCTAGCGCGACGTCAGTGGCGCGCATGCCGCGCGCCCGGCGTACGGCGCGCAGAGCGGCCGCCAGCAGGGCGTCCTGGCTAAGACCATTGCCTGGGGTCGCGTCGTCCATACCCCTCCGCCCGCCATCGTTCGAGGATAGATACCCTCGCGCATTGCGCGCATGGACTCAAAGTATAGTTGTATTTTTCTCTGCGTCTTTACCTAGGGGCGGTAGTGAGGGGGCGGGCGTTGGAATCTTCGCAGCACGAAGCCCGCTATCTCGCCGAGCGCTCGCCGCCTCGCGACTGAGTCGCCCCTGGCTCTTGAACGTCGGCCGCTTCACGGCGCCCGCCGCCTCCATCATCTGGCGCGCATGAGCGGGCTGCAAGCTTGACCCGCGTTTCGCTCGCCAGCAACGTCGTCTGAGTAGTGCTCCGCTGAGCGCCGCGTCGACCTCAATTTTGCTGCGCCGGAAACTGGCGCGGTCTGCGCCCAAAAAAGGCGCGCCCGGCACGGACGTAGAGCGAGTTTCGCCGCTGTCGAAAAGTTGGCTCCGCCCGCAGGGAGCGGAGCCAAAGTGAAATAAGGAGAAAATGCCGAGCAGGCCGAACGAGATCGGGAGCAAGTCCCGACCCCGCCCGACTGACGGTAAGAAGATCTCGAAAGCTTCGAACGGAGTTTCACAAGCGCTCTGGCGGGGGAATTCTGATCGGATTGTCGAACGCAATTCGAATCCGCGAGATGTACGGCGGCGGCAGCAGCGGCTGATCCGAACATTTGGCGCACGCGACAAGGGCACCTGAGCCCCATGACGTGGCCTGGGGGGAGTTTGGATGGGTGATTTGACTAGCGCCGGTGGGGTGAGCCAGTCGGCGAGAGGCTCGGCGCCGCGCCAGGCCGCCTTCGGCTTCATCTTCGCGTCGGCTCTCATGAACTCGATCTCGTTCGGGATCATGCTGCCGATTGTTCCAAACCTTATTCGGGAGCTGGCCGGCGGCGACACTTCGTCGGCATCTGAGTGGAACGTGCTCTTCGCGACCAGCTGGGGTGTGATGCAGCTCTTTTGCGGGCCGCTCCTCGGCATGCTGTCCGATCGGATTGGGCGGCGGCCGGTGCTGTTGATCTCATTCTTCGGGCTCGGCTTGGACTTCCTTCTCATGGCCTATGCGCCGAACCTTTGGTGGCTGCTCGCCGGACGGCTGCTCAATGGCGCGACGGCGAGCACGATGTCGACCGCCAACGCCTATCTCGCCGATGTCACACCGCCAGATCAGCGCGCCAAGACCTTTGGCCTGATGGCATCAGCCTTCTCCATCGGCTTCATCGTGGGGCCGATGATCGGGGGGCTACTGGGCGAGTACGGGCTGCGACTACCGTTCATTGCCGCGGCCGTCATTACCTTCGCCAATGCGATCTATGGCCTGCTCGTTTTGCCGGAGTCGCTGCCGAAGGAGCGACGCGCCAAACGGTTTGAGTGGGGCCGGGCCAATCCGCTGGGCGCCTTGAGGCTGCTCCGCTCGCACTCGGACCTGCTTCCTCTCGCGGGCGTGGCTTTTCTCTTCCAGCTTTCTCAAATGGTCCTGCCCACGATCTATGTCCTCTACACCGCCCACCGCTACGGTTGGTCGACCGGCATGGAGGGCGCCGCTTTTCTGCTGATCGGGGTTCTTGGGGTCTTTGTTCAGATGGTCCTGGTCGGGCCCGTCGTCGCTCGGATTGGCTTGAGGAACGCCATCTTGCTCGGGGCTGTATCCGGCGCGGCTTGCTATGCCTGGTACGGCGCCATGGCGAACGGATGGGTGTTCCTGGTTGGCGCGGCTCTGCAGGCGCTGCAGGGATTCCTGATGCCTGGTCTACAGGGGCTCATGACCCGCTTGGTCCGGCCAGAGGAGCAGGGCCAGTTGCAGGGCGCCAATCAAAGTATGATGGGTGTCGCTTCGATCGCCGGGCCGATGATCTTTGGGATGGTGTTCGCTTGGTCAGTTCGCCACGAGACCATCTCATCGATTCCAGGGCTGGCCTTCTACGTGGCGTCGGGCCTCATGGTCGCTGCCGTCTTGCTGGCCTTCTGGAAGGCGCAACCTCCTGAGAAGGAAGCCTAGGGACGAGGGCGGCCGCATTGCGACGGCTCTCAGCTGAGGCCGGCGAGAAGTTGCTTGCACTTGTCTCTCAGCACCCCGTCGTGGGGCCGCGTGGCCAGCCAATCGCTGAAAGCGATGATCCTGGCTTCCTGGGCGGGCGACCAAGTCTCGACCCGCATCAACAGCGTCAGTATGGCCTGTGCGCGCTCACGGGGGGAGGGGGCGCTTGGCAGCGTGCGGCAAAGGCTCTTGGCCTCGACCATGGCATGGTGACGCGGGGACATCTTGTTGCTGTGGATCATTGGTTGGCGGGGAAGCGCTCTTGTGCGTGGAACACGGAACTCAACGCAAGATGCAGAGCTCGGGGGCCCTTGGCAGAAGAAGGGCGCGGTCCCCGCCGTGAATGGCGGGCACCGCGCCCCGGGACTGGAAAGAAAACTACTAAAGTACGCGAACGCGTGAGTGCCGTTCACCGTTAATGAAAGTGCGCGGGAGACGCTCGCGCAGGTGGGTTGAAACGCCTCGAACGGCTTTCGAAAATAGGAACATTGAAACCGTTGCGGAGGCAGTCGGGCGGCTGACGAGAAGCTGATCGGCTGTCTGCGTTGAAGAGCGCGTCTCAAATCACTTCGCGGCCCTGCTCGTTGCACGCGTCGACATCTGGCGCTGATCCAGGCAAGTGGAAGGCGAATTGCGGCAGCGGGACGAGCTAGCCGTGCATGCGGATGGCGCGCCGCGCGCCAAATTACCGCGCAGATGGTGCGTCGAGCCCCACTATCCCGTCCTCGCCTCCGGATTTCGTAGTTTCTCGCATCTGATTGTGTTCGAGGACCCACTGGCGGGGCGTTTCGATCATGCCAACCCTTCGGCGTACGGACTTCGCGTGGGAATTCCTGCGCCGCAACGAGCGCTACCGTCGGCATGCATCTAGCGGATGCGCCGATCTTGGCAAGCTGCCCGGGGGCGGACCCAAGCCTGGGGAGGGGCCGACCAAAGAACAGAGGGACGCTGGGTACTTCGACCTGCTCTTCATTGGAACCAGCGACGATGGCCGAAAGGTGCGGGTATCCGTCAAGGGCGACAAGGATCCGGGCTATGGATCAACATCCAAGATGCTCGCCGAGACCGCCATCTGTCTGGTGAACTCCACTGAGACGCCCGGTGGAATATGGACGCCTGGGGCCGCACTCCGGGGCAAGTTGATCTCGCGTCTGGAAGAGCACGCCGGCGTGAAGTTCGAGGTCGAGTAACAACGGGAACTCGTTGTCGAAATGGGGGCAGGTTGACCTGGCCCCATTTCACTAGCTTTGGCGCGCCTATTCGGCGACTTCGGTCATCGGGATGCTGATGTCCGCAAGCCTTCCCTTGTTAACGGGACGTCGCCCACCGATCAGGTTCTTGCCCATCATGAACTCGGGAGGAGAATTGAGGGCTTCGACCGCTTGGACCAGGTTCTCCTTGAGGTGGAAGACTGCGAACCTGCCGGACTGCGGGTCACCCCGAACGACCAAGTCGTCGACGTCGAAGGGGTAGCCAGCGATCTGCAGCTTCAGATCGTACTGGTCCGACCACTGCCACGGCGTCTCTGCTCGCGGCGGGGCGCGGCCGGTAATCGCGGCGGCCGCCTGTTTGGCCTGCTCAAGGGCGTTTGGAACGCTCTCCAGGCGGAAGTTCCGGTTATAGAGGGGCAATGGACGCTGAGTGACATCGCCGATAGCGAAGATGTCGGGATCGCTCGTCCGCGCTTCGAGATCGACGATGATGCCCCGGGCGCAGTCGAGCCCTGCTTCGGAGGCGATCTCCTGATTGGGAGCAGCTCCGATGCCTACGACCGCGATGTCGCACGGAAGGGTTCGGCCATCGGTCAGAACAACGGCTTCCACTCGACCATTCCGGCCCACAAAGGCCTCAGCGCTGCAGCCGACTTCGAAGCGCACGCCCTTGCGTTGATGATAGTCGGTGAAGAAGTCTGACAACGCCTCGCTGGCGACCCGAGCCAGGACGCGTGGTTCGCGCTCGATCACGACGACCTCAACGCCAAGGCTCCGTCCGGAAGCGGCGACCTCAAGACCGACGTAGCCGCCGCCAATCACAACCATCGTCTTGCCTGGAGCTAGCGAAGCCTTCAGGCCCTCGGCGTCCTCGGCCGTCCGCAAGAACCGGACCCCCGCCAGGTTGGCGCCTTGGATCGGGAGGGCGATGGGGCGGGCGCCGGTCGCGATGACGAGCGTGTCGTAGGGGATGACCCAGCCGTCGGCGCAGTCGATGAGCTTGTCGGCGCGATGAATGCGCACGGCCCTGGTGCTGCTGTGAAAGGTAATGTCGTTCTCGGAATAGAATTCCAAGGGCCTGAGCGCGAGGCTCTCGGCGTCCGCTTCGCCTTTCAGCCAGGCCTTGGAGAGCGGCGGCCGTTGGTACGGGGGAATGGGTTCGTCTCCGATGAGAACGATTGGCCCCTTGTGTCCGTACTGCCTCAGTAGGGCCGCGCAGGCGCCGCCCGCGTGCCCCGCCCCTAGGATCGCGACTCTCGCAGCTGAATGGTCACACATTCTGTCCCCCAAAGACTCGAGCGGATGGGTAATATTACGACGTGGTATTGTCTTCCAACCAAAACGTAAAATCACTCCCTACATGTTCATTTCAGTGGCTGGCGAGCAGTTGCCAGCCACCGCAGTCAGTCGAGTTCCGGGGCGTGCCAATTCGACGCTTTTCGAATGTTGTTCGATCCCGCCTGCTAGCCCGGCTCGGTGAACGAGCACCAACGCAACCTGTGGGACGCAATGATCCAGTTCCGACTCTGTTTCCTGACGGCGAGCGATCACCTTGCGGATGCGATCGACCTGCCGATGCCCTCGCTGGAGGCGGCGATCGAGCACGCTGAGGGTCTTGCTGATGGTCGGCGCATGGAGCTTTGGCGGGACGCTGAGCGAATGAAGCTGTGGCCGGCAGGCCGCGCCGAACCCGCTGCCTAGGTTCGCTCGGTCCACACGAGCGAGCTGAAACGCGAGCCCTGCACCCAGCGCAGGAAATGGGCGTTCGACCAGTTGTGGAACGTCGTTCGAATCCTTCTCGTCCCAATCGCGGCGGGGAGGCCGCGAGCAGCTCCGCGTCCCAGGGGCTGAGGCCCGTCCCTTGGTGTTGCAGCACGCCGGGGACGGGCCGTCTGGCGCCCAGGCGGCAGGGGCGCCGCAGCGGGACCACTGAGGCGACCTGCCCATCGCCGCGGCGAACCCGCCGCGGCGACAACAATCAAAGCACGCCGGCCAAACGCCAGGCGTCAATCGTGGGGAAGTAACGCAACGATGACCAAGGCTGCTTCAGCCCGCTCCTCCCAGGTGCCCTTGCTCACCGCATTGGCCTTCGCCGCTGTCAGTCTGCCGGTCGCGGCGGTGGGCATCGCGATGTCGGTCTACCTGCCACGACACTTCGCCAGCCACTTGGGCGTGGACTTGGCGGTCATCGGCTCGGCCTTCTTCATTGTCCGCATGATCGATATTCCCATTGACGGCCTTCTTGGCTGGTCGATGGACAAAACCCGCACGCCGCTCGGCCGCTATCGCCTCTGGACGATCCTGGGCGCGCCTATCCTGATGCTCGGGGTGTACTTCCTCTTTATGCCCCCCGAAGGCGTCGGCCGGACCTACCTAATCTTCTGGCTCCTCGTTCTCTATCTGGGCAACTCGATCCTAGCGCTCTCGCATGCAGCATGGGCGGCGACGCTTGCGCCCCACTACAATGATCGCTCGCGGGTCTTCGGCATCATCGCGGCGATCAGCGTTCTGGGCGCCGCCAGCGTCTTGGCGATTCCGATCGTCAACGAGGCGCGAGCAGTGTCCGACGTCGGCAACGTGGCGATGATGGGCTGGCTCATTATCCTGCTTGCGCCCATTACGGTCGCGCTCGTCGTCTGGCGAACGCCAGAGAAGATCGCCCCCGAGGTGGATGGGGAGGGCTTTCGGTTGCGCGACTACGGCGCGCTGATCGCGCGGCCGTCGTTCGCGCGAATCCTCCTGGCGGACCTTTGCTTGGCGCTGGGGCCGGGCTGGATGAGCGCAACCTATCTGTTCTTCTTCACCGACAGTCGAGGGTTCACGACGGGGCAGGCGAGCATTCTGCTCGCGATCTACATCCTGGCTGGGATTGTCGGGGCGCCGCTGATGGGGCGGCTCGCAATGAAGATTTCAAAGCATCGCGCGGTGATGGTCGCCACCACCTGCTATTCGCTGACGCTCATCTCACTGATCGCGATCCCTCAGGGGAATTTGGCGGTGGCCGCCATTCCGCTGGTGTTCGCTGGAATCATGGCCTCCGGGTTCAACGTGCTGACTCGCGCGATGACCGCTGACATCGCCGACGAGATCCGCCTGGAGAAGGGTAAGGAACGGTCCGGCCTGCTCTATGCGATCACCACGATGACCACCAAGGTGGCCGGCGCTTTTTCCATCGGGCTCACCTTCCTGGTCCTTTCCCAGGTCGGCTACAACGCCGCCGATGGCGCACAAAATACGGCGCACGCCATCAGAAACCTTGAGCTGGTGTTCCTGGTGGGGCCTGTCGTGTTCGTGATGTTGGGCGGGGCCTGCATGATTGGCTACGGCCTCGGAGCCGAGCGGCATGCTGAAATCCGTCGCCAGCTAGATGAGCGCGATGCGCTATTCGATCAGCCCCCGATCCTCGAGAGCGTGACGGCGGAAGCCGCGGTCGCCGTTCCACCTCCATCCAAGACATGACCCAGCCCGGCAAGGACGGCGTCGCGCAGTGGGGCGGGGCGGCCTTGCCCGATCTCATTGAAGCCATGGCTGGCCGGTCTCGTCAGCTTTGGCTCAGACTGGTGATCGGCGTGCTGATCGCCTGCATCGTCGGTCCCTCGTTGGGGGCGCCCCTGACGGTCGGCTGGTACGTCGCGTGGTCCCTGTTGCAACTGGCCGAAGTGGCGTGGACGCGCCGAGCCCAGCGCATGTCGCGCGAGCAGGCCGTCATCGGCGGCGTGGTGCTAGTCGCACTGGGGAGCACAGTGCTGGCCGCCCTTGGGGCGGCCGCCATCCTGAGCGGGAACAGCTGGCTGCTGGTTTGTGGTGTCTGGCTCCTGGCCGGCGCCTTGCTCAACGCCTGCGCCGCAAGCGGGACGTCCCCGGCAATCTTCTGGGCCACGGCGGCTCCGACTTTCGCCGGCACGCTTGCGGTGGTGCTGGCGGCGGCTCGGGCCGGGGCGCCTGCCGCTATGCTGTGTGCGCTGACGCTCTCGGCCACCTTGCTCTTTGTCGCAGCTCTGGCGGTTCGGGGCGTCGCTCTGCGTGCGCTGCAGTCAGCAAGGGCGGCGAGCGCATCCAAAGGCGCATTTCTCGCCCAGGTCAGTCACGAAATCCGCACACCGCTGAACGGCGTGCTCGGCATGGCTCAGATTATGTCTTCCGGTGAGCTGTCCGACGAGCAGCGCGAGCGCCTGGAAGTGATCAATCGATCGGGGCGCGCGCTGCTCTCGCTCCTGAATGACGTCCTCGACATATCCAAAATCGAGGCCGGCAAGTTGACGTTCGACGTTCGACCTTTCGACCTCGAGCAACTCGCGCTTGATCTGGCGCTGGCCTTTGACGCAGCGGCTGGCCCGGGCGTGGGCGTATGCGCAGATCTTGACGCGGCCATCGCGGGCCGTTGGCTTGGCGACGAAACTCGGACCCGCCAGATCCTCACCAACCTACTGTCCAATGCGGTGAAGTTTACGAAGGCCGGCGAAATTCGGCTTACCGCGCGGGTGTTGGACGGCGGGGTGGAGCTCGCCGTCTCCGACAGCGGGATCGGCATCCCAGCCGATCGGTTGGAAAGCATCTTCGACTCCTATGAACAGGCCAGCGCCAGTACGGCCCGGGAGTTCGGCGGGACGGGCCTTGGCCTCGCCATAAGTCGGGAACTCGCCATGCTGATGGGAGGGCGTATCTGGGCGACAAGTGTTCTTGGCATTGGCAGCACCTTTCGACTGTGGCTGCCGCTCCCGTTTGAGGCCGATCCGTTGGAGGAGCCGGCGCCACCCAGTTCGACGGTGGTCGACTTTGAAAGCCTGCGGGTACTGGTCGCCGAAGATCACCCCGTGAACCAGGAGGTGATCCGGCTGATGTTGGAGCCGCTGGGGATCAAGCCGATCATCGCGGGCGACGGGCGGGCCGCGGTGGAGGCCTGGCGGCAGGCCGATTGGGACCTTGTCCTCATGGATATCCAAATGCCGGTGATGGACGGGTTGGAAGCTGTCGCACTCATCCGGGCCGAAGAAGCCCGCGCTGGGCGCCCGCCCACACCGGTGATCGCCCTCACAGCAAACGCGATGTCTCATCAGATCGAGGAGTACGTCGCTGCAGGGATGAGCGGCTGCGTGGCCAAGCCGCTGGAATTTGCGTTGCTGGTCGAAGCCATGAGCGCCGCCCTCGGAGGCGCGAGCGCCGCAGCAGGCAAGCATGTTCACGAGGCCGGGCCGGTCGGCGGCTAGGTCTTGGTGGCTGGTTGCGGGCCCTCGCTGGGGGCTTGATCAGGCGCCACGTCGGGCAGGGCTATCAAGCGCTCCAAACTTGCGGCTACAAGATCGATGTAGACCTCGCGTTCACGGCCCTCAAGCGCCTCACCGCGGATAAGCCGCTCAACCAGAAAACCGATGTACGTCCCTGCGAACACCCGAGCGCGCGCGTCGGCTGCCGGGCCATGCAGCCAGTTGCGGATGGGACCCAGGAAGCGCTCCTGAATGAGCACGTTGAGCAGCGGCGCGGTGCTGGGCGTTGTGGCCGCGCGCAGCAGGAATTGAAATCGGTCCGTCCGCGCTTCGTCGGCATGGGGACTGTCGGCCAGCATCACAGCAATCTCGCGCGAGATGGTCGCGCGATTCCACTCCCGGAGATCCTCGGCGCCGAACGACGCCTTCAGAGCGGCGACAAACAGCGCCTCTTTGCCTCCGAAGTAGCGCTTCACCAGTGCAACATCAGCGCCAGCCTCGCCAGCGATATCCCGCAGGGTGCAGTCATAGCCCGCCCGCGCAAATTGGCGCTTGGCCGCTTCGAGAATGGCCGCCCGGGTGGCCTCGGCGTCGCGCCGACGAAGCGGGCGGGCAAGCGCAGAAGGATCAGTCATTCCAATCTTCTACATCAAGCCGAGCCAGCGGTCAGGCCATGCCAGCGGCGGCTCGTAGGGCAGGCGGCCGAAGGGGCTGTCGCCGCCCTTCACGCTAAGTCAATCGACGTTGACATGTGAGCGATTGAGGAACACCGTCGTGGAAGAAGATCAAGAAACGAGGTGCGAGCTGCTGCTCATCCTTTCGGGCGGCCGACCGCGAACGGGAGGAACACCATGAACATTGCAGCCAAGATCCAGGCCGCTGACGCTGCCGCCGAGATCGCCGCCATGCCGCTTGAGCAGCTCAACCCCGCCAAGGTCTCTCGCTTCTACGACGACACGATCTGGCCGGTGTTCGAACGCCTGCGCCGCGAGGATCCAATCCACTTCACGCCCGACAGCGAGTACGGCCCATACTGGTCGATTACCAAGTGGACCGACATCATGGCGGTCGACACCAATCATGAAGCCTTCTCGTCCGCCGACGGCATCACGCTGATCAATCAGGAGGCCATGGCCGAACAGATCAAGATCATGGGAGAGCGGCGTCGCGGCGGCGCCGGGTTCATTACGATGGATGAGCCCCAGCACAGCTTTGCGCGCAAAGCGGTCAGTCCGACGCTGGCGCCGAGCAATCTGCACGCGATGGCTCCGCAAGTTCGTGAGCGGGCAGGTCAGATCCTCGACTCCCTGCCGATCGGCCAGGAGTTCGATTGGGTCGACCTGGTGTCGAAGGAACTGACGGCTATGACCCTGGCCACCCTGTTCGACTTCCCGTTCGAGCAGCGGCGAAAGCTGCCCTGGTGGTCCGACATGATCATGAATCAGCCCGGCCACGGCCCCGTTGAGACGTGGGAACAGAAGGGCGCGGCGATGTTCGAATGTTTCAACGCATTCCATGAACTCTGGAACGAGCGGGTCAATTCAGAGCCGCGCGGCGACTTGATCTCGATGCTGGCGCACAATCCGGCGACCCGGGACATGCCGATGGAGACCTACCAGGGCAACGTCATCCTGCTGATCGTCGGCGGCAACGACACCACCCGCAACACAATCTCGAGCAGCGTGCATGCGCTGAACCAAAATCCCGATCAATACGCCAAGCTGCGCGCCAACCCGGACCTGATCCTCTCGATGGTGTCCGAAACCATCCGGTGGCAGACTCCGCTGGCGCACATGGCCCGGGTCGCGACGCGCGACGTTGAGATGGGCGGCAAGACCATCAAGAAGGGCGACCGGGTGGCCATGTGGTACATCTCGGGCAATCGCGACGATGAGTTCATCGAGCGACCCAACGAATTCATCATCGACCGCGAGCGGCCCCGCCAGCACATGTCGTTCGGCTTCGGCGTCCATCGCTGTGTCGGCAACCGCGTGGCCGAGATGCAGCTGACCATCATCTGGGAAGAAATCCTCAAGCGCTTCCCTGAGATCAAAGTGGTCGGCGAACCGGTCCTGAACTGGTCGGCCTTCGTTCATGGCTACGAGACCTTGCCGGTGATCATCCCTTACCGGACCTAATGATTGACCTGTGCTGGGGGTGTGGGCCGGACGGTCAGCAACGTATGCTGGCCGTCCGCGACCCTTTAGAAGGTCGTACGCTGGGCGTTGAGCGCCGCGAGCGCGGCCAACCGATCAGCCTGCGGACACGTAGTTGGGGTAGTCGACGTAACCCTCGCCGCCGCCGCCATAATATGTATCCCGATCCGGCTTGGCCAAAGCCCAGCCCCGACGGAGGCGCTCCACCAGATCGGGATTGGCGATGAACGGCTGTCCAATGGCGGCAAGGTCAATCAGACCGGAAGCCACAAGCGGCTCGGCCCGTTCCTTGTCGAGACCGCCCGCCAGGATGATCGCGCCTGAGAAGCGCTCTCGAGCCTGGCGAAGGAACTGATCGTCGACCGCTCGGGCGCCGGCGCGCACGCCGGTGTCGCTGAAGTGTAAATAGCCGAGCTGCCGGCGCCCGAGTTCGGAGATCACGTGAAGGTAGGTCTCGGGATTGCCCTCATAGGGCGGCGCGCCGAGGAGGCTCGCATTCGGTGAGAGGCGCACGCCAAGCCGTTCTGGCCCAGTTACGGCCGCGATGGCGTCTACCACCTCAACCAGTAGCCGGGCGCGCGCCTCAAGAGAACCGCCGTACTGGTCAGACCGGTAATTGATCTTGGGGTTTAGGAACTGCTCGATCAGATAGCCGTGCGCGGCATGGACCTCGACGCCGTCGAAGCCCGCTGCGAGCGCCCGTTGGGCGGCCGAGGCGTAGTCCGCGACCACCCTAGAGACTTCAGAAGTGTCGAGAGCCCTTGGCGGGCTTGGCTGAACAAAGCCCACGCTGCCGTCATCGCGCCAAGCGTAGGCGAACACGCGATCACCCGCCGCGGGCTGGGTTGTAGAGCTTACCGGCTGGCGTCCATCTTCTTGTAGCGAGGTGTGCGACACGCGGCCGACATGCCAGAGCTGAGCGAAGATGCGTCCGCCGCCCTTATGGACGGCGTTCGTTGTCTGGCGCCAGCCGGCGACCTGCTCGTCAGTTGAGATGCCCGGCAGGAAGGCATAGCCGACCGCTTCGCGGGAAATCGGCACGCCTTCGCTCACGATCAATCCGGCGGTCGAGCGCTGAGCATAGTAGGCGGCGGTGAGCTCGTCGGCGCACTCGGTCTTGGCGCGCGAGCGCGTCATCGGGGCCATCACGATGCGGTTGGGGAGGGTAAGGCCCCCTAGTTGGAAATTGGAGAAGAGCGGCATGATCACCTCGCCGACGAGAAGGTGGCGCGCAATCTTGCTTGTCCGCAATCGCCACGCCGCCTATCGATGTTACGTAATGGGTATGCTATCTAACCGGATCGTAAAATCAATGGACGCGATCCGCGCGATGGAGCGGAGGACATGCAGGAGATGAGCGATGCGCAGGCAGCGCTGATGAGAGGCCGGGAGGCTGCCGCCATCGTCCCGGCGCGAATTGGAGACTAGGAGGTGGCGCGAACTGTCTGCCAGCACCGCCTCGAGGCCATTCTCACCGCGACGTCGAAGGTCGTCAAAGTGCGTGGAGCACAGGCATCCATGGCGGAGATAGCCCGGGAGGCGGGGGTCTCCAAACAGACCCTCTACAACCGATTTGGCTCGAAGGAAGCCCTTGTCCTGGCGCTCGCGACTCGCCGCCCAATGGCGATCGCGGCCACGCTCGAAGCGGCCGACAGCTTCGCCGATGTTGAAGCGACGCTCTACGCTTTCGCTCGGCTGCTGTTGCAAACATGCTTGGCTTCGGATGACGTCGCGATTACGCGCCTGGCGGCGGTCAACGTGGGGGCGGCCCCTGAGATGGCCACGGCGGTCTACGAAGCGGGCCCCAAGAAGGTTGTGAGGGCGCTGGAGGTCTTCATGGTGGCGGCGGATGCCGCAGGCCAGTTGAACTGCCCTGATCCCGGCCAAGCTGCCGAGTTCTTCGCGAGCATGGTGGTGGGAATGCGCCAGATCGATCGTCTGCTCGGCGCGACTCTAGAGTCACTAGAGCCGCAATTCGAACATGTGGCGCGCGAGGCGGCGCTGCGATTCGTGCGGGCATACGGGCCGGCCTAGGGCGCTGCTCGACGGGTGGCGCTTTGCCGCGGCCACGTCGCGCAGCGCCCATTCCGGCTGGATCTTGCGGCGGCCGCCGCTTTGGCCCGAGGTTGCCCCTAGGTGAACTTTCCCCTGCGGCTCTTGTCGCTTGCGGCCAATGTGTTTACGAACGAGTACCGTGTCGAGCGAAGTGGTAATGGCGATCGGCAGGTGACCCGCCGCAACAGGACGCTTACGCGCGCTGATCGTCGGGTGAGCGAAAGTTGCGGAGGAGGAACGCGCGTGGGTCTGCTGGACGGAAAAGTCGCCATCATTACGGGCGCAGGGAACGGGCTGGGCGAGGCCTACGCCAAGCTGTTCGCCAAGGAAGGCGCGGCGGTCGTCGTCAACGACCTGGGCGGACCGCGCGACGGCTCGGGCTCGGACCGGGGCGCGGCGCAGAAGGTGGTCGACGACATCATCGCGGCCGGCGGCAGGGCCGCGGCCAACACCGACGACGTCTCGACCATCGAGGGCGGCGAGAACATCCTCAAGACCGCCCTGGATAATTTCGGCCAGGTCGACATCCTGGTCTGCAACGCCGGCATCCTGCGCGACAAGACCTTCGCCAACACCACCGAGCAGGACTGGGACCTGGTCGTGAAGGTCCACCTGAAGGGCACCTACTGCTGCACCATGCCGGTGTGGAAGTGGATGAAGGACAACGGCAAGCCTGGGACGATCATCATGACGTCCTCGACCTCAGGTCTCTACGGCAACTTCGGCCAGTCGAACTACGGCGCGGCCAAGGCCGGCATCTATGGCTTCATGCGCGTACTCTCGATCGAGGGACGCAAGTACGGCATCCGCGTCATGGGCCTGGCCCCCGGCGCCTTCACCCGCATGACCTCGGATTTGCCGGGCCGACGCGATCAAGAGCCGGATCCGCTGTCGCTCCCGGAGAACGTCGCGCCTGGCGTGCTCTACATGGCCTCGGACCTGGCCGCCGACCACACCGGCAAGGTGCTGGCGGTCTCCTTCCGTGGCGTGCGGGAGATCAAGATGATGCAGACGGACGGCTTCGCCCCGGGACGGCCCTATACCGCCCAGGATGTGGCCGCCGCCGCCGACAAGGTCTTCTTCCCGGCTGCGCCGGAGCGGACCGCCAAGGACGGATAGTCCAACGGCGCCAGCTTCGAACCGTAGCTGGCGCCGTTCATTTCAACGCAGCTGGGGGCGCTCGCCCGCGAGGTGCTCTGATCGTGTGAGGGATGGTGATGTTGCAAGGAAAAGCGACCGCGCATCAGGAGGCTGGTTCTCGCTTCGAGCCGCACGAGGGTGCGCCCGACTGGATCGCCCGGTCTGGCGGCGCGCACGACTTCAATGCGGTTGCAACCCCAGCTGATGATCAACCCAGCGCATTGATGCGCGGAGCCAAGGGCCGGGCCAAGCACCTCTCGCTCGAGGTGAACAATCTCAAGTCCAGAGCTGTGGCCGCTGCCGAGAAAATTCTAGCAAGCCAGGGCGTGGAAGATCTGAACCTGCGCGCGATCGCCGATCTGGCGGGCATCGGCATCGCCTCAATGTACCACTACTTCGGTAGCAAGGACGATTTGCTGCTACATCTGGCTGTCCGCGGATTTGACCACCTGCACCGTGAAATGATCCGGCTGCAGAGCGATCCGGACTTCGGCTCGTCGATGCGTGCGGGGGGACGAGCCTTTGTAGACTTCGCTTGCGCGCAGCCGGCGCTTTTCTCGTTAATGTTCAATTCGCGCCTCCTCGCACGTCACGAAGTCCTGCGTGCGGCCGAAGCGCGGGCCCTACATGCCTACGAGGCGGCCGTGCAGGCTGATGATCGCATTCCACGCGAGCACCAGTCGAACGCGACCCTTGCGATCTGGGCGCTCGGACGCGGGATCGCCGGAATAATCTCATCGCAACCGGCTGATCAATGCGCGGCCGCGCTCACTCAGCGCCTGTTTGCGGGCGCTGCGTTTCTGCTGGACCACGCCCAGCTGGCAATCGCGAGCGATGCTGGACCTGCGCGATAGTCATCTGCGCGCAGCTTCGTCCTCCAGGGGCGGCACAGGTGCGAACGCCCGGCGCGTTGCGGTGTGCCCGATTTTCAACGACGGACGCGACGTCGCAGCTGTTAGGCGCGATCAGGCCTTTTCGAACGCCGTTTCAAGCCTTTCAACCCTCCCTGACCTATTAGGAAAGGAGGAACGAGTGCCTAAGCTCATCTACCAGATTTTTGGCGGCGAAACCCGTGAAGTGGAGGTTCCGGATGGGACCAGCGTCATGGAAGGCGCCGTGCGAAATGGGGTGCCGGGGATCGATGGAGACTGCGGCGGCGCCTGCGCCTGCGCGACCTGCCACGTCTATGTCCCGGACGCCTGGCTCGAGAAGCTCGAACCCCAATCGGAGATGGAGCGCAGCATGCTTGAGTTTGCGGAAAACGTGACCCCCAACTCTCGGCTGGGCTGTCAGATCAAGCTCGTCGGCAGCCTCGACGGCCTGGAACTGATGCTGCCGGAAAGCCAACACTAGACTGTGGCTGAGGGGCGTCGCGCGGCCTGGCGGCGCCTCGACTGCGGCGTGATGGTCGAGCTGAGACCGTGACGGGCCGTCATGCAGACCCGCCTGCGGGTCCAACATCCAGCCTAGGCCGTGCAGCCAAGCGGGAGGGAGCGCGATATGAGCCGCCGAATTGGACCGCGGAGCGCTGCCGAAGACCGTGCGCAGCCTAGGCCGTGGGCCTTCCCAATGACCGATGCGACGGGGCCGATCAACGGCTCCCCAGCAGTGCGGCCCAATCACGCCGGCCAGGGATCGAACGCCGTGGCCCCCAAGCCTATCGGAACGCGATCGGCGGGTCCCCGCAATGCCCGTGAACTGTCTGTCTGGGTCAGAACGATGAAGACGCCAAAACCTTCCCACGAAGTCGGAAGCCTGAAGGCCAAGGCGCTGCGCGCCGCAGCCAAGGTATTGTCCGAGCGGGGGGTGGAGAAGCTGAACCTTCGGGCCATCGCAGTCGCGGGCGGTATCGGCGCCGCCTCGATGTATCACTACTTCGCCAGCAAGGACGATCTGCTCTTAAACCTGGCCATCCAAGGCTTTGCCGACCTGCGCGCCGACATCATGTCTCTTCAGTCGGACGATGAGTCCCCAATCCGTGGCGGGGCGCGGGCCTTCTTCGGGTTTGCTCAGGAAAACCCAGAACTCTTTTCGCTCATGTTCGACGAACGGCTGATGTCGCGACATGAGAGCCTGCGGCACGCCGAGCACGAGTCTTTCCTGGCGTATGAAGCTGCGGTCGTAGCCGACCATCGCATTCCTGCGCAGCACAAGTCCGTCGCCGCTTTTGCGCTTTGGGCTCTGGGCCGTGGCATGGCGGCGACCATGTCGTCGTATCCAGACGGCCGCCCGCCAGACGACGTGCTCGAGAAGCTCTTCGCTGGCGCGGCCTACCTTGTTTACCATCCGGAGTAGGGCTCAGGAGCGCGAAAGAGTGGGGGCGCCGGCCAGCCTCGCAGGCAGTCGTCTTCAGCCTGGTACAGCCGTCGCCTAGGGGCCTGAGTTCGCGAACGGCAGCCAGACCCCCGCCGGTTAGTTTGTCTCCGACAAGCTTCTCGACGCCCGGCGAACACTCATCAAGGGGGCCCGGCGATCCACCGCATTTGTCTGCGCCTGCGACCAAGGGGCGATTGTGGAACGTCGTTCGAAGCCGGCTGATGCGCGCCGAACTGGTTCGAGGAGGCACCGGCCGCAGGGCGCCGGGCGCTCGGGCCTGAGACAAACAGGGAGATGGATCCATGGCGGATTTCGGCGGCACTGATTTGGACGCCTTCCGGGCCGAAGCGAAGGCTTGGCTTGCTGAGAACTTTCCAGCAGAGCTTGGTGCGTCGCCGGCGACGCACACCGAGGCGTTCAATGGCGCGGGTCAGCTGACCGAGGTGCAGGCGTCATGGAAACGCCTCATGGGCGAGAAGGGCTGGGGCGTTCCGACCTGGCCCAAGGCCTATGGCGGCGGCGGGCTGTCGCCGCAGGAGGCCCGCGTTCTGGCGCAGGAGATGGTCAAGATCGGTGCGATGAATCCGATCATGGGCATGGGCATCTCGATGTTCGGTCCCACGCTGCTTGAATACGGCTCCGAAGAGCAGAAGCTGAAGTACATTCCCGATATCGCCACCGGTAAGGTCCGTTGGTGCCAGGGCTTCTCGGAGCCCGGCGCGGGCTCCGATCTTGCGAGCCTGCAGACCAAGGCGGAGGACAAAGGCGACCACTGGATCGTCAACGGTTCGAAAATCTGGACCAGCGGCGCCCAGTACGCGGACATGATCTTTTGCCTGGTGCGCACTGACCAGGCCAAGAAGCATGAAGGCATTTCCTTTGTGCTGTTCTCCATGCACCAGCCCGGCGTCGAGATCCGGCCCATCAAGCTCATCGCGGGCAATTCGCCCTTCTGCGAGACCTTCTTCACCGACGTGAAGGTCTCCAAGGAGGATCTGGTGGGGCCGCTGAACGGCGGTTGGTCGGTGGCCAAGCGTCTGCTGCAACACGAACGCAGCGGCATGAACAGCGCCCGCGGCGGCTCGGGTGAGCCGCTTGGGGTCACCGCCAAGCGCTACATTGGGGCTGATGACGCCGGCCGCCTGTCCGACAGTGACCTGCGCACCCGCATTGTCATGAACGAAATGGAGGCCCGGACGGTCCAGCAGACGGTCCAGCGCGCCGCGTTGGAATCAAAGGCCAACGCCGGCCCGTCAGCGGCGACCTCGATCATGAAGAACGCCTTCATGAAGGTGGCTCAGGACCGCGCAGAACTGACCCTCGAGTTCATGGGGCACCAGGGTCTTGGCTGGGAGGGCGAGGCCTTCTCGAGCGAGGAACTCTCAACGGTTCGGTCGTGGCTGTCTGGAAAGGCCGGCTCCATCTACGGCGGCTCGAACGAAGTGCAGAACAACATCATTTCCAAGCGCATCCTCGGCCTGCCTGAAATGGGCCAGGGCGCGTGATCGTCAGAACAACCACAGAATTTCGAGAATAGGATTTTAGACATGGCCGTTCTGAACGAAGAACAGAGCATGCTCCGCGACGCAGCCAAGAGCTGGGTCCAGGAAAAGAGCCCGGTCACCGCCTTCCGCAAGATGCGCGACTCCGGCGTCGAGCTCGGCTACGACGCCGCCGCCTGGAACGAGCAGGCTGAAATGGGTTGGGCCGGGGTCATCATCCCGGAAGACTTCGGCGGGTCGAACTTCGGCTACCTGTCGATGGGCCTGATCCTTGAGGAAATGGGCCGCACGCTCACCGCCTCGCCGCTGCTGGCCTCGGGCCTGGCCGCCGCCAGCGCCCTGATCCTGGGCGGCAACGACGCCCAGAAGGGCGAGTACCTGCCCAAGATCGCCGACGGTTCGCTGGTCGCCACCCTGGCGGTCGACGAAGGCGCCCACCACGCCCCGGAAAAGGTCGCGCTGGAAGCCAAGACGTCGGGCGCCGGCTACGTCCTGAACGGCAAGAAGACCTTCGTGCTCGAAGGTCCGGGCGCCGGCCTGTTCGTGGTTTCGGCCCGCACCAGCGGCAAGCCGGGCGACAAGGACGGCATCTCGCTGTTCCTGGTGGCCGCCGACGCCAAGGGCGTGACCAAGCAGAACCTGAAGCAAGCCGACAGCCGCGGCGTGTCGAACGTCTCGTTCGACAACGTCGAAGTCGGCGCCGACGCCCTGCTGGGCGCCGAAGGCAAGGGCTGGGACGTGCTTGAGGCCACCCTCGATCGCGCCCGCGCCGGCCTCGCCGCCGAAATGCTCGGCGCCGCCGTGCAGGCCTTCGAAACCACCCTGGACTACCTGAAGGTCCGCGTTCAGTTCGGCCAGGTCATCGGTTCGTTCCAGGCCCTGCAGCACCGCGCGGCCAAGATGTTCACCGACCTGGAACTGGCCCGCTCGGCCGTCGAAGCCGCCCTGGCGGCGATCGACGCCGGCAGCCCGGACGTGCCGGAGCTGGTCTCGCTGGCCAAGGCCAAGATGGGCGACGTGTTCCACCTCGTCTCCAACGAAATGGTCCAGATGCATGGCGGCATCGGCATGACCGACGCCCACGACGCGGGCTTCTACCTGAAGCGCGCCCGTGCGGCCGAAGCGGCCTACGGCAGCCAGTCGTACCATCGCGACCGTTACGCCCGCATCCAGGGCTACTAAGACGACCTGAGCTTCGCCCCGCGCCTTTGGCGCGGGGCGAACGGGCCTGCCAGAGCACGAAGACCTGCGGGACGCGACGTTAAGCCAGGGCGGCTGGCGGCGTTCTGCGCGTGGTCACCAACCAACAGGTTTGCAGATGAAGTCCGACCTTGCAGAGGATCGGGGCGTGACGGCCGCGGCGGTCCCACCGAGCGACGCCAATAGCCTCGCCGAGCGCGAAGCGCGTTACGAAAAGTTCGTTTGGGACAACCTCCCGAGGAACATGGTCGCAAACTTCCTGCACGGCACGCTCGGGCAGACCGGTTTTCGCATCTTCAACGCTCCGACCTTCCTTCCAGCCTATCTGAGTCTGATCACCGGCTCGCCGGCCATGGTCGGGCTGGCGCTGTCGCTGCAGCAGCTTGGTGGCGTCGCCTCGCCTGTGGTCGGCGCGACGCTGGTCGAGCATCGCACCAAGGTTCTGCCCTCCGCCATGCTGTTCGGCACGCTGATGCGATTGCAATTCCTTGGCATCGCGCTCGCCGGCTTCTTTCTCAAGGGCGAGGCGCTGGTCTACGCCACGCTGGCGTTCCTGTTCTTGCTCGGGGTCTTCATGGGCCCGCAGGGCGTGGCGTTCCAACTGCTGCTCGCCAAGGTCATTCCGATCAGCCGCCGTGGACAGCTACAGGCCTGGCGCAATGTGGTCGGCGGCGTCGTGGCGGCCGTTCTCGCTTGGGCGGCGGGCCGCTACATCGTCGAGGCGAACCTGTTCGGAAACGGCTATGCGACGACGTTCGTGATCGCGGTGGTGCTCACCAGCCTGGGCCTCACGGCGCTGCGCGTGCTGATCCGTGAGCCAGAGCTTCCCACGGCGCGCCCGAAGAGCCGGGTCATCGACAGAGTTCGCGAGTTTCCGACGCTTCTGGCCGCTGACCGCGGCTTCGCCCACTTTCTGCTCGCGACCGCCCTGGCGAACGGCGCCCGCATCGCAGCGCCCTTCTACATCCTCTTTGCCGGTCAATCGGTCGAACTCAACGGGAGCACACTGGGCTACCTTTCCCTGGCCTATCTTGGCGCCGACACGCTTAGCAACCTCGCCTGGGGTGCCGCCGGTGACCGGGTCGGTTTTCGCTCGAGCTTCATCGTGTCTCTCGCCTTGTGGGCGGCGTCGATCGTGTTACTGATCAACGCCCACGATCTCACCCTGCTGCTTGGCGCTTTCATCGGATTGGGCGCCTCCCAGTCGGGATACCTGATGAGCTCTCAGACCATGGTCCTCGAGTTCGGCTCTCGCGACGACATGGCGATGCGCCTTGCTATTCTCTCGACGGTCCAGGGCGCCCTGTCGGCGATCGGACCGCTGGTTGGCGGCCTCCTGGCCGCGAGCGTCGGCTATGCCTCACTGTTTTGGGCCGCCGTCGTTCTGCTCGCTGCAGGCCTATTGGTGCTGGTCTTCCTGGTGGACGAGCCGCGTCGTAGGCGCGCGACAGAGGGAAGGTGAGCCCCGCGGTCGCTTGGTCAAGGCGGTTTCCCTCGCGGCGTTCGTCGTTTTGCGAGCAGGTGGCCCAAGGTGAAGCGAACTGGCGTGAGCCCAGTGCGGCGAGTATCCGGCGCCGGACGCCAGCTCTCGCGTGGATAGCGCTACGGGGCCCCAGATAAATCCAGCTGCAAGGGTGAGTAAATACGGCGTCGGGCGGAAAGGCCGCCCGACGCCGCAGTTGCTAGAAGCGATACTGGAACTCGATCCCGTAGGTCCGCGGGAAGATCAGCGTGACCTGGCGGCGGGCGCCGACCGCAGAGACCCCTGAGGGGCTCGCAGTCGAGCTGCCAAAGCCGACCTCGTCGGTGACGTTTTTCACAAAACCGATGACGGTGAAGCGGTCGTCGGAATCGCGCCACAGAGCCCGCAGATCGCCAGTGGTGAACGACTCGGTCCTGTAGATCGGGTTGTTGAACAACGTCGACGACTGCGGATCGATATAGGTCGCGGTGCCGCTGAAGGTGAGGGTGCCCGCATCGAGTTCGAAGCGGTAGTTCGCCCCGAGCGTCACCTTGTTTTCCGGCGACAGCGGCAAGTCGTTGCCCACGACCGACTGGGCCACACGTCCACCTGGGGCCGGCGCCGCAGGCTGAGCGCCTGGGGTCGTCGCGAACGGGTCCGCCGTGTCGACGAAACAGCAGCCGGTATCAAGCTCGGTGTTCAGATAGGCGTAGTTGAGCATGATCTGCAGATTGTCGATCGGGGCCCATTGGCTCTCCAGCTCGAAACCCCAGATGGTGGCGTCGAGATTGAGGAACTGGGTGGCGGTGATCGTGCCGAGCGGGACGGTCAACGGCGCCTGGAAGCCCTTGTAGTCAGTATAGAACAGCGCAGAGTTGATCTGAAGACGGCCTGCGAAGGTCTTCTTGGCGCCAAGCTCGTAGGAGTTGACGTACTCAGGGTCGGCATAGGGATCTGGGGACAGGCCGTTGGCCCCAAGCCAGCCGCCCGACTTATAGCCGCGGGAGTAGCGCAGGTAGATGTTGGTGTCGGGCTCCGGCTCCCACTGCACGCCGAGCGTGCCGGTAAGCGCATCCCAATCCCCCGAGAGATCACGGCGCAGGCCGCCGGTCGGATTGGCCACCAGGTTGGCGGTGAGGGGATTGGCTGCGCAGGACGCGATCGTCGTTCCACCACACACTTGCTGGGTGGTCAGGTCGACCGCGAAGCCCTGGGCCACGGCCGGCGGTGCGGCCGCGCCAAAGGCTAGGGCCAGGGTCGGGATACGAGCCACATACCGCGCGATGTCGTAGCCGGTCTTCTCATCATAGGTGTAGCGAAGGCCGGCCGTGAGCGTCCAGGTGTCGGCGAACTTCCAGTCCATTTGCCCAAACGCGGCATAGGACTTGGTTTCCAGATGGCCATCAACCGAGACGAACGCGCCGCGATCGTTGCGCTGTGAGGGGGTCCCCTGCAGGCTCAGCGGGGTGAACATGGCCGGATCTCCGACCACGCGAATGCCCTGCGGCTGATCGTACTCTTGATAGTACTGGTAGAGGCCGACGATCCAGTTCAACGCTCCGTCGCTGTTGGACGAAAGGTTGATCTCGTTCGAGTACCAGCTCTGGCGCTCTTCATAGAAGGTCCGAGCGTCCGTCGACACGCCGGTCGCGGTGAAGGCGGGAAGTGGGCCGGGGCCGTCGAGGTCGACGAGGATATTCCGCGTCGCGGTCTGCGGCGTTCCGTCGGAATCGGTCGAGGTATTGTAGTCGTACTGCTGGAAGCCGGCGATGTACTTCAAGGTCGCCCAGCCGAGGTCGCTTGTCAGGTCGAAGTGAAGCCGATGGTGGTTGTCGAGCGACCCGTAGCTCGGCGCATTGACATTTTGCGTGTAGGGATCGGTAACGCCAGGGTTCGGGCTCGTGAAGCCGAACGAGGTGTTATAGTAGAGTGCGCTGGTGCCGATGCCGGTGAGCGACGTCGTGTCGTAGGGTGACAGGTTGTTGAGCAGCGTATTGCCAACGCCGTAGCTGTCATCCCAATCGAACTTGGTATAGCGCAGACGCGCCACCGTGTTGTCGCCCAGGTCGGCTTCGAGTTGCGCCTCGAACATCCAGCGGCGGATTTCAGCGGTATCTCTCGCCGGACCGATATTGTTGATGAAGCCCTCGTCGCGGCGTTCCATGTAGCCGCCGACCAGGAAGCGAAGGTTGTCGGCGATCGGCCCGCTCATCAACCCGTCGAGCCTGTAGCTCTCATAGTTGCCGGCCATGGCGCGAACTTCCGCCTGGAACTCCTCGGTCGGTCGTTTCGAGACGATATTGATCGTCCCGCCGATCGAGTTGCGTCCATAGAGCGTGCCCTGCGGTCCGCGGAGAATTTCAGTTCGCTCGATGAAGAGGGAGGGCGTCGAGGAATCGAACATGGAGTTCGAGAAGATGCCGTCCGAATATAGCGCGACACTAGGATCGGTCCCGATGGCGTTGGTCAGGCGGCCAAGCCCGCGGATCGACATCCGGTCGTTGTTTGTATAGCTCACGCTCGGCGTAATGCGGGCGATGTCTTCGACCGAGTTCACGCCAAGGACATCGCGCTTCTCGCTCGTATAGGCTGAGACGGCGACGGGGACGTCCTGAAGGCTTTGTTCTCGCTTCTCAGCGGTCACGACCAATTCTTCGATCATGTTGCTGGACGAACCTGAGGCCTCCTGCGCCAACGCTGGACCGGTCGCGAGCGCGCCGATCACGATGGCCGAGGCGCCGCAGACCAACGCGTCCCGAAGGCGACAAGGCAATGCCAGGCGCAAATGCGCTCTGTTAGTCATGGATTGATCCTCCCTTTGAGCGCTCTCTCGGCGCTTGGAATCGAGCAGGAGGCGTCGAACAAGGTTCGAAAACTGATTGTGGAGGTGAAGGGCGTGTTAACGCCTTCCTCAACGTCAACTGTTGCTGAGTTGCAACGCGGGCGCTCGGGCCCCCGCCGAAAGCTTCATCAAAAGGAGCCCCGCCGATAAATTCGGCGGGGCCTAGTCGATTGGGGGAAGTCTGGCGTCAGAAGGACCGTCGTCCAGCGCACATGCGAGGGTCGACAGTACGCCGAGGCGCGAAGAGATGGGCTCGAACGGCGTTCCACAACACCAATTGACGCAGCGTCAGCCTGACCGCCTTCGGCTGGCCGCATGGCGGAGTTCGCGCCGACGGCGAGCCGGGGGCAGGCGCAAAAAAAAAAAGGGCGAGCGGTTTTGCTCGCCCAGTCGTCAGCAGGAAGCGCGTTGAAGGCGCCTCGACTATCGGAGAAGTGTCGAACGCCTTTCGACAAGGTCCGAGACGCTAGCCTGACCTGAGAGGTGCGCAGGCTTGTGGAACGCCGTTCGAAGCTGTTGCTTCGCAGGCGGAGACTGAGGAGCGTGCCCACAACGCGGCTCAACTGTCTCTCGCGCGGCGTCGCCTGGAGAGCTTCAGTTTTTCGGTCGCCTGAGGATCTCGACACGAAGTCGATTCGGCTTGGGCGTCGCCGCGCTTCACCTTGCACCGCCAGGCCAGGCCGGTTTGCGGGCTTTAACGCTGAGAGCATGGCGCTCGGTCGAGGTCCGGCCGCAGAAGGGCGCTCGACGCCTCAGACCGTTGAACCTGCAGGCGGGCCTAGCAGCAATATTCAATAGGTCGGCCAGTGAGAGGGCCCTTACAAATGCGCGAGTACCTGCAGTTCTACATCGACGGTCAGTGGGTCGATCCGGTCGAACCCAAGACGCTCGACGTCATCAACCCAGCGACTGAAGAAGTCGCGGGCAAGATCTCGCTCGGCGGCGCCGCCGACGTGGACAAGGCCGTGAAGGCCGCCAAGAAGGCGTTCGTGACCTGGTCGCAGACCACCCGCGAAGAGCGCCTGGACGTCCTGAACCGCATCCTCGCCGAGTACCAGAAGCGCTTCGGCGACCTGGCCACCGCGGTCACCGAGGAAATGGGCGCGCCTTCGTCGCTGGCGCAGCGCGCGCAGGTTCCGATCGGCATGGGCCACCTGGGTACGGCCGCCGCCGTGCTGAAGGACTTCAAGTTCGAAGAAGACCGCGGCCCGACGATGATCGTCAAAGAACCGATCGGCGTCTGCGGCTTCATCACCCCCTGGAACTGGCCGCTGAACCAGATCGTCTGCAAGGTGGCCCCTGCCATCGCCACCGGCTGCACCATGGTGCTGAAGCCGTCGGAAGTGGCCCCGTTCACCGGCCACATCTTCGCTGAGATCATGCATGCCGCCGGCGTGCCGGCCGGCGTGTTCAACCTGGTGCAAGGCGACGGCGCCGGCGTCGGCGCTCCGCTGTCCAGCCATCCGGACGTGGACCTGATCTCGTTCACCGGTTCGACCCGCGCCGGCATCGAGGTGGCCAAGAACGCCGCCCCGACCGTCAAGCGCGTGGCCCAGGAACTGGGCGGCAAGAGCCCGAACATCGTCCTGGACGACGAGGTGCTAGGCAAGAGTGTCGCCGCCGGCGTGGCGAGCATCATGACCAATTCCGGCCAGTCCTGTAACGCCCCGACCCGCATGTTGGTCCCGGCGGCGCGCATGGAAGAGGCCATCGCGGTTGCCGGCGCCGCCGCTTCGCAGATCACCGTCGGCGACCCGAACGGCAACAGCCTGCTGGGCCCGGTGGTCTCCGAGGTTCAGTTCAACAAGATTCAGAAGCTGATCCAATCGGGCATCGACGAGGGCGCGACCCTGGTCGCCGGCGGCGTCGGCCGTCCGGAAGGCCTGGACAAGGGCTACTATGTGAAGCCGACCGTGTTCGCCAACGTGACCCCGGAGATGACTATCTCCAAGGAAGAGATCTTCGGCCCGGTGCTGTCGATCCTCGGCTACGAGAACGTCGACCAGGCCATCCAGATTGGCAACGACACCGAGTACGGCCTGGCCGCCTACGTCAACGGCGCGGATCTCTCCAAGGCTCGTGACGTAGCTTCCAAGCTGCGCGCCGGACAGGTCATCATCAACGGCGCGAGCGACCTGATGGCGCCGTTCGGCGGCTACAAAATGAGCGGCAACGGGCGCGAGTGGGGCGATTTCGCCTTCAACGAGTTCCTCGAAGTGAAGGCCGTCCTCGGCTACGCGCCGAAGGAAGCGGCTGAGTAACGCTCGGAAATAGCTGACGCTTTGCGGGCCGGCAGGATGGGCGTCCTGCCGGCCCGCCTTGCATCCCCCATCAGAAACCATGCGCCCCTGGGGCGATGAAGGATGTGCTCGCCTGACGCGATGGCGCGAAGAATGACGCAGCGGTTTCGATAGCGAACCGAGACGTAAAAACAATTTGCGCCATCGCGGGGCCTTTGTAAGCTCGCCTCAATGCAAACGCGCGCGGACTCCGCGCCGCAGTGTCAGGGAGGATTTCTTGGATTTCGAGCTCACTGCCGATCAATGGGCATGGCGCGAGGAGATCCGTTCATTCCTCACCGACCATGTCACGCCGGAACTCCTGCATGAGCTGCTTCACCTGGGCGCCGAAGCTCGGGGGCCGGAGCTACGCGCATTCCGCAGCAAGGTCGGAGAGCGGGGATGGTACGGCCTGGCCTGGCCCGTTGAGTTCGGCGGCCTCGGCCGCGGTCCTGTCGACCAGCACATCCTCCAGACGGAGTTTCTCTACGCGGGAGTGCCGGGGCCGGACTTCACCGTAACGTCCATGGCGCCCATGATCATGCGCTACGGCACTGAGCAGAATAAGGCCGAGTTCCTGCCTGGCATCGCGCGAGGCGAGATTTTCGCGGCCATCGGATACTCAGAACCCAGCGCGGGCACGGACCTCGCAAGCCTGCGAACCCACGCCGAACTCGATGGCGACGAGTGGGTGATCAACGGGTCCAAAATCTGGAACAGCTTCGCGCATTCGGCCACCCATGAGTGGCTGTTGGTGCGTACCGATCGGACGGCGGCCAAGCACAAGGGACTGTCGGTCATCATGGTCCCGATCGACACCAAGGGGATCGATGTCCGACCGCTCCGGACCTGGGCCGATTGGCGGATCAACGAAACCTTCTTCACCGACGTCAGGGTGCCGCGGACCAACCTCATCGGCGAGGTGAACAAGGGTTGGATCTATGTCACCGGGGCGCTCGACCTCGAACGGGGTGCGATGCTCACCTCAGGGGACCTGCGACGAGAGTTCGAAGCGCTGGTGGAGTTCTGCCGGACGCAGACACTGAACGACGTGCGGCTCATCGAACAACCGGACGTACGCACCAAGCTGGTGGAGCTTGATGGTGACATCGAGATCGGCCGCCTCATGGGCCTGGCCGCAGCCTCGAAACTCGAGAGCGGCTCGATCCCCTCGACCCTAATCAGCGCCGAAAAGATCTTTCTTAGCGAGTTGCGGCAGCGACTTGCCGATTACGGGACGCAGATCCTGGGGGCTTACGGCCAGCTTCACTGGGCCGATCAGCGATCGCCATTCGAGGGGGCCATGGAACGCCTCTATCGATTCGCGCCGCCTGGGCGGTTCGGCGGCGGCACGAACGAGGTGCTTCGCGATATCATCGCTCAGCGGGGCTACGGGATGCCCAGTTCCGGCCGTGCGCCCCCGCCAAAACCAGTCTCCTCCCAAGACCTCAAGCAGGAGGCCTGAGATGGACCTGTCCTTGAACGCCGAACAGGAAGCCCTTCAGGAGTCCTTCCGCCGCCTCTTCTCCAAGGAATGTCCCACAAGCCTTGTGCGGGACTTGCAGGCCAATCCGGACGGCGACCACATTTCGTCGCTGTGGAGCAGCCTTGCCGAGGTAGGGTTGTTCGGTCTCGCCTTGCCTGAAGACTTTGGCGGCTACGGAAGTCTCTTCGATCTGGGATTGGCCTTCATGGAGGCGGGGCGGGTCCTGTGCCCTACGCCGGTCTACAGCACCGTGGCGTTCGGTCAGGCGCTGCACCGGTTCGGTTCGGCCGCGCAGAAGCAGCAGTGGTTGCCCGGCGTAGCGGCCGGCGCGATGGTCGGCAGCGTGGCCTTGTCCAACCCTTCTGACGCCTCGGACGTCTCGCCGCGTCTTATTGCACGCTACGAAGATGGCGGTTGGCGGCTGAGCGGGGCGCTTGAGTTCGTTGCAAACGCCGACCTTGCATCCGCCGTTGTGATCTCTGCTCAAGTGGACGCCGCAGAACCTCCGACCACGCTGGTCTGCATCGTGGATGGCGATCATCCTGATTGCCGCATCGAGCGCATGCAGACCTTTGGCCGCGACGTCCAATGCGTCATGACCTTCGATGGCGTCGCCGTTGATCCGGCGCGCCTTATTTACGTCGAGCCGGCCGAACGCCTGTCGGGTGAACTCCACGCATTCAGCAACGCCATGACTGCGCTCCAGGCCATGGAAATGATCGGCGGCGCTCAAGCGGTCCTCGACCGGACCGTTGAGTATGTCATCGGCCGCACGCAGTTCGACCGACCGCTGGCGAGTTTCCAGGCCGTCCAGCACCATGTGGCCAACATGCATATCGCGATCGAGGGCGCTCGCCTGGCGGCCTATCAGGCCGCGTGGCTGACCTCTCAGGGACGCTTGGCCGAACGGGAAGTCGCGCTTGCGAAGCAAAGGTGCGGGGAGGCTTACAAGTTCGCCACGCTGACGGCTCATCAATTGCATGGCGGCATGGGCTACATGCGTGAGTTTGACCTGCACCTGTGGTCCGAACGGGCAAAGGCGAGCGAATTGCTCGGCGGACCCGCGGCGGTTCAGTCGCGACGCCTGGAACGCGCCATGTCGTTGGTCGGCTGATCAGGAGCCCGTTCCCATGCAAAACCGCGAGACACCGGCCGACCGATGACTGCATCCCTACTTACGCCCGAGGCGCTCGCCATGATCGGCGCCTCGGAGAGCGGCTCGGTGGACATCATCGCGCGCGACTTCCAGCGGTGGGCGGCGGCGGCCGGCGACCTCAATCCCCTTTATTTCGACGCTGACTTCGCGCGAGCGCATGGGCATCCCGATGTCTTGATGCCGCCACTCTTTCTCTCGACCAGGCTGATGAGCGTTTCGGACCCCGCCAAGCTCCGGCCCGATGGCATCCCCAACAGCATGGATCACGCGATGCCCCTTCCGCCTCGCCGAATGGCCGGCTCGGAAGAGTGGAATTTCCATGCGCCCGCCTATGCCGGTGACGTCATTCACTGGCGGCGCGAGCTGGTCGATCTTGAAGAGAAGGCAGGTCGGTCCGGCCCATTTGTCGCGATCACCTGGGTGACGACCTATCGAAGGCTGCCCGAGGAACTGGTGGCGGTGAATATCAACTCCTTGTTGGCCTTGCCGCTGCAGGCAGGAGGCTGAGCATGGGCGAACAAACTCCTTGCTACGACGATGTCGAAGTCGGCGACCTCCTGCCGGTCCTTTCGACCACGGTGGGGCGCACGCAGCTCTTTCTATTCAGCGCCGCGACCAACAACGCCCATCGGATCCACTACGACCAGACCTGGGCGGTCCAGGAGGAGGGGCTGAGGGATATCGTGGTGCATGGGCCCTTGCATGGCGCACTCGCCGCCCGCTCCGTGACGGACTGGGCTGGTCCGGACGCCATGATGGCAGGCTACGCCATGCGGCACAGACGCCCCGCCTTCCCGGGTGATGAACTGCGCTTCCAGGGAACTGTCAGCGCAAAGCGACTTCAGGGCGGCAAGGGGATCGTCGAAGTGGAGGTTGAAGAAACCAACGCGCAGGGCGAGGTTCTCGGCTCTGCCCTGATTTCGGTCGCCTTGCCTCGGCGGGATGTGGCGTTGTGAAGCGCGGCCTCAAAGGCGAGGCGGCGATCGTCGGCGTGGCCGAATGGCGGCCCACCCGCGACCCGACCGCTCTATCCCTATTCTCCATCGAGCAGTGGGCGCAGCTAGCCCGCGAAGCGTTGAACGACGCCGGCCTCGCCGCCGAGCAGGTCAATGGTCTGGTGACCAGTAAGCTAGCGGAAGTGAGCATCTTCGCCCCCGCGACCATCTCGGAATATCTCGGCCTGCCGGTCAATTTCGCAGAGTATGTGGATCTTGGCGGCGCCAGCGCCGGGGCGATGGTGTGGCGCGCGGCGGCCGCGATCGAACTGGGACTTTGCGATGTCGTGGTTTGCGCTTTACCCGCATCCCCCGGACCGCCGTCCCTTCGTCCGGTGCCACAGGACACCACGCACTACGGATCATTCGCCGGGGCCTACGGTTCCCCCCAGGCGGAGTTCGACATTCCGCACGGGAACGTCTTTCAAAACGTGTCCTATGCGATGATCGCCCAGAGATACGCTGCCATGCACGGCTATGATCCCCGCGCCATGGCCAAGATCGCGGTCGATCAGCGGATCAGCGCCTGCGCCAATCCAGCGGCGTTCTTCCACGGCAAGCCGATCACTATCGACGATGTCCTGGCCAGCCCCATGATCGCCGATCCTTTGCATATGCTGGAAATCGTCATGTCGATGTACGGGGGCGCGGCGGTCGTTGTGGCGAGTGCAGATGTGGCGCGGACCTGCCGGCATCGCCCGGTCTGGATTCGTGGGTTCGGCGAGCATCTGGCGTTCAAGACCCCGACCTATGCGGAAGACATGCTGCGTACGCCGATGGCGGTGGCGGCCAGCTCGGCGCTTCAAATGGCGCAGGTCGCGCACGCAGATATCGACATGGTTTCAATCTACGACTGCTACACCATCACGGTCGTCACCTCCCTGGAGGACGCGGGATTTTGCGGCCGCGGACAGGGCATGGCCTTTGTGCGCGACCATGACCTCAGCTTCCGTGGCGAGTTCCCCTGCAATCCTCATGGCGGACAACTGTCCTTCGGTCAGGCCGGGATCGCCGGGGGCATGTCCCATGTCTGCGACGCGACGCGTCAGATTCAGGCGCGGGCAGGCGCCAACCAGGTCAAGGACTGCCACCGGGCATTCGTCACGGGCAATGGCGGTGTCATGGGCGAGCAGGTCGCCCTTGTCCTCCAGGGGGACTAGGCCTTGGATAGCCGCCCGCAGAAACCATCGATCCTTCCAACCCCGACGGCGCTGCCGTTCTGGGATGGCTTGAAGCAGGGCAAAATCCTCCTGCAGTTTTCCCCCTCAAGCCAGAAGTGGGTGTTCTATCCGCGAGTCTTGGCGCCAGGCACGCTAGCCGACGACCTGGAATGGCGCGAAGTGAGCGGCGGAGGAATTCTCTACACCTTCGCCATCGCTCGATATCCCACGGCTCCCGCCTGGAAGGCTTCCACGCCTCAGCTGCTCGGCGTGGTGGAGCTCGACGAGGGACCGCGTCTGACCACAGAGATCGTGGAGGCCTCGCCGGAAGAGTTGCGCGTCGGCATGCGTATGCGTCCAGTCTTGGGGGCGGCGCCGGATGGGGATGTCACGATGCTGCGCTTTGCGCCAGATTGGTCCGGTGGCTGACCTTGAGGGGTCAGGGCGTTTAAGTTCGCCGGGGTCGTTTCGGCCGGGCCAAAGGTGAGAAGGCGACATGCCCGAGCGTGAGTGGATCGGCGCCGAGGACGCTTGCGAGCGGCTCGGGGTGCGGCCGCAGACCCTTTATGCCTACGTCAGCCGCAATCCGGTCCGAGTGCGCCAGGACCCTGACAATCCGCGGCGGAGCCTCTACCACGCGACGGACATCGCAGCGCTCGCCGCCCGTCGCTCCCGCAGCCGGCGGACGGCCGATGTCGCGGCCGAGGCCATCGATTGGGGGGAGCCGGTCCTCGAGAGCGCCATCACCACCGTCGCCTTTGGTCGCCTGTTCTATCGCGGCCGCGACGCGATCAAACTGGCGGAGACCGAGACACTGGAATCGGTGGCGCGCCTGCTGCGCGGTGGTCACGGCGTGGCTCTCAAGCGCGCGGAACGCCCCGCCCCACCCGTGGGCGCAGACATGCGCTCGCGCGCCTATCTGGTCCTGGCCTTGCGCGCCGCAGCGGATCCGCCGGCGAGAGGCCGCGGACACCTCTCCCTAGCTGTGGAAGCTGCGACACTACTTGACGTCCTGGTCGATGCGGTGACAGGGGCGGTCGAAAGCGGACCCATCCATGTTCGTCTGGCGCTGGCTTGGGGTCAGGGCCCGGGAGGACAGGCGGCGGACCTCATTCGACGCCTCTTGGTCCTCGTCGCCGACCATGAGCTCAATCCGTCGGCCTTCGCTGCGCGGGTGGCGGCATCGACGGGAGCCTCGCTCAGCGCTTCGGCCTTGGCCGGCCTCGCCACCCTCTCTGGCCCGCGCCATGGCGGCGCTTCGGCTTCCGTCAGCGCGTTCATCGAAGAGGCCGACCGTCTCGGCCCGCCGGAGGCCGTCAGGCGGCGGTTGCAGGATGACCGGGCCTTGCCGGGTTTCGGGCACAATCTCTATCCGGGCGGCGATCCCAGAGCTGCGGCCTTGTTAGAGCGTTTCACGCTCCCCGATCTGCCTGGCGATCTTGCTGAAGCTGTGTTCGCGGCCACCGGTCTGCGTCCGAATATCGACTTTGCCCTGGTCGCGGCCTGTCAGGCCATGCGGTTGCCTGAGGATGCGCCCTTCCAGATCTTCACGGTGGCGCGCTGTGCGGGCTGGATCGCCCATGCGATCGAACAGGGCGAAGCCGACAAGATCATCCGCCCCAGGGCTCGTTACTCAGGTCCGGCGCTCTCCTTGGAATAGGCTGGTGGCTAGAGCGGCGAGAGGCCCAGGCGAAGTAATTCGACCATTTCGGCGGCCGCGCCCTTGGCGGCGACGGACGGCCTGTCACCGTGCCGGATGATGCCGCCGCCGCCAGTCATGTTGATGAGCTGCAGGCCCTGGACATCAAATCGGCGCACGGCGCCCGCGTCCTGGCATTCGCGGAAGAGCTGAGTGTTGTTCTCCACCATTCGCAGCAGTCGTCGACGGGAGCGTAAAGGTTCGATCTCCGGGTTTGGAGCGCCTGCGAGGAAGTACCGCATCGGCTCAAGCGGGCCGTTTAGCCGTATGGCGGTGGACGTGCGCAAGAGCGCGGTAAGCTTGTCCATCGGTGCGCACGGCAGCTCGCGGGCGGCCTGCAGGATGTGCCGGTTGATCTTGTCAGCTCTCGCGAAGCAAGCCTCTACAAGAGCCGTCTTGTCGCCGACGTATTTGTAGAGACGAGGCTTGGTCGTGCCCAGTTCAGCGGCCAGATGATCCAGAGATGTCGTTTCAACCCCTCGGCTGTTGAACATGCGGCTCGCACAGGCGAGGATCGTTTCCCGCTTCACTTCGTGCAGCGCTGCCTGGTCGAAGCCATCAGTGATTTGGACGATCAATGGTGAGAGGTCGATCTCGGGCGGAGCAATCGGCGCCTGCCGGTCGGCGGCCCAACCCACCAATAGCAGTCCATTGATGGTCTCAATCGCCAGTTCACGCTCGGACGCGTCGACGAGGAGGCCGCGCCTGGCGCCAAGCGGGGCCCAATGGATGAGATTGATGATCGTGCGCGCCGCCAACTGAGGATCGCACGACCGCAGTTCGCCGCTCTTCAAGCCATGGGAGATCACCCTGGCCAGCCTCGCCTCCACAGCGAGATACATATCAATCACGTCGGTGCGATCTTGCGGGTGAAGTAGGCCGTATTCGTTGAGAGCAGCGATTTCTGGACGTTCACCGTCGAGCGCAAGCGAGACGAAGCGCTGGACGATCAACAAGGGCGAGGTGGGCGCCATCGCCTCGCTAAGGCGCTCGCTGAGGAGTTCGCAGGAGCGACGGTAGACCTGGCCCAGGAGGTCCTCGAAGTCCTCCACGTATCGATAGAGGGCGTTGCGCGTGAAGCCTAGGCTCGCTGCGAGCGTGGCGAGCGACCTCTGCGACATCCCGCGCGCGTTGAGTTGCTTGGCCGCGAGATCCAGCAATTGTTCGCGACGGCCAGACCTAGCTCGCATGGCGCACACTCGCCCTCGCATGGCGCGCGACGTCATGGCCCCGCGAACGATGCGGGGGCGGCAGCCGCGCTGCATGCTGCGCCAAGGGAGAGCGGCCCTGGCCAGGAGCGGAAGCGGTTACGCAAGCGGACTTGTCGTCCACGCCGGGTTAGCTCGAATGGGCGTTCGCATCCGGCAGGCCGAGGATGCGCTTGGAGATGATGTTGTTCTGAATTTCGGTTGAGCCGCCGGCGATGGCGTGAGCCTTTACCCCGAGATAGCTGCGTACTGCGGCGAGCTCATCTTCCGAGTAAGTCTCACCCTCCCAGCCTAATCCACGCTGCCCCATGGCTTCGATGGCCATCTCCGCGGTCTCTGTGACGAGTTTCGCCGAGACGTTCTTCAGGATGGACGTGACGGCGCTCGGTCCGTTGGCGCTTTTCCCCTCGTCGGCGATGCGCCGGAGCGTCAGGGCGTAGGCGTGCGCCTCCATCTGATTGAGAATCAACCGGGCTCGGAAATCGGCGTCCGCGAGACGGCCCGAAGAATCCAGGCCGATGTAGTCCGTTGAGACCTGCACCAGGCGTTTGCGATCGCCGCCAGCGGTTCCGCTTGATCCCCCTGAGAGACTGTTGCGCTCATGCTGTAGCAGGCGCTTGCCGACCGTCCAGCCGCCGTTCAGCGGTCCCACAAGGTTTTCCTTGGGCACGCTGACGTCGGTGAAGAAGGTCTCGCAGAAAGGAGAGAAGCCGGAGATCAACTTGATCGGCCGCGTCTCGACGCCTGAGGTGCGCATGTCGATCAGCAGGAAGCTGATGCCTTCGTGCTTCTTGGTGAAATCGGTCCGCACCAGACAGAAGCACCAGTCAGCCCACTGGGCCCCTGACGTCCAGATCTTCTGGCCGTTGACCAGGAAGCTGTCGCCTCGATCCTCGGCCTTGGTCTGAAGGCTGGCCAGGTCCGACCCGGCCCCCGGTTCGGAGTAGCCCTGGCACCAGCGCAACTCGCCCCGCGCGATTGGGGGGATATGCTGCGTCTTCTGGGCCTCAGTCCCGTATTCCAGCAGGGTTGGTCCGAACATCATCACCCCCATGCCGCCGATGGGGTTCCAGGCGCCGATCGCAGCCATTTCGTCACGCAGAACCTGCGCTTCCTTGAACGACAGACCGCCGCCGCCATAGGCCGCCGGCCAGGTGGGCACGCCCCAACCGCGATCGGCCATCCGCTGCTTCCAAAGCGCGGCGTCTCCCTCCCAGGTAACCGGGGCCTCGCCGCCGACATTGCCGCGCCCTTTTAGCGAGCTCGGGAAGTTCGCCTCCAGCCAGGCCCTTGCCTCGGCTCGAAAGGCGGCCAACTTGGTGTCCGGTGCATCGCTCATTGTCGCATCCTCGCCAATGCAGAAGCCTCGCTCGAACTGTCGCAGCCGACCATCTCTGGTCGAGTTCGTGCTGGTCGCATCCGAAACCGTATCGTGCCAATACGGATTCGTAAAATCCCTATTCCCGCCGATTTGTTTGGGGATTGTTCGATCGATTTAGGCGCCTCATCCGATCGGCTTTGGGTTGCCGGCTTTGCGCCGCTAGCCACGGTGGGCGAAAATTGGCTAGGTTCGGAACTAGCTAGCGCGTTCCTGCGCCGACGTCAGAATGAAGTGTCATCGCCTGGGCATGCCAGACCAATCCTCTTCCGCGCGGCGCCAGCCGAATGTTAAGGCCCGGCGCGAAGAAGTGCTCGACGAGGCTTCCCGCCTTCTCAACGCCAACGGCGTTTCCCAGACGACATTGCAAGACTTGGCGAATGTCCTCGGGGTAACGCGCAATGCGCTCTACTACTACTTCAGAGACATTGAGGATCTCATCTTCCAGGTGTACCGGCGGTCCTGTGAGATCCTAGCGGGCCATCTGGTGGAGGCGACGGAGGGGGGCGGCTCTGCGCTGGAGGTGCTGCAGGGTTTCGTTACGCGCTGTCTGGACCCAGACCACCCGCAAATGGCGGCGCTAAACGAGTACGGGCTGCTGCAGCCTGCTCACCATGCCGCCATCCTCCGCATCTATGACGACGTGGTCGCGAGGTTGTCGCGCCTTCTGGAGGACGGCGCCCAATCAGGTGAACTTAGGCCCTGCCATGCGCCGACCGTGGCGCGCACAGTCATCAGCCTTATCCACTGGGTTCCGCTGCCAGGGGGCTGGACGGCGAAGTCAGACGGTGATCGGCGCCGGGTCGTAGTTGCGCTGAACGATCTGCTCGCGGTCGGCTGGGCCGCGCAGCGGGAGCCTGCCTCCTGCTTAGACCCGATAGATCTGTCACCGCTCCTGGTGCGGGCAAGCGATGGCTTTGATCAAGATGTCATCGCCCAGGTCAAGCGTGAGACCATACTCGTCATGGCTTCGCGCATGTTCACGTGCCGCGGGGTCGACGCCACCTCGCTAGATGAGATCGCCGCGACGCTGGGGACGACAAAGGCGCGCTTGTATCGCTACGTCGGCGACAAGCAGACCCTGGTGGGCGCGTGCTTTGCTCGGGCAGAAAAAATCTACGACTACATCATGGGCCAAGCCCTGATGCAGGGCTCCACAGCGATGGACCACATCGTCGCTCTGCTCCGCGCCAACGCCATGGCGCAGCAACATAAGGAGTTGCAGCCGCTTCGCTATGGTAGCGCCATCGGTGCGCTGCCGGAGATCGAGCAGGTGCGGGCGGCCCAACGCCTGCAGGCGCGCAACGAACAGTACACGGAGCTGTTTCGCGCGGCGAAGTTCGAAGGATCAATGCGCGATGTCGATCTTGAGCTTCTCAAGCAAGTGATGCCCGGCGGATCTGCTTGGCTCTGGAAGGACTTCGCCAAGCAGCAGTCAGAGGACTTCGCCTTGGTCGCAGCCGAGACGACCGACGTCCTGCGCCTAGGTTTGCTGGCGACGTAGGTTCGGGCGGCGTCAGCCGGTACACGACTTCGGAGGGTAAGAGGCGGGCGACGCCCGATGCGAATAGACGCATCAGGGAGGGGACGGGTCCCGCCAATTGATTTTACGATTGGGTTTGATACCATCACCTCAACGTAACTGAGGGCTGCTCCGGCATGTCGAGCCAAGCGCTCAGGTCGAACATGTCTGCATGTCCGGCGCCGTTCGTGCGGGTCGGAAGTGCTGTGCGACGGGCGAGGATAGTATGGCTGACGGCGTCACTACCGATTTGGAAGCGTTCCGCCTCGAGGTTCGGGACTGGCTGAAGCAGAACTTCCCACAGTCCCTCATCGGCCGAAGCGACCTGGCGGCGCTGGAATCTCCGGCCCCCGTCGAGGGCGACTACAAGCTCTGGAAAGAGCGAATGGCCGATCGCGGTTGGGGCGTGCCGACCTGGCCGGCGGCCTATGGCGGCGGCGGTCTGTCATCTGAGCAAGCGAAGATTCTGCGCCAGGAGATGGCCGCGATCGGAGCCTGGAACCCCATCGTTGGCATGGGCATCATGATGTTCGGACCGACCCTGCTGGAATACGGGACCGAAGCCCAGAAGGCGCAGCACATCCCCCCGATCGCGCGGGGCGAGTTGCGCTGGTGCCAGGGCTACTCCGAACCGGGGGCCGGGTCGGACCTGGCCAGCCTTCAGACCAAGGCCGTGGATCGAGGCGACAGCTTCCTGGTCAACGGCCAGAAGATCTGGACGTCAGGGGCCCAGTGGGCTGACTGGTGCTTCTGTCTGGTGCGGACCGATTTCACCAAGAAGCACGAAGGCATCAGCTTCCTGCTGATCGACATGCGCGCCCCAGGCGTCGAGACGCGGCCGATCAAGCTGATCGCCGGCTCGTCCCCCTTCTGCGAGACCTTCTTCACCGACGTCAGCGTGCCCAAGGAAAACCTTGTGGGACCGCTGAACGGCGGCTGGACGGTCGGCAAGCGACTGCTTGAGCATGAGCGCAACAGTCTGTCCGGCGGAACGGACGGTCCGCCCCGCGTCGATCCTGCCGACCTCACGCGCCACGCGAAGGCCTATATCGGGCTCGACGAGAGCGGTCGGCTCGCCGATCGCGATTTTCGCACGCGCATGACCCAGAACCAGATGGATGCGCACGCATACGCCCTGACGCTGCGTCGAGTGGCTGAGGCTGGCCGATCCGAACGCGGCCCGAGCGCGGCGGTATCAATCATGAAGCTTGCTGCCTCCAAACTCCACACGGACACCGCGGAGCTCATCGTGGAGGCTATGGGCCGACAGGGACTCGGTTGGGAAGGGGAGGGGTTCTCCTCCGAGGAGATCGCCGCGGGGCGGCAGTACCTGAGGATCAAGTCCTCGACGATCGCGGGCGGCTCCACCGAGGTGCAGAACAACATCGTTTCAAAGCGGGTGCTCGGTTTGCCTGACACCACGTCCCACACCCGCTGACGCAGAATTAACGACAAGCGCCAGGGCAGGTTCGGGGGCGAACGCCTGGCGCGAGGAGAGTGAAACCATGGATACTGTTTTGGAACGCGCCGACGTGGCCGAGCAACTCGGCGCGGCGGCCGCGGTGGGGATGGTCGCTTCGGTGTGGGCGAGCGTTCAGCCCGACAAGGTCGCAGTCTATGATCCTGACGGGTCAGCTCACAGCTTTGAGAAGATCAATGCGAATGCGAACCGGCTAGCGCGCCTCTTCCGATCGCATGGCGTCAAGCCAGGCGACGCCTTGGCGCTCGTGTGCTCAAACCGCCATGAGTTCGTCGAAGCGCTAGCCGCGTCCCTGAGGACCGGCGTTCGCCTGACGCCCGTGAACTGGCACCTCACCGCAGACGAGATCGGCTACATCATCCGCGATTGCGAGGCCAAGGTCCTGGTTGGGGACATACGGGTCGGCGCCCTGGAAGAGGCCGCGCGAGACTGTCCGAACTTGGTCCTGCGTCTGGCCGTAGGCGGCGCCATTGCGGGTTTCGAAGGCTATGAGGAGGCCATCGCCTCGATCGACGGGACCGATATCGCTGACCCGGTTCTCGGCACGCAGATGATGTATACCTCCGGGACGACCGGGCGGCCGAAGGGGGTCTTTCGGCCCGGCCCCCCGGCCCCGCAGGCTCAGCCGCTCCGCGGGGATTACGACCATCGCACCGACGTCCAGCTCGGCGCAGGGCCAGCCTACCATGCCGCTCCGTTGAACTTCGATGTCCGGGCCGCCATGGCCGCCGGCGTGCCCCTGGTGTTCTTGGACAAGTGGGATTCGGAGCTTGTCCTGAAGTCCATCGCCGAGCGCAAAGTCACCCATTTCCACATGGTGCCGATCATGTTCCAGCGCCTGCTGGCGCTGCCGGACGAGGTGAAGGCGAAGTACGACGTCAGCCACGTGAAATTCATCATCCATGGCGCAGCGCCCTGCCCGCCCGAGGTCAAGCAGGCGATGATCCAGTGGTTCGGGCCGGTGCTGACCGAGTACTATGCCGGATCCGAGGGGGGCGCAGGGTTCTTCATCAACTCCGATGAGTGGCTCCGGAAGCCGGGAAGCGTCGGCAAGCGCCCGCAACTGCTCGGCTGCAAGATCCTAGACGAGGAAGGCAATGAACTGCCCCAGGGAGCGGCCGGAGGCATCTATCAGCAACTCCCGCCGGGCGGTGGCTTCACCTATTTCAAGGACCAGGCGAAGACCAACGCCAACCGCGTCGGCGACTTCTTCACCATGGGCGACATCGGCTACTTCGACGAGGACGACTACCTGTTCCTCACCGGCCGCAACGCCGAGACGATCATCTCCGGCGGCGTGAACATCTACCCGCAGGAAGTCGACAACGAGCTCATCAAGCATGACGCCGTCGCCGACAGCGCCACGGTCGGCGTGCCGCACGACGAGTGGGGCGAGCAGGTCAAGGCCGTGATCATGCTGAAGCCGGGCTACGCCCCGTCCGACGCCCTGGCCCAGGAGATCCTGGACTTCGGCCGCAAGACCCTGCCGGCCTTCAAGGTGCCGCGCAGCCTCGACTTCGTCACCGACCTGCCGCGTTCCGAAGCTGGCAAGATCCAGCGCAACAAGGTCCGCGCCCCCTACTGGGAAGGCCGCACCCGCCAGATCTAGCCTGGCGCAAAATGGCGGCGGCCGCGATCTGCTCGGCCGCCGACTCTGACTTTTAAGAGAGGGCGCCGCCTCACGGGGCGGGCGTTTGAGACGATCCCGCATGGAAGTAGGCCAAGAACTTGTAGCCAGATCGCCGTCAGGACGCCGACGATATTCCCGGCGCAGCGCCTCGCGAACCACCGAGATTCTCGAAGCTGCCGCGGCCGAGTTCCTGGAGCGGGGCTTCAACGAAGCAAAGCTTGAGGCTGTCGCGCAGCGCGCTGGGATCGCGCGAAGTCTCATCTACCGATACTTCGCCACGAAGGAGGACGTGTTTCGCGCCGTGGTGATTGATACCCTGGCGCCTCACGTCCAATCCCTAAAGGACCGCACCGAGACCGCGCCGGGCGGCCTTGCGCCATTGCTGCGAGGTCTAGCCGAGCCCATGGCAAGAGTTGCCGCAACGACTCCCCTGGCGGCGGTCTTCAAGTTGGTGGTCTCAGAATCTCGCGCCTTCCCGGAACTGGCGCAGATCTGCCACGATCAGGTCCTTCAGCCAGCCTTGGCAAGTCTCGAACACGCTGTCGCGGACGCCCAGGCGCGCGGGGAGGTGCGCAGCGGAGATCCCCGCCTTTTCGCCCTACAAATCCTCTCTCCGTTGCTCACTGCCCTAACGTTCAGCGATACGTTCGTGCCAGTGGGGGCCGCTGAGCATGATCTGGAAGCTCTTCTGCGCCAGTGCGTGGAGGTGTTCCTCGAGGGCGCGCTGACACGCCAAGCTCCCGCCTAGCAGGAACTCACGCAAGCAAATGAGCGGGTTTGAGTGAAGCTTCCGCCAGCCGTCGGATCGCGTGGCGGGACAGTGGATCTTCCTGTTGTCCGATCGGGGCCAAGCCTGTCGCTTTCCACGCACGATAGGCCTTTTCGAACAACGTTTTAACTATCAAACCAGCACCGGGCCGACGTCTTGCGCGACGGCGAGGCTCTTGGTCGGGGTCGTGAGACTGGCCTTGACGACGAACGACCTGGTCCGGGCGCTGAGCCTTCCGACCGGCGCAACAACAAAGAGCTGGGGGCGGGGCGCCCGGCGTGACGGAGTAGGGACGAATGGTGGACGTGGTGGAAGCCGACTATGTGATCGTCGGCGGCGGCTCGGCGGGATGCGTCCTCGCCAATCGGCTCAGCGCCGATGGCAAGACTAAGGTCTTGCTGCTTGAGGCCGGCGGCGATGATCGCCCTACGCGTGAGCCGAGCCAGTTCTTCTCGAACATGATGATCCACGTGCCGGTGGGCTATGGCGTCACCATCAAGGATCCCAAGGTCAATTGGCTCTACAAAACGGAGCCCGACCCAGGCACGAATGCCCGCGAGCACGTCTGGCCGAGAGGCAAGGTGCTCGGTGGTTCGTCCTCAATCAATGGCCTGCTCTACATCCGCGGCCAACACGCCGACTATGACAACTGGCGTCAGCTGAATTGCGAAGGGTGGGCCTGGGACGACGTCCTTCCCTACTTCCGCCGCTCCCAACACCAGGAGCGTGGCGAGGACGCGTGGCACGGAACCGGCGGGCCGCTCAACGTCTCTGATCCTCGCGATTCTAACACCATCTCCGAGGCGGTGATCGACGCCTGCGTCGAAGCTGGGTTGCCGCGTCGTGACATCAATGGCGAGAACCAGGAGGGCGTCAGCTGGTATCAGTTGACCGTCAAGAATGGTCAGCGGAACTCAGCCGCTGTCGCCTATCTGCACCCCGCAATGAAGCGGCCCAACCTCAGGGTCGAAACCCGCGCGCTCGCCAGTAAGGTCTTGATCGAGGATCGCCGTGCGGTCGGGGTGGCCTTCATCCAGCAGGGCGTCACGCGCACGGCGCGCGCCCGCAAAGAGGTCATCCTGGCGGGCGGCGCAGTCAATTCTCCCCAGCTGTTGCAGCTCTCGGGCGTCGGACCTGGCGCTCTGCTGCAGCAACTGGGCGTGCCAGTCGTGAAGGACCTGCCCGGCGTGGGCGAGAACCTTCAAGACCACTACATGATCCCAATGCAATGGCGGCTGAAGCCGGGCGTCCTGTCGGTGAACGAACTCACGCGCGGCGCGCGGTTCGCCGGCGAGATCGTGAAATACGCCGTGCTGCGGCGGGGGCTCCTGACCCTGTCGGCCGCGCACGTCGCGGCGTTCTGCAAGTCGCGGCCGGACTTGGCCGAGCCGGACATCCAGTTCCACATTCTCCCCGCCTCGACCGATCGCGAAAAGACCATGGCGGCCGGCAAGATGGTCATGGACAGCCAGCCGGGGCTGACGATGGCGCCGTGCCAGCTTCGTCCGGAGTCGCGTGGTCACATTCATATTCGCAGCAGCGATCCTCAGGCGCATCCGAAGATCTTTGCGAACTACCTCGCCGACCCCATCGATCAGGAGGTAGCGATCGCCTCGCTGAAGTGGGCCCGCACGATTGCGGCGCAAGCCTCGCTCGCCCCGCAAATCCAGCAAGAGCTCATCCCAGGCGATGGCCTGCAAGGGGACGCGGCGCTGCTCGCCTATGCACGGGCGGCTGGGCAGACGCTCTACCACCCGGTTGGCACCTGCAAGATGGGCCGCGATCCGATGGCTGTCGTCGATCCGCAGCTGCGGGTGATCGGCATCGACGGCCTCAGAGTCGTAGACGCCTCGGTGATGCCGCGCCTGGTGTCGGGCAATACCAACGCGCCGACGATGATGATCGCTGAGAAGGCCGCGGACATGATCCTGGGCCGGCCGGCGCTGCAGGCCGCGGCCTGAAATAGCGCAGGCGCGTCGGGATAGAGCCCGGCGCGCCTGGCCTGCTCGTACTACCGGCGGCTCGCTGCGAGGATCTGCCTTCCCGTCTCAGGCCGACGAGCTGTAGGCGGCCGCCTTGCAATTCATACGGCTGCTCACCCTAATGCGCCGCTTAGGGGCGGCAACGCAGGGTCGGTTGGCCCAGGCTTGCGCTTCGGGCGAGGGGCGCAAGGACATGTTCGCACGAAGGACCGTCTTCGTTGTCGGAGCCGGCTGCAGCTTCGAATATGGCCTACCGGTAGGCGAGACGCTCAAGTCTCAGATCGTCGACAGAATGGGTAGCCTCTCCCGGGCGCAACGCGCCCGGGACATGGAGCCGTACGACGAGCTCATGCTGAGCGCCGTCAGGAAGCTGGCTCATCAGGAACAAATCGATGCCGGCAACAAGGTCGGGCTCTGGCTCGAGGCGGCGGGCAAAATCGCCCGTGGACTTCCCCACTCAACCTCCATCGACCGCTACCTGGCCTTCCGATCGGACGACCCGCGGATCGTCCAGTTGGGCAAGCTGGCGATCGTGCAAACGATCTTGGAGGCCGAGCGCGCGAGCAGCCTGCAGCCAACGCCGTTAGATCATGCCGCCATCGCGGGCGTCACGCGCGACCAGCCGCATTGGCTGGGGCAGTTGTTCGGGCGCATGCAGGAAGGCGTCGCAGGAAAGGCTCGCATCGCCGATCTCTTCCGAAACGTCACCTTTGTCTGCTTCAACTACGACCGATGCATAGAGCACTACTTCTTCAATGCGTTGGTGGAGTACGGCGATTTCAACGAGGAGGAGGCTGCCCGCGTCATGGCGGGAATGCGCATCATCCATCCCTACGGACGGATCGGCGCTTTGCCTTGGGATCTGGACGTTTCCCAGTCGCTGCGGGCGGACTACGGCGTGGAGCTCTCGTCGCACGAACAGCTTCTGACTCTCGCGAAGGGCATTCGGACCTTTACGGAGGGGGCCCACGACGCCCAGCACCTTCCCATTCACGAGGCCCTGCTCGAAGCCGAACAGGTTGTTTTCCTGGGATTCAGCTTCCTGGATCAGAACATGGATATGCTGACCCCGAACGTGAGGTGTCCGCCGGCCTCAGTCACTGGAACAGTCTTCAACGAGTCCTCATCCAATCAGGACCTGGCTCGAGCCCTGGTGCGCTCAATGCTGAGCGGGCGGACGGGCGGCGCGCCTGAAGGGCATCGGATCGAATTTCATGGAATGACGGCTGGGCAGTTCCTCGCCAACAACGGCAATGCGCTGATGCGCTGAGTTGGCTCGGCGCCACTGCAAGTTTGCAATGCAGTCGATAATCGCCACGCCCCGCCCACAAAAGGGAAAGGGGCGCGGTTCGATGAACCGCGCCCCTCGGCCGCTTTAGTCTCGCCGAACCCTAGAAGCGATACTGCAGCTCGATCCCGTAGGTCCGCGGGAAGTTCAGGCTGACCTGCCGGCGCGCGCCCACGGCGGTGGGGGCGGTCGGGTTGGCGATGGAGTTTCCGTAGCCGACTTCGTCGGTCACGTTCTTCACGAACGCGATCACGGTGTACTTCTTCTCACCGTCCGACCACAGCGCACGCAGATCACCGGTGGTGAAAGCCTTGGTGCTGTAGATCGGGTTCTTGAACAGCAGCGATTGCTGCTCGTCGATATAGCTGGCGGTGCCGCTGAGCGTCATCGTGCCCTCGAAGAGGTCGAAGGCATAGGTCACGCCGGCCGTCGCCTTGTGTTCCGGCGACAGCGGCAGGTCGTTGCCGACCAGCGATTGCTGGACACGTCCATTGACGGCCGGGCCGACCGGCCGCGCGCCAGCCGCGAGCGCCAGCGGATCGGCCGTATCGACGAAGCAGCAGCCGCTCTTCAGCTCGGTGTTCAGGTAGGCGTAGTTGAGCAGGAAGTTCAGCCCGCGGATCGGCGACCACTGGGTTTCGAGTTCCAGGCCCCAGATGGCGGCGTCCAGGTTGAGGAACTGAGTTGCGGTGATAGCGCCGAGCGGCACTGTCAGCGGAGCCTGGAAGCCCTGATAGTCGGTGTAGAACAGCGCCGCGTTGGTCTGCAGTTGACCGCCGAACGTCTTCTTGAAACCGAGTTCGTAGCTGTTCACGTACTCCGGGTCGGCATACGGGTCGGGCGACAGACCCGAGGAGCCCAACCAGCCGCCGGACTTGTAGCCGCGCGAGTAACGCAGGTAGAGATTGGTGTAGCGATCCGGGGCCCATTGAACGCTGAGGGTGCCCGTCACCGCGTCCCAGTCACCGCCCAGATCGCGGCGCAGGCCGCCGCCCGGGTTCAGAACCAGGCTCGCAGTCGCCGGGTTGGCGGCGCAGGAGGCCAGCGTCGTGCCGCCGCAGACCTGTTGGGTTGAAACGTCGACGGCGAAGCCTTGTGCGACGGCCGGAGGCACGGCGGCGCCGAAGGCGAGGGCCAGGGTCGGGATGCGCGCGACATAGCGGGCGACATCGTAGCCGTTCTTCTCATCCTTCGTGTAGCGAAGGCCCGCGGTCACGGTCCAGTCCGGCGCGAATTCCCAGTCCACCTGACCAAAGGCGGCGTAGGACTTCGTTTCCAGGTGGCCGTCGACATAGAGGAAGGCGCCGCGCGGGTTCGGATCCGAGGGCGCGCCCGTCAGGCCGATAGGATTGAAGATGCTCGGATCGCCGACGACCCGAATACCCTGCGGCTGATCGTACTTCTGATAGTACTGATAGACGCCCACGATCCAATTGATCGGACCTTCGCCGTTCGACGAGAGGTTCAGTTCATTGGAGTACCAGGACTGGCGCTCCTCGTAGAACGTCCGCGCATCGGTCGACACGTTCTGAGCAAGGAACGAGGGCAGGGGGCCGGCGCCATCGAGGTCGACAAGGATGTTCTGCGGGCCGATACGCGCCGATCCGTCGGAGTCGGTCGAGGTGTTGTAGTTGTAGGTTTGGTAGCCGCCCAGATACTTCAGAGTGGCCCAGCCGAGGTCGGAGGTCACATCCAGGTGCAGGCGATGGTGCCTGTCGAGCGAGCCGTAGCTCGGCGAGTTGACGTTCTGTTCGTAGGGGTTGGTCACGGCCGGGTTGCGGTCGGTCAGCCCATAGGTGCTGTTGTAGTAGAGAGCCGAGGTGCCGGCGCCCGTCAACGAAGTGGTGTCGTAGGGCGACAGGTTGTTCACCATGGGATTGCCGACGCCGTAGCTGTCGTCCCAATCGAACTTCGTATAGCGGAGCCGTGCGGTGGTGTTCTCACCCAGGTCGGCTTCCAGTTGGGCTTCTAGCGTGTAGCGCGAGACCTCGCCGCTGTCGCGGGCGGGGCCGGAATTCTTGATGAATCCATCGTCGCGACGCTCCATGGACGCGCCGACCAGGAACCGAAGGTTTTCCAGGATCGGACCGCGGACCATGCCGTCCAGGCGGTAGGAGCCGTAGTTGCCAATCATAGCGCGAGCTTCGCCGCTCATGTAGTCCGTCGGGCGCTTGGAAATGATGTTGAGCGCGCCGCCGATGGAGTTGCGCCCATAGAGGGTTCCCTGCGGGCCGCGCAGCACCTCGGTGCGTTCGATGAAGATCGACGGGGTGGTCGCATCGAACATCGAATTCGAGAAGATGCCGTCGGAATACGCGGCGACGGACGGGTCAGTACCAATGGCGTTGGTCAGGCGGCCGATGCCGCGCACCGACATGCGGTCGTTGTTGGTGTAGCTAACGCCAGGGGTGATGCGGGCGAGATCCTCGACAGTGCCGACGCCCAGGACGTCGCGCTTCTCGCTGGTATAGGCCGAAACTGCGGACGGAACGTCCTGCAGGCTTTGTTCGCGCTTTTCCGCGGTCACGACCAGTTCTTCGATCATCGGGGCGTCGGACGAGCCGGCCGCCTCCTGAGCGTTGGCGTGCGGCGCGATGGCGGCCACCGCGCTGACCGAAGCGGTCGCCAGCAACGTGTTCAGCAGCCACTTGCGTGAAGATCTAAGGCCCGACGGCTGGGCGTAACTCGACATAATTGAACTCCCTCCCAGGCGCACTCCGGCGCCGGCGGCCGGCAAAAGCCTTCCTCGAACGAGGTTCGAAAAGCCCCAATGTGCAGTGCAATTCGGCCTAGCTCGGAGGCTCTGAAAAGCTTGAGGAATTTCCTGCGGCGCCGTCACAATTGTTGAGGGGCGGTTGGCGTCGCGCTGACCCAACCGCTCGCGAGGTTCGAATCATCGGCGCATTGCGGTGACTTCGCCGCCCAACTCCACAGCCTGACTTACTAGAGCATCCGATGTCGCTTGAGCGGGTCCTCAAGCCTCAGATCAATTGGAGGGTGTAAGTAAGGCGTCCTGCGGTGAAGTCATAAAGTCGCGCCACGGACTCGTATTCACAAGCTTACGCAGCGTTCGAACAATGTTCGAACGTCGAACGAGATTCGAACATTGACGCTGAAGCGTCCGATGTGCATCCAATCAGCTGATAGTGGCGAACTGGCGGGATCACGTGGTTCCGTTTCATAAGCCAGCGCCACAATTATTGGATCAGTCCGGATTGGACATGCGCCTGCTCGCGCACCTGATTGCGCCTCAGAGCGCAAAGGGAAGGAATAGAGACATGAGCGACGGAAATATCGACCTGGCCGCCGAGGCGCGTGCGCAGGCCTACGCCCTGCCGCTGGATCAGTTGAATCCGGGCGATCCGGCCCTGTTCCGGACTGACGCGCACTGGCCCATTCTTGAGCGCCTGCGCAAGGAAGACCCGGTTCACTATACGGCCGAGAGCGAATACGGCCCGTACTGGTCGATCACCAAATACAACGACATCATGGCGGTCGATACGAACCATGAGGTGTTCTCCTCGGAAGGCGGCATCACCATCGCCAGCCAGGAAGGCGAAGAAGGGCCTCTGCCCATGTTCATCGCCATGGACCCGCCTAAGCACGATGTTCAGCGCAAGACCGTGAGCCCGGCGGTGGCGCCGGCTAACCTGGCGATCCTTGGCCCGCTGATCCGCGAGCGCGCCGCCAAGATCCTCGACGGCCTGCCGATCGGCCAGGAGTTCGACTGGGTCGACAAGGTCTCGATGGAACTGACGGCCATGACCCTGGCCACCCTGTTCGACATGCCGCAGGAAGACCGCCGCAAGCTGACCTACTGGTCGGACGTGGTGACCGCGGTGCCCGGCAAGAGCCCGCTGGTCGACACCATCGAACAGAAGATGCAGATCTTCATCGAGTACCACGCCTATTTCACTGGGCTGTGGAACCAGCGAGTCAACGCCCCGCCCGGGGGCGACCTGATCTCGATGCTGGCGCATGGTCCGGAAACCCGGAACATGGAACCGCGCGAGTACTTCGGGAACATCGTGCTGCTGACCGTCGGCGGCAACGACACCACCCGCAACACCATCACCGGCTCGGTCCTGGCGCTGAACCAGAACCCCGACCAGTACAAGAAGCTGCGCGAGAACCCGTCGCTGATCCCCTCGATGGTCTCCGAGACCATCCGCTGGCAGACGCCGCTGGCCCACATGCGCCGCATCGCCACCCAGGACTACGAACTGGGCGGCAAGACCATCAAAAAGGGCGACAAGGTGGTCATGTGGTACGTCTCGGGCAACCGCGACGACGAGGTCATCGAGCGGCCGAACGACTACATCATCGACCGCGCCCGTCCGCGGAACCATCTTTCCTTCGGCTTTGGCATCCACCGCTGCGTCGGCAACCGCCTGGCCGAGCTGCAGCTCCAGATCATCTGGGAAGAGATCCTCAAGCGCTTCCCGGAGATCAAGGTCGTCGAAGAACCCATCCGGACCTACTCGAGCTTCGTGAAGGGCTACGAGTCCATGAAGGTGATCATCCCAGCCCGTGCCTAGCGCCCAGCAGCCCTGAGGGACGCTGGGGGCGCAACGCCTTGGCGACCCTCTAGGGCAAAGTCAGCTATCCAGTCTTCCGCGCGGGGTCCCTAGGGGCCCCGCGTCTTTTTGTCTGGCGGCCCCGGCTCCTCTGAGGCGGCGGGTATCGCACCGCTGACGACTGCACGCAGATTTCTTCATCCGCTCTCTTTTCGAACTCCGTTCCAAGGTTCCAAACGGGCGCGTCTTCAAGTGCGTTCTGGATGGCTGCCCTCTGCCGGCTCCTCCGATCGCTGCAATCGACCGGTGTGAACAGGACAGCAATGACGAGCGTAGGGATGGCGTATATCGCAGGCGCCTTCGAACATCCGACCCGAAAGGCGACTGACATTTCAGTCGGACGGCTCCATGCCGAGTGCGCCGCCGGCGCGCTGGCGGACGCAGGGCTCAGCCGTGACGACGTTGATGGTTTCTTCTGTGGCGGCGACGCTCCAGGCGGACTGCTGGCGATGGTCGACTATCTGGGGCTGAAGCCCCGTCACATCGATTCCAGCGACATCGGCGGGTCCAGCTACATCTCCCTGGTCGGGCACGCGGCCCAGGCCATTGCAGCGGGCAAGTGTAATGTCGCGCTGATCACCCTGGCGGGTCGACCCCGGACCGAAGCGATCAGTGGCTTTGGCGGTCCGCCGTCTCATCCGACGCGTCCCTGGGAGCCGCCGGTCAATGCGCGCCTTGTGGATCTCTATGCGCTCTGCGCGCGCCGACACATGCATGAGTTCGGCACCACCAGCGAACAGCTGGCCTGGATCAAGGTCGCCGCTTCCCACCACGCGCAGCACAATCCTCACGCCATGCTTCAGAAGGTGGTCACCGTCGAGGATGTCCTGCAGTCGCCGCTGATCTCGGATCCGCTGCATCGGCTCGACTGCTGCGTCGTCTCTGACGGCGGGGGCGCACTGATCGTCACGCGCCCGGAGATCGCCATGAACCTTGGCCGGCCGCTGGTGAAGGTGAGGGGCGCGGGCGAGGCGCTGAAGGGCCAGGACGGCGGGGCCGTGGATTTGACCTATTCGGGAGCGGCGTTCTCTGGACCTGCCGCCTTCGCCGATGCTGGCGTGACCCCGGCGGATATTCAGTACGCCTCGATCTATGACAGCTTCACTATCACCGTCCTTATGCAGCTAGAGGACCTGGGCTTCTGCGAGAAGGGCCAGGGCGGCCGCTTCGTCGCCGACGGCCAGCTGATCTCTGGCATCGGCCGCCTGCCGGTGAACACTGACGGCGGCGGGCTCTGCAACAATCACCCGGCCAATCGCGGGGGGATGACAAAGGTCATTGAAGCGGTTCGGCAGCTGCGCGGCGAAGCTCATCCGGCAGTCCAGGTGAAGGACTGCAAGCTTGCCTTGGCTCACGGCACCGGAGGCTGGCTTGGCAGTCGCCACGGCAGCGCAACCGTTATCCTGGAACGAGAGTAGGTACATGCAAGTCGATCAGGCTCTGCAACAGAACCATCCCGAGGCTATGGCCTTCTCCGCGGCCGCCGCAGAGGGTCGCTTCATGGTCCCGACCTGCGGCGATTGCGGGAAGGCGCACTGGTATCCGCGCGCCTTCTGTCCGTTCTGCTTCTCCTTCGATGTGACCTGGGAGGCGGCGTCAGGCCGCGGCGAGATCTACTCCTACTGCAATGGCGAGCCTGCGCCGGGCACGAACGTGATCGCCTACGTGAAGCTCGCCGAGGGGCCGACCGTTCTGACCCATATCCTGGATGCAGATCCGGCGGCCTTGCGCATTGGACTGCCCGTCAAGGTCGTGCTCCAGGCTGCGAAGGACGGCCAGTACTTCCCCGCCTTCACGCCGAGCTAGCGGCTTCTGAGCCGAGAGCCTCCAAACGGCCTGGATCTTTAAGATCCGGGCCGTTCCTTTGGTGGCGGGTCTCTACCTGAGTTCGGATGCGGCGCGGCTGAGCAAGGCCTTGAACCAGTCGTGGCCGCGCTTGGACGCAGCGGCAGGCGTCCAGAACGCATCGATATCCAGCCGACGGTTGGGATAGTCGATCTCCAGGAGGCGTATGTCGCGCGAGCGGGCAAGTTCCTGGGCGAGTTTGCGGGGCACCAGGGCCAGACACTCTGCTTCCTCAACGATCGCCCCGATGACGAGGAAATTCGGGACTTCGCAAACTGGCGACACCTCCAGAACAGAGGTGGGCTGGATCAGCCCTGCCCGGGCCAGGGCGCTTCGCTCGCCAACCTGGTAGACGACCTGCCGAGCGCCTCGAAATTCGGCGGGCGAGATGATGTCTCCCCACCGCTGATCGCGACGCGAAGCGATGCAGGTCATACGGACCCGCTACTTGCAAAGCTAGGACTCGCGCCATCACCGCTCCTAAGCCTAGAGCCGCTAGGTCGGCGTCCGATCCGGGACCGAGAAGCCGCGATCAAAGCCATCTCATGAGCGGGCGCCGAGCGCTAGCGCAGCGGCGGGCTGCTGCCCAAAGCGGTGTGAAGCGACTCTGGGCGCAGGTGTGTGTAGCGGCGCAGCATCTTCCAATCCTTGTGGCCCGTAACGAGGGCCACCTGTTCGATGCGATAACCTGCCTCGAAGAGACGGCTCGTGCCATCATGTCGAAGGTCGTGAAAGTGGAGGTCTTCGATGTCCAACTCACGGCAGGCCCGTGTGAATGCGGTGCCCGCCGACTTGTGCACATAGGGGAAGATGCGGTCGTCCTCGTTAGTCCGGATTGCGCGCTGCTCTTCGATGAGAGCCATTGCGTCGTATCCCGACACCGCGAGGAGGGGGATCCTCTGGTCGTTTCCCTTCTTCTGCCGGGGATCCTTGCGATCGCGGATGGTGAGCATTTTCGTCCGCGTGTTGAGGTCGCTCCAGGTGACCCTGCAGATCTCCTCCTGACGCATGGCTGTGGCTATGGCGAATTGGATGATGCGGCTCATCGGCATCGTCAGCCGTTCGTTCGCGTCAAAATGGGCGAAGAGAGCCGCAAGCTCCTCCTCGCTCGGTCGGCGGTCACGCTCATTGCTCTTGCCCACCAGCCCCAGCCGCTTCAGCGCAATGCGAGCAAGGTCGACCGGCTCTACCTTTACCGGCACGCCGTGAACCGCGGCCGCGTGGGAAAGGACGAGGCGGATCGCTCCGACATCCATTCCAACGGTCATCGGACCGGCCCCTGCGGCTGCCCTGGCTCGTCCAAAATGGACAAGACGCTCGCGATCCACCTCCACGAGCTTCAGCTTACCGAGAGTGCGCTTCAGCATCTGCAGGGTGGCGTCCTTGGAGCGGCCGGGCGCGCGACCAACTTCCTTCATGTCGTCGATGTGAAGATCGATGAGTTCGCCGAAGGTGCGGATGCGTGCGACCCGCGTGGCGAGCGGCGTCTCGCCACGATCGATCTGGCGCTCCGTGTCGAGCGCCCAGCTCTTGGCGTCTTCATGGCGGACGAAAGTCTCGCTGATGGCCCGGCCCTTGCGACGGACTTGGGCGCGCCAGCGGCCGGATTTTTGCTTGCGGATCGATGCCATTTTTGGGTGCAGAACGGGTGCAGTGAGTTGGCGAAAGGGGGCGAATTCCGTCGAAAAATGGCGTAGAACCGCGCGTCCGGCGGCCGGCCTAACTCCCTAGGTTATATGGAAAAACTAGCGCATTTTCAAGCACATAGGCTGTCTATTGCACCTATGATGGACTGGACGGACCGGCATTGCCGCAGTCTGCATCGCACGCTGTCGAGCCGGGCGCTGCTCTATACCGAGATGCTGACCACCGGGGCCGTGCTGCATGGCGACCGTGAGCGGCTGCTGGCCTATGACCCCGCCGAGCATCCGGTCGCGCTGCAGCTGGGCAGCTCGGAGCCGGCCGACCTGGCCGCCGCGGCGAAGATCGGCGAGTCCGAGGGCTATGACGAGATCAACCTCAATGTCGGCTGCCCCTCCGACCGGGTGCAGAGCGGCCGGTTCGGCGCCTGCCTGATGCGCGAGCCGGAGCTGGTGGCCGAGTGCATGGCGGCCATGGGCGCGGCGGTGAAGGTCCCGGTCACGGTGAAGTGCCGGATCGGCGTCGACGACCAGGATCCCGAGCAGAGCCTGTTCCAGCTCGTCGACCTCTGCGCCCAGGCCGGCGTGTCGAGCTTCGTCGTCCACGCCCGCAAGGCGTGGCTGAAGGGGTTGTCGCCGAAAGAGAACCGCGACGTGCCGCCGCTCGACTACCCGCTGGTGCACCGGCTGAAGCGCGAGCGGCCCGACCTGACCATCGCCATCAATGGTGGGATCGGTTCTCTGGACGAGGCCCAGCCGCATCTCGGCGCCGTCGACGGGGTTATGCTGGGGCGGGCGGCATATCACACGCCGGCGCTGCTGGGCGAGGTTGACCGGCGGGTGTTTGGCATGGCCGTCGAGGACGTCGACGCCTTCAGGGCGGTCGAGCTCTACCGCCCCTATGTCGCGCGCGAATTGGCGCGCGGCACCCACCTGGCGGCCATGACCCGCCACATGCTGGGGCTGTTCCACGGCCTGCCCGGCGCGCGCGGCTGGCGTCGGGTGCTGACGGTCGAGGGCGTGAAGTCGGGCGCCGGTCTCGAGGTGATCGACGCGGCCCTGGCCCAGGTCCTACGGGCGCAGGATGAGCGCCGTGCGCGTAGCCTCGAAGCTGGCGAGGCGGCCTAGATAGGTCATGCCGAGCAGCGAGCTTTCCAGCCCGCTCTCGATCACCATGGCGTCGACGTCGTTGAGCGCGGCGCCGGCCACCGAGACGCGGCCCAGCTTCACGGCCGCGGCGCGGGTCTCGCCCGAGGCGGTGACGACCTTATAGTTGTAGTCGAGCTTGTCGGTGGCGATGCCGAGGCGCTGGGCGTCGGCCAGGGTCAGGGCGACGGCGCTGGCTCCGGTGTCGACCAGGAAGCGCACGCGCGAGCCGTTGACGTCCGCCTCGGCCCAGTAGTGGCCGTCACCGCCCTTGGCGATCGAGGCCGGCTGGGCGTGGGGCGCGGACTGCGGCGCAATGGCGAGCGCTGCGCGCAGTTCCGGCTTCGGATCCGTGAACGTGTTCAGGGCCTCGGCCGCGCCCACCGCAGACACGGCGCCCAGAAGCGCCACCATCGCCAGTTTGAGCATGTCCCACACACCTTGCCGCTTCGGCTTCACCGCGGGCCGGTTTCGACCCTGTTCGGCGCGGACCTTACGGCGGCGAGGTTTGCAAGGCGTGAATCGGGAGTTTCTGAAAACCTAACTACGGCAAAGGTTTAAGGTTAAAACATTCCCAACTTTTCGGGTCGGATCCGACTGCGGCGGGAAGGCAGTTCGGCCATGATCCGGGCCCGATCCTCGTCGCTCAGCTTGGCCCAGCCGGCGACCTCGCTGAGGCGGCGATAGCAGCCGAGGCAGAGTCCGCTCTCCCCATCGACGACGCAGACCTTGATGCAGGGGGTCTTGATGGGGGCGGGCGGGGTGGCGGGAACGTCGGTCATGGGTCCGGGAGGGGCGGCTGATCAGGGGATAGCGTAGGTGACGGTGGCCTGGGCCGCCAGTCGGTCAGGATGTTCGGTCCAGAGCCGAACGTCGCATACTGCGTTGCGCCGTCCGAGCCGCAGCATCTGCGCCTCGGCGTACAGGTCCCCAGGCTGGGCGCCGCGCAGGAAGTTCATCACCAGCGAACTGGTCACCGCCATCAGCTGGTCGCCGATGTGAGCCAGGATCAGCGCGTAGGCCGCGGTGTCGGCCAGCGCCATCAGGTTCGGGCCGGAGATCAGCCGCCCTGGACGCAGCATGCTGTCGTGGTAGGCGCGCACGAGAACCGCCCGCCCGGGTGCAATCTCGGTCACACGGGGGAAATGGGCGTCGGATCCGTCGGGAAAAGCGCGTCGAAGCAGGGTGTTGACCTGGTCGGCGTCAAGCGTGAGCGAAAGTGTCATGCCTTAGCTTTGCGTCGCGCGTGTATCATTACAAGGTGTTTATGTTTCGTGGTAACCGTGGTGTTTCATTGCTTTAATTTAATCTGCGAATACTAATCATTGCCGGGAATTCATTTGAGTGTTCGTGGCCCCGCGAGCAGTTTCCCCTCATCGAATTTCGAGGGAGTTACGCCATGAAACTGTTCGCCATCGCCCTGACGTCCGCTGGTTTGCTGGCTGCGGCCGGTTCCGCTTCGGCGGCCGTGAGCGACGTGGATTATCTGAAGGCCAACCGCTGCCGTGGACTGGCCGCCTCGGGCATCGCCAGCGTAGACACTGCGTCGATGGACGCCTTCATTAAGAGCGAGGGCCGCACCCGCAACGCCTTCGTCACCGATCGCGGCAAGACCGAGTTCGACAAGGCCAAGCGCGAAGGCAAGACCGATAACACTGACCGCAAGGCGCGCCTTGTCGCCGAACTGAACGGCCCCTGCCAGGCCTACAAGGGCTAAGGCTCGACTGCTGCCGGTCCCCACACGGCAGTCGCTTCCAGACTGAGCGCCCGCGTCCCCCGGCCGGGCGCTCTTTTCTTTTGCGGCGGAACCAGGCTTGGCCATAGGCTTTGATGGGTGGAGGCTGTGGCTGGGCGATTGGGTCGGTGATGGATTTGTTGAGGCCCGGCGAGACGTGCTGGCGCAAGGAGCGCGCGGGCCGCGCCGCCTTTCTGGTCGATACCGAGGCCTACTTCACGGCGGTCTTCGAGGCGCTGCGCAAGGCGCGCCGCTCTGTGCTGCTGCTGGGCTGGGGGTTCGATCCGCGGGCGCGGCTGTTCCCGGACGGCTTCGATGGCCCCTCCGATCCCGACGAGGTGGGGCGCATCCTGGTGGCGCTGGCCAAGGCGCGACCGGATCTCGACATCCGGGTGCTGATCTGGAAATCGGCCCTGCCGATCGCGGCCAGCCAGCAGTTCTTTCCGCACAAGGCCCGCAAGTGGTTCCACGGCACCAATGTGAAGTTCTGGCTCGACGATCACGTGCCGTTCGGCGCCTGCCACCATCAGAAGGTGCTGGTTGTCGACGACGCCCTGGCGTTCTGCGGGGGCGGGGACATCAGCGTCGATCGCTGGGACACGCCTGGACACCTGGAGCATGACCCGCGGCGGATCATGCCCGATCAGCACCATCACGCCCCGCGCCACGAAGTGATGATGATGGTCGACGGCGCCGCGGCGCAGGCCCTGGGGGACCTGGCGCGCGAACGTTGGCGTCGCGCCACGGGGGAGGCGCTGCCCAAGCCTGAGTCGGCGGAGGAGGATCCCTGGCCGGCCTACCTCCCCGCGCACCTGAGCGACGTCGAGGTCTCGATCCAGCGCACAGAGCCGGCCTGGAACGAGCGTCCCGAAGTGACAGAGATCCGCCGCCTGACCATCGAATCGATCCTGGCGGCCAAGTCGGTGATCTATCTGGAGAACCAGTACTTCACCTCGCCGCTCTACGCCGCGGCGTTGGCAAAGCGGCTGGCCGAGCCGGACGGACCGGAGGTTGTGCTGATCTCGACCGGCCAGAGCCCGAGCTGGTTCGACCAGCTGACCATGGACCGGGCGCGATCGAACATGCTCTGGCGGCTGCGCTCGGCCGACGTCTTCGGGCGGTTCCGCGCCTGGTATCCGACGACGCCGGCCGGGACGAAGATCATCGTCCACTCCAAGGTGACCATCATCGACGAGTGCTTGGCGCGGGTGGGGTCGGCCAACCTCAACAACCGCTCGGGCGGCTTCGACACCGAGGTCGAGCTGGGCGTGCAGGTCGAGGGCGGCCATGAGGAGCGCACCATCGGCGCCCTACGGGACCGGCTGATCGGCCACTTTCTGGGGTGCACGGGCGAGGCCGTGGCCAAGGCCAGGGCCAAGCGCGGAGGGATGATCGCGGCGATCGAGCACCTGAACGCGCAGGGGCGGCTTTCGCCGATCCTGCCGATGAGGCAGACGCCGCTGGGTGAGATCATCGCCACCTATCACCTCGGCGATCCGTACTCGGTGGCCGACTCCTGGCGCGCCACGCGCCGACGCGACCTGCTCTACACCGAGGACCTGATGCACACCCGGTTCATGCCACGCTGAAGTCCATCACCAGCGGCAGGTGGTCGGAGGCCACGCGGGTCAGGGGATCGAAGGGAACGAACACGTTCTCGACCTTGATCTCCGGGCTGACGAAGATGTGGTCGATGCGCAGCACCGGCAGGGCCGACGGAAAGGTCGAGGTCGGCGAGCGTTGCGGCGAGAGCCGCCGCGCCGCGGCCAGCTTGGCCGCCAGGGTGCGATAGACCACTGATGAGCCGGTGGCGTTGAAGTCGCCGAGCAGGATCGTCGGGCCTTGGCGCATCGGGTGTCCCAGCCAGGCCGGACCGGCCAGCCAGGCGGCCTGGATCTGCTGCTCGCGGGGGATCAGGCCCAGATGGGTGTTGATCACCTGCACGGGGCGGCCCTCCACCTCGGTCGAGATCCACACCGCGCCGCGCGGCTCCAACCGCGGAATCGGCGCGTAGCCGGGCAGGGGGCCGGTCTGGATCATCCGCTCGGGGTAAACGGTGAGGATGGCGTCGCCGTAGAGCTCCTCCTCGACGCGCAGGGCCGGATGGAAGTGGAAGGCCATCTTCAGCCGCCGCGCGATCTGGTGCGCCTGGTCGACGCCGCCGGTGCGGGCGCGGCCCACGTCCAGCTCCTGCAGGGCGACGATGTCCGGTTCGAGCCGGGCGATCACCTCGGCCACGCGGCCGACGTCCAGGCGACGGTCCGTGCCGACGCAGCGGTGGACGTTGTAGGTGAGGATGCGCGGCATGGGGCTCAGGGATGCACGCCGCGGGCGCGCGACGCAACGCCTCCAACGCTGCCGCAAGGCGAAGGTTCGCAAGATATCTGGCGGCGCGACGCAAGCTACACGGGGGGGCTGCTGGTGAGCTTTCTGGCTCAGGCCTTCTATGCGGCCGAATTGACGGAGCCATCGAAATCCTTGGAGGCGCCCGTCATCACCGCGCCTCCGTGGCGTGAGCTACTGCGCCGTGGTGCATGTGGAGCCGGCCGGACTTGGCTTCGAGGAAGCGGCGCTGAAATTGACCCCGCGGTTCCGCGTGCATCTGACAACACCGGACGGGACGTCGGTCATCGGCGGCGTGATTCGGGCGCCTCTGCGCCTTTCCTTGCCGCGCTGAGCGTGCATCTAAGTGAACCGCGATAAGTTGATGTGACGTTTACGTAAGGGTCATCTTCACTTTGTCGCGCGACGCGCGTATGTTCCGCGCCCAACGAAATACGCTGTAAATGCTCGCGCCTGGGAGCCGCCTATGAACCTCGACTTTTCGCCTGAAGACGCCGCCTTCCGTGAGGAGGCCCGCACCTTCATCGCCCAGAATTATCCCAAGCAACTGCGCGAGAAGCAGGATCGCGGCGAGGAACTGAGCAAGGAGGACTATCTCTCCTGGCACCGGATCCTGGCCAAGAAGGGCTGGGCGACGCCGTCGTGGCCGGTCGAGTTTGGCGGCACCGGCTGGACCCCCACCCAGAAGTACATCTGGTCGGAAGAGCAGGCCCGCGCCGACACCCTGGGCATCCTGCCGTTCGGCGTATCGATGCTGGCCCCGGTGATCTACACCTTCGGCACCCAGGAGCAGAAAGAGAAGTTCCTGCCGGGCATCCGCGACGGCCTGGTGTGGTGGTGCCAGGGCTATTCGGAGCCGGGCGCCGGTTCGGACCTGGCTTCGCTGAAGACCAAGGCTGAGCGCGTCACGGGCGACGACGGCAAGGAATACTACATCGTCAACGGCCAAAAGACGTGGACGACGCTCGGCCAGCACGCCGACTGGGGCTTCTTCCTGGTCCGCACCGACCCGGACGCCAAGCCGCAGTCGGGCATCTCGTTCCTGCTGATCGACATGAAGACCCCGGGCATCGAGGTGCGCCGAATCACGACCCTGGAAGGCGGCCATGAGGTCAACGACGTCTTCCTCGACAACGTGAAGGTGCCGGTCGAGAACCGCGTGTTCCACGAGAACCAGGGCTGGACCTGCGCCAAGGCGCTGCTCGCCCACGAGCGCACCGGCATCGCCGGCGTCGCCCGCTCGAAGCGCGGCCTGGAGAAGGTCCGCGAGATCGCCTCGACCGAGCTGTCTGACGCCGGCGGCAAGCTGCTGGCCGACCCGTTCTTCAAGCGCAAGGTCGCCGAGCTGGAGATCGACCTGACGGCGCTGGAGTTCACCGAACTGCGCACCCTGGCCGGCGAAAGCAGCGGCAAGGGCCCGGGTCCGGAAAGCTCGATCCTCAAGATCAAGGGCACCGAGATCCAGCAGCGCCTGACCGAACTGGTGCTGGAAGCGGTCGGCCACTACGGCGCGCCGTACCTGCGCGACCTGGGCCACAACACCAACATCGGCCCGGACTACGCCGACGGCGTGGCTGGCAACTACTTCAACATGCGCAAGACCTCCATCTACGGCGGGTCGAACGAGATCCAGCGCAACATCATCGCCAAGATGGTGCTGGGCCTCTAAGCGCCGATTGTCTTAAGTCAGAAAACAACACTTATTTCCCGCCTGGGCCGGAGCGCCCGGGCGGGGTGATGCACGGGGAAACCAGATGGATTTCAGCTTCACCGAAGAACAGTCGATGCTGCGCGACACCGTCGCGAGCTATCTGGCCGACCACTACAGCTTCGAGCAGCGCCGTGACGCGCTGAAGGCCGAGCCGGGCTGGCGTCCGAACGTTTGGAAGGCCTTCGCCGAGGAACTCGGCATCCTGGGCGCGCCGTTCGCCGAGGAACTGGGCGGCCTGGGCGGCGGCTCGACCGAGAACATGGTCATCATGGAAGAGCTCGGGAAGTCGCTCGTCGTCGAGCCCTATCTCGGCACCGTGGTGATCGGCGGCGGCTTCCTGAAGCATTCGGGCTACGCCGGCGCGGCCGACCTGATCGGCGGCATCATCGGCGGCGAGACGATCATCGCCTTCGCCTATGCCGAGCCGCAGGCCCGCTACACTTGGCAGGACCTGAAGACCACCGCCAAGAAGGACGGCGCCGGCTACGTGATCAACGGCCAAAAGGCCGTGGTCATCGGCGCGCCCTACGCCACGCACCTGATCGTCACCGCCCGCACCGGCGGCGGCCAGCGCGACGCCCAGGGCGTCTCGGTGTTCATCGTGCCGAAGAACGCCAAGGGCGTGACCACCCGCGACTACCCGACCGTCGACGGCTTCCGCGCTTCGGAAGTGACCTTCGAGAACGTCGCGGTCGGCGCTGACGCGCTGATCGGCGCCGAGGGCGCGGGCCTGCCGCTGGTTCAGAAAGTGATCGACGAAGCCGTCGTCGCCACCTGCGCCGAAGCCTGCGGCGTGTTCCGCAAGCTGCACGAAGGCACGCTGGAATACACCAAGCAGCGCAAGCAGTTCGGCCAGCCGATCAGCCAGTTCCAGGTCCTGCAGCACCGCATGGTCGACATGTTCATCAACCTCGAGCAGTCGATCTCGATGACCTACATGGCCAACATCAAGCTGGCCGACGACGAGATCGAGCGGGCCAAGGGCGCTTCGGCGGCCAAGGTGCAGATCGGCAAGGCGGCCAAGTTCATCGGCCAGAACGCCATCCAGTTGCACGGCGGCATGGGCATGACCGACGAAATGGCCATCGGCCACTACTTCAAGCGCGCCACCATGATCGAGAGCGCCTTCGGCTCGACCGATCATCACCTGGCTCGCTACGAGAACCTGAGCCTGGGCGCCGCGGCCTAAGCCGCCGACGCAAAGCGACATCGAAGCGCGTCCGGTTCGCCGGGCGCGCTTTTTTGTGCCCGGACGCCTCCGGCGGAAAAAAGTCCGCCCCGAATGTCGGGACGGCCCAACCTGCGTCGTCCTAGGGTGCGTAACCCCCCGGAGGAGCCCCCCATGCGAATGATCTTTGTGAACCTACCCGTGAAAAGCGTGACGGCGTCCCGCGATTTCTTCGGCGCGCTGGGATTCACGTTCAACGAGCAGTTCTGCAGCGCCGACACCGCCTGCATGGTCATCGAAGAGAACATCTTCGCGATGCTGCTGGAGCATCACCGGTTCAAGGATTTCGTGACCGGGGACATCGCCGACGCGCATAAGGCGACCGAGGTGCTGACCTGCCTGTCGGCAAGCAGCCGCGCCGAGGTCGACAGCCTGTTGAGCAAGGCGCTGGCCGCCGGCGCCAAGCCCTGGAAGCCGAACACCGACATGGGCCCGATGTACGGCTGCAGCTTCCAGGACCTGGACGGCCACGTCTGGGAGCTGATGTACATGGACCAGGCGGCGATGGCCGAAGGCGCCGCGCCGCAGGCGGCCGGCGCCTAGCGGCTCACCCGAAGACGGCCGCCAGCCGCGCGTGCTCGGCGGCCATTTCGGCGCGGAAGCTGTCCTTGGACCACAGGCGGTAATCGCCCTGGGCGTAGGCCTGGGCGTTGCGCCAGTAGAGGAACGCGTTCAGCGCATTGGCGCGGCTGTTGTCGCGGGTCTTGGTCGCCACGCCGGGCGAGCCCATGACGATGGAATTGGCAGGTATCACCGTGCCTTCCTTCAGGAAGCTGCCGCCCGCGACGATCGAGCCGGCGCCGATTACGCAGCCGTCCATGATCGTCGCGCCGATGCCGATCAGGCAGTTGTCGCCGATGTCGCAGCCGTGCAGCGTGACGTGGTGGGTGATCGAGCAGTTCTCGCCCACGATGGTCGGCGTGCCCGAGCCGACATGGATCATCACGAAGTCCTGGATGTTGGTCCGCCGCCCGATCAACACCTTCTGGCTCTCGGCGCGCACCACGACGTTGCACCAGATCGAGGCCTCCGGCGCGATCTCGACCGCGCCGAAGATCCGCGCCGACGGATCGATCCAGGCCGAACCCTGGTCTTGGACGTCAGGGCCGAGGAAGGGGGCGGCGGTCATGTCAGGAACTCCGATAGCGAACTGGGCGCCACAATCGGCGATTTCCCAAGCGTCAGACAAGCCGCGCCCTTGCCAAACGCGGGCCAACCGCGCCTAACCGCAGGGTCATGGCCCTTCGCGACTTCGCCCTCCTGGTTTTCGTCTGTCTGCTTTGGGCGACCAACAACATCGTCTCGAAGTATGTCGTGGCCTACCTGCACGCGCCGCCGCTGTTTTACGCGGCCGTCCGCTTCATCATCGTCGCGGCGGCGGTGTTCCCCTGGCTGCGCAATCCGCCGCGGCCTCTGTGGCGCCTGCTGCTGATCGCGGTGTGCATGGGCGCCGGCTCGTTCGCGTTCATGTTCATCGCGCTGAAGACCGCCAGCCCCTCGTCGGCGGCGATCGTGAGCCAGCTGATGGTGCCGACCACCACATTCCTGTCCTTCATGCTGCTGGGCGAGCGGCTGAACCGCCGCCGCTTGCTGGGCATCAGCCTGACCCTGATCGGCGCCCTGGCGGTGATGTGGGATCCGCACGGCTTCACCCTGACTGGCGGCCTGGCCTTCGTGCTGGTCTCGGTGGTGCTGGGGTCGCTCGGCTCGGTGCTGATGAAGCAGATGGAAGGGGTCAAGCCGTTGCAGTTCCAAGCCTGGGTGGGACTGGCCTCGGCTGCGGTGCTGATCCCGATGTCGCTGATCTTCGAGCCCGGCGGCGTCGAGACCGGCCTCTCGATCGGTTGGCGGTTCTGGGCGGCGGTGGTCTTCTCGGCCCTGGTGGTCTCGGTGTTCGGCCACACCGCCTACTACTGGCTGATCCAGCGCTACGAGGCGAACCTGATCTCGCCGTTGACCCTGATGACCCCGCTGGCCACCATCGGCCTCGGAGTCGTCATCACCCATGACCCGTTCGACGCCCGCATGGCCTTCGGCGCCGCGGTGGCGCTGGCGGGCGTGCTGATCATCGCCATGAGGCCCAATCAGATCATGCTGTTGCTGCTCAATCTTCGGGGGCGCGCCCGATGAACTTCATCGAAGCCGTCTCGCCGAATTTCAACGAGCGCAAGGTCCCGCCGGACATCATCGTCCTGCACTACACCGGCATGCAGACCGGCGAGGAGGCGCTGGCCTGGCTGTGCAACGAGGAGTCCAAAGTCTCGTCGCACTATCTGGTCGAGGAGGACGGGCGCGTGTTCCGCCTGATCCCCGAGGAGCGCCGCGCCTGGCATGCGGGCGTGTCGTCCTGGAAGGGCGAGACCGACATCAACGGCCGTTCGATCGGCATCGAGATCGTCAATCCCGGCCATGAGTGGGGATATCGCCCGTTCCCGAAGGCGCAGATCGACGCGGTTATCGAACTGCTGGGCGATATCCGCAGCCGCTGGCAGGTCGAGGACGGCCGGATTATCGGCCATTCCGACGTCGCACCAGCCCGCAAGGACGATCCGGGCGAGCTGTTCCCCTGGAAGACCTTGGCGCAGGCGGGACACGGCCTATGGGTGGAGCCGAACGCCGCTCCGGGCGCCAGCCTGGCTGAGGGCGAGGAGAGCGCCGGGGTGTTCGCGCTGCAGGCGGGGCTGACGCGGCTCGGCTACGACTGCGCGCCGTCCGGCAAGTACGACGCCGACACCACCACCATCGTGCGCGCCTTCCAGCGCCACTGGCGGCCGGAAAAGGTCGACGGGGTCGCCGACGGCATGACCCGTGCGCGGCTGATCGGCCTGCTGCGAGCGGCGGCCGGGGCGTGAGCGCGCCGGCGATCCGGGCGACGGCTGCGCAGGACGCCGAACAGGTGCTGGCGCTCTATCGCGCCGCCGCCGGCGGGGCGGGCGGCTTGGCGCGGCGTCCGGACGAGATGGACCTGGCCTATGTCGAGAGCTTCCTCGCCAAGGCGCGCGCCGGCGGCGTGACCCTGGGGGCCTGGGTCGACGGACGGTTGGCCGGCGAGATCCATGCCAGCCGTATTGGTCCGGAGCAGTTCGCCCATGTGCTGTCGGACCTGACCGTCGCGGTCGACCCGGCCTGGCAGGGCCGGGGCGTGGGGCGGGCCCTGTTTGCGGCGCTGTTCGAGGCCGCGCGAGCCTTGTCGCCCCAGGTCACCCGCATCGAGCTGATGGCTCGCGAAGGCAATATCGACGCCATCCGCCTCTATGAGCGGCTTGGTTTCGTGATCGAGGGGCGCTTCGTCCAGCGCGTGCGCATGCCCGACGGGCGGCTCGAAGACGACATCGCCATGGGACTGTTGCTGACGCCGGCTTGACGGCGGGGGCGAGCGACGTCAGCAGTGCTGGCCACGACTTTTCCGCCTTCCGGCATACCTTTATTTCGAAATTGAGGGACGTTTTGATGCGCAACCTGTTCAGCGTTGAGGGCAAGGTCGCCCTGGTCACCGGCGGCAGCCGCGGCATCGGCGAGATGATCGCCCGCGGCTATGTCGAGAACGGCGCCAAGGTCTATATCTCCTCGCGCAAGGCCAATGTCTGTGACGGCCTGGCCGAGGAGCTGTCGAAGTACGGGACCTGCATCTCGCTGCCTTTCGACCTGTCGAACATGGAGGGCATCACCGGCCTGGCCGCCGCCCTGGCCGAGCGCGAGGACAAGCTCGACATCCTGGTCAATAACGCCGGCGCCACCTGGGGCGCGCCGATCGACGAATATCCGGAGGACGGCTGGGACAAGACCGTCGACCTCAACGTGAAGTCGATCTTCTTCCTGACCCAGAAGCTGCTGCCGCAGCTGCGCGCCGCGGCGACGCACGAAAACCCGTCGCGGGTCATCAACATCGCCTCGGTCAACGGCATCGAGCCGCCGGCCCTGGAGACCTACGCCTATTCGACCTCGAAGGCCGGCTGCATCATGCTGACCCGCCACCTGGCCAAGCGGCTGGCGCCCGAGCACATCCTGGTCAACGCCATCGCCCCCGGCCCCTTCCAGAGCCACATGATGGCCGCGACCCTGGCGCGGGCCGGCGACGCCATCGCCAAATCCAACCCGCGCGGCCGCATCGGCACGCCTGAGGACATCGCCGGGGTGGCGATCTTCCTGGCCAGCCGAGCGAGCGCCTACACGACGGGCGCCGTCGTGCCGTGCGACGGCGGTTCGGCCGAGTTCTAAGCCACGTTCGTCATCCCCGGCCGCGCAAGCGTGCCGGGGATCGGCCGGGACCTGCGGCCCGGCCAAGACAAACTAAAAGAGAAGGCTCACGCGCCATCCCGGACTTGTTGCGCAAACCGGGATGGCGCTGTTCGGTGCTAGCCCCTCCGCCCACGTCCTCCAGGACGGATCGGGGCCGGCGACCAGCCGCCCTTGCCGGGTTTGTGGACGCCGCCGGCCTTGCCGCCGCTCAGGGCCTGGTGGCCATGCTGTTTCAGGGAAAGCTGGCGTTCGATGATCGCGCGGGCGCGCTCGGCCGCGGTCGGTTCGTGGGCGGATTCCGGGTGCGGCGCCGGCGCGCGCGGTTCGTTTGATTTCGGCATTTTGTGTCCAGTCGACATGAAGCGCCCGCGCGCACTGGCGCGGCGGGTCAGGGAACAGGCGTCAGCCTGTGGTTCCTCAGGGCCTCAATCGACCACAGCACACACGTAGATATCCTCTGCCGGACAGCTCGCTAGAAGCTAGGCGCGAGGGGCGGGTTCCGCAAGGCTGCGCTGGAGACGCTGCTCCAGGCCCGCAATCAGCAGGTCGACGCCGAACTCGAAGCCTGTGTCGATGTCGGGCGGGCCGCCCTGCAGCGCCCAGGCCAGGTTCGGCTGCTGCTCGGAGGCGGGCGGGGAGGGGCGGACGCCTTGCGCCTCGTTCGCCCGGCGCGTGACCTCGAACCGCGACCAGCCGACCACATAGGACAGCGCCGTCCCGTAGGCGGCGATGGCGTCGGTTGGGGCAAGGCCGGCGGCGCGCATGATTCCCAACGACAGCTCCAGCGGTCGCGCGGCGCGCGGGCCCGAGCTGTAGTCGTCGGGGAACAGGCGGGTGATGTCGCGCGTCTCGACCAGCCGGCGGCGCAGGACGCCGGCCATCCGCTTCAGGTCGACACGCCAGTCGCCGGTCGGCGCGCCATAGTCGAGGTCGGCGATCAGGTGGTCGAAGAGCAGCAGAGAGAGGCCTTCCTTGCTCTTCACGTGCCAGTAGAGCGCGGGGGCCTGGACGCCCAGCTCGGCGGCGACGCCGCGCATGGTCAGCCGATCGTACCCTTCGCGCTCGAGCAGGCGTGCGGCGGCCTGGACGACGTCTTCACGCGACAGCTGGGGGCCGGGCTTGCGGGGCATGGCGACCTTATTGACGTAAGCGGGGCGTCGGCGCTAGCTTCTTATTTAACGGCGTTAAATAAAGGTGTCCCCATGCAGGCCCCGCTTCCGCCCGTCCCGGTCCCGCCGCCGCGACCGCTGCCCCTGTGGCAGGCGCTGCGCGTCGCCCGAGGCAACACGCTGGCGGTGATCCCGCAGGGCGCGTTCGTTGAGCCGGTGTTCGCACAGCGCAGTCCGCTGGGGCCGAGCTTCCTGGTCAGCGCGGCGGAAGGCGTCAAGCACGTGCTGCTCGACGCGGCGGACAACTATCCGAAGGCCGCGATCCAGAGCCGGCTGTTCGAGGCCTTTCTCGGCGAAGGCGTCCTGACCAGCGAGGGCGAGGCCTGGAGGCGGCATCGCCGGCTGATGGCGCCGGCCTTCGACCCGCACAGCGCCCAGGCCGCGGTCCCGACCATCACCGCCACCGCGCGCGAGGTGATCGGGACCTGGAGGCCGGGGCAGGTGATCGATGTCTCCGAGGCGATGGGCGACCTGACCCTGAAGATCATTTCGCGGGTGATGTTCTCGGCGGCGGGGGACGACCTGGGGCCGGTGATGGAGCAGACCCTGCGATCGGCCGAGGCGGTGCTGGAGCGTTTCGGCCTGGCCGACTTCACGCCGGGCTTGAGAGGGCTGCGGGCCCGAGAACGCGAGCGGCGGGTCGCAGCCCTGTTCACCGTGTTCGACGCCTGGATCGCGCGGCTGATCGCCCAGCGCCGCGTCGCGTCCGGCGAGGGCGACCTGCTCGACCGGCTGATCGCCGCGCGTGACCCGGAGGCGGGCCGGGGCCTGAGCGACCGCGAGGTGCGCGACCAGTTCGTGACCATCTTCATCGCCGGCCACGAGACCACCGCGGTCGCCCTGACCTGGACCTGGTACCTGCTGGCGCTGCACCCGCAGGTCGAGGCGCGGCTGCATGCGGCGCTCGAGGCCTCGCCCGACGCGCCGCCGACCTATGCCCGTCAGGTGATCGAGGAGGCCATGCGGCTGTTCCCGCCGGTGCCGCGCATCCCGCTGCGCCAGGCCAAGGCGGAGGATGAGATCTGCGGCGTGCGCATCCCCAAGGGGGCGTTCGTCTGCGTCGCGCCCTGGGTCGTGCATCGTCATCGCGACCACTGGGACGATCCGGAACGCTTCGACCCGGACCGTTTTGCGGGCGAGCGGCCGGCGCGCTACGCCTATCTGCCGTTCGGCGCAGGGCCGCGGATCTGCATCGGCGCCTCGCTGGCCATGACCGAGGCGGTAGAGGTGCTGTGCGAGATCGCCCGCCGCTACCGCCTGAAGCTGGTCGATCCGGGCGCGGTGGGCATGAAGCCGCGGATGACGCTGCGCCCGATGGGACGAATTGGGATGGAGTTGGTCGCGCGGGAGCCTTGACCGGCGGCGCGGGGCGGCCCACTTAGCGCGCGGACCAGACGGCCGGGCGATCGCGGCTGCCTTCGGGCGGTCGAGGAAAGTCCGGGCTCCACTATGACATGGCGGCGGGTAACGCCCGCCGGGGGCGACCCCAGGGATAGCGCCACAGAGAGCAGACCGCCCCGGTTTCGACCGGGGTAAGGGTGAAAGGGTGGGGTAAGAGCCCACCGCGGACCTGGTGACAGGGACGGCATGGCAAGCCCCGCCAGGAGCAAGACCGAATAGGGATTCCGCGCCCCGCAAGGGGTAGGGCCGTCATAGGCCTGAGGCGTCCGGGTAGGTCGCGAGAACCGTCCAGCAATGGGCGGTCCAGAGGAATGATCGTCGCGCCCGTTCGCGGGCGGCACAGAACCCGGCTTATAGGCCGTCTGGTCCGAACTTCCGTCCTGCTTATCCACCGCCGTCCACAGACAGGGCGGCTATACTCAAAGTGTTCATTGTATGTTCTGTGAATAGCCGCTGTGGGTGACTGCATTTCGGCCGTAATGTCTTTGGGATTCCCCAGAAATTGCCGGCTGGAGTCATTGTCTCCCAATTGATCCCATGTTAACCCAATCAGCATCCGTTAAGGATCGGCGGCGCGTCGGAGCAGGAGGCTCTGCGGGTCCGAAACGGGGTGAAGTTGGCGGCTCGCTCGGAGCCGCGATCTGGGGCGCGGCGAGATGTTTCTCTCGACCTTCGAGAAACAGGTGGACGCCAAGCGGCGCATCGTCGTGCCGCAGGAATTCCGCGCGCTCGTCTCCGGTCCCTTCGACGGCATTGTCTGCTTTCCCTCGATCGAGGCCGACTGCATCGAGGGCGGCGGCCGCGCCCTGTTCGACCGCTACATCGCGCTGATGGACGAGATGCCGTTCGGCGACCCGGTGCGTTCGGCGATCGAGCTGTCGGTGCTGGGCGGGCAGGCGAAGATGAATTTCGACACCGCCGGCCGCATCACCCTGCCTGAGCAGCTCTGCGACCAGTTCGGCCTGACCGACTGGGTCGTGCTGGTCGGCCTGGGCGACCGGTTCCAGATCTGGGAGCGCGAGGCGTTCCAGGCCCATCGCGCCGCCCAGCGCGAACTGGCCCGCGCAGGCCTCGCCGAACTGCGCGCCCAGCAGCGCGCCGCCAAGCTGGGAGCCGCCCAATGAGCGCGCCCCACACCTCGGTCCTGCTGGATGAAGTGATCGCCGCGCTGGAGCCGGCGAGCGGCAAGCTGATCGTCGACGGCACCTTCGGGGCCGGCGGCTACAGCCGCGCCTTCCTGGCGACCGGCGCCGACGTCGTCGCCTTCGACCGCGATCCGAGCGCGCGCAAGTTCGCTGAGGGGCTGGGCGAGCGTTTCCGCCTGATCGACGGGCGCTTCTCGCAGATGGCCGACGAACTGGGCGAGGGCGTCGCCGACGGCGTGGCGCTGGACCTCGGCGTCTCGTCGATGCAGCTCGACCAGGCCGAGCGCGGCTTCTCGTTCATGCGCGACGGGCCGTTGGACATGCGCATGGGTGCCGACGGCCCCACCGCCGCCGACATCGTCAACACCGCCGAGCCGGCCGAGCTGGCGCGGATCTTCTACGTCTACGGCGAGGAGCGGCAGTCGCGCCGCGTGGCTTCGTTCATCGTCCGTCGCCGGGCCGAGCAGGCCTTCACCCGCACCCTGGACTTGGCCGAGGTGATCGAGCGCGCCCTGGGCGGGCGGCGCGGGGCCAAGGTGCATCCGGCCACCCGTTCGTTCCAGGGCCTGCGCATTGCGGTCAACGAGGAGCTGTCCGAGCTTGAGGCCGGCCTGGTCGCCGCCGAGCGGGTGCTAAAGCCGGGCGGCCGGCTGGCGGTGGTGACCTTCCACTCGCTGGAAGACCGGATCGCCAAGGCTTTCTTCACCGAGCGGGCGGGCAAGACCCCGGGCGGCTCGCGCCATGCGCCGCCCGTCGAGGCCGGCGCGCCGCCGAGCTTCCAGCTGCTGTTCAACGGCGCCCGCGCCCCCAGCGAGGCCGAGACCGCGACCAATCCGCGCGCGAGATCGGCCAAGTTGAGGGTGGGGGTTCGCACCTCCGCTCCGGTATGGAAGGAGACGGCATGAGTCTCCTAACCCGCAAGATTCGGGGCTTCCGGCTGGTCGACGTGGTCGCGCTGGGGGTTCTGGTCGCCGTGATCCTGTCGGTCTACCTGGCCAAGACCATGGCCGGGCGCGAACGCGCGGAGATCGCCGCGGTCGAAAAGCAGATCGACGCCGAGAAGGCCCGCATCCGCCTCTTGCAGGCCGAAGTCGCCCACCTGGAGCAGCCCTCGCGGATCGAGTCGCTGTCCACCGCCCATCTGGGCATGGGGCCGGTCGGCGCCAAGCACGAGACCACCATCGACAAACTGGGCGAAGTCGCCCTCGGGAAGCCAAAGCCGTGAGCCTTGCTCATCCATCGTTCGAAGCGCCGGGCTGGCGCTGGCTCAAGGCCAAGGTCTGGGGGCTGGAGCACGCCTTCGAGCGCGCCAAGGCGGCCGGCAAGGCCGAAGACGACACGCGCATCCGCATCTTCTTCGTGCTGGCGCTGTTCGCGACCGCCTTCCTGCTGCTGGCGATCGGCGCGACGCGCGCGGCCCTGTTCTCGGACGCCGGCCGCAGCGGCGGCTACGCCGCGCCGGTGGGGGCCTCGCGCGCCGACCTGGTCGACCGCAACGGCGCCATGCTGGCCGCCGACCTGCTGCACTATGGCCTCTATGTCGACCCGCGGGAGATCTGGGACGCCGACGAGACCCGCCGGGCCCTGCGCTCGGCCCTGCCGAACCTGAATCGCCAGCGCCTGGAGAAGGTGCTGAGCGGCGAGCGCCGCGGCTTCGTAGCCGCCGGCCTGACGCCGGAAGTGCGCGCCCGGATCCACGCCCTGGGCCTGCCGGGCGTGACCTTCGAGCCGGAGGAGCGCCGGGTCTATCCGCTGGGGACGACTGCGGCCCACCTGGTCGGGTTCGCCGACACCGGCGGCGTGGGCCTGGCCGGCGCCGAGCGAGCGCTGAACGACACCATCCGCGGCAATGCGGCCTCGAAGACGGCGGTGGCGCTGTCGATCGACCTGCGCGTCCAGGCTGCGCTGGAGGACGAGCTCTACAAGGCGGCGGCCGAGTTCCAGCCGCGCGGCGCGGTGGGCATCGTGACCAACGTCCACACCGGCGAAATCCTCGGGATGGCTAGCTATCCGACCTTCGACCCGAACCAGGTCGCCAAGGCCGACGACAACGCCAAGCTGAACCGTGCGGCCGCCTCGATCTACGAGATGGGCTCGACCTTCAAGGCGTTCACCGTCGCCATCGGCCTAGACACCGGCGTGGCCACGCCGTCGTCGACCTTCGACGCGCGCGTGCCGTATCAGCTCGGCTATCGGACCATCAAGGACTACCACGCGGCCCGGAAGATCCTGACCCTGGTCGAGGTGTTCCAGCGGTCCTCGAATATCGGCACCGCCAAGCTGGCCGAGAGCGTCGGGGCCGAGCGTCTCAGCAAGTATTTCACCGCCCTGGGCCTGACCAAGCCCGCGCAGGTGGAGCTGATGGAGTCGGCTCGTCCGCTGACGCCGCGCAAGTGGGACATCGATACGGTGGCCTCGACCTCGTTCGGCCACGGCATGAACGTCAGCCCCGTCGCGCTGTCGAGCGCCATGGGCGCGCTGCTGAACGGCGGCTACATGGTGCCGCTGACCATCAAGAAGCTCGAGCCGGGGCAGCGGCCGCAGGGCCAGCGCGTGCTGTCCGAGCAGACTTCGCTGCAGATGCTGCAGATTATGCGCGCCAACGTTATCGGCGGCAGCGGCAAGTCGGCCGACGCCCCGGGCCTGAGCGTCGGCGGCAAGACCGGCACCGGCGAGAAGTACGATCCGGCGATCCGCGCCTATTCGACCGAGCGGCAAGTGTCCTCGTTCGCCGCGGTGTTCCCGACCTCGGGCACGGTGCAGGCGGACCGCTACTTCGTGCTGATCCTGATGGACGAGCCGCATGGTACGGCCAAGACCTACGGCTACTCCACGGGCGGCTGGGTCGCCGCGCCGGCCGCCGGCCGCGTCATCGACCGCATCGCGCCCTTCCTGGGCGTGCAGCGTCAACCGGAACTCATCAAGGTCGTCGGCGACGGCGCCGTCCAGCCGATCTCGGACGGCCACTGATGGCCAAGACGCTTTCCCAGTTGGTCCAGAAGACTTTCGCAAGTGATCCGGCGATCGCCGGCGTAACCGCCGACAGCCGCAAGGTGAAGCCGGGCTTTCTGTTCGCGGCCCTGCCGGGCTCCAAGGTCGACGGCAAGGCGTTCGCCGCCAAGGCGGTCGAGGCGGGCGCTGCGGCGGTCATCGCCGCCGAGGATATGCCGGAACTGGGCGTTCCGGTGATCGTCACGCCCGATCCGCGCCGGGTCTACGCCCTGGCCGCGCGCGCGTTTTGGGGCGCGCAGCCGCCGGTGGTCGTCGCCGTGACCGGCACCAACGGCAAGACCTCTGTCGCCGCCTTCTGCCGGCAGATCTTCAACCGCCTGGGCCATCGCGCCGCCAGCATGGGCACCCTGGGCGTGCGCGCGACGGGCCCCGGCCTGGACGAGCAGATCACCCCGCCGGGCCTGACCACGCCGGACGCCGCCGACGTCGCCGAGTTGATGTCGGTGATGGTCGCCAAGGGCGTGACCCACCTGGCCATGGAGGCTTCGTCGCACGGGATCGACCAGCGGCGGCTGGACGGGGCGGAACTGACCGCGGCGGGCTTCCTGAACCTGACCCAGGATCATCTCGACTACCACCACACCATGGAGGCCTATCGCGACGCCAAGCTGCGTCTGTTCGAGGCCCTGCTGCCGCGGGGCGGCGTGGCCGTGCTGAACGCCGACTCCGACGCCTATGGCGCCTTCGCCGCGGCGGCCATCGGATCGGGCCAGTCGGTGCTGTCGGTCGGCGAGGCGGGGCAGGGGCTGAAACTGGTCGGCCATACGGCGACGCCGGACGGCCAAACCCTGAAGATCGAGGCCAAGGGCAAGACCTACGAGGTCCGTCTGCCGCTGGCGGGCGCGTTCCAGGCGTCGAACGCCCTGGTGGCCGCGGGCCTGTGCGTCGCCGCCGGCGAGGCGATCGGGGACGTCCTGAAGGCGCTGGAGAGCCTGGAGGGCGCGCCGGGCCGCCTGCAACGGGTGGGGACCAGCGCCAAGGGCGGCGAGGCCTATGTCGACTACGCCCATACGCCCGACGGCCTGGAGACGGTGCTGAAGTCGCTGCGCCCGCACGTCGAGGGCAAGCTGATCGTGGTGTTCGGGGCCGGCGGCGACCGCGACCGCGCCAAGCGCCCGCTGATGGGCCTGGCCGCGGCCCAGCATGCCGACATCGCCATCGTCACCGACGACAATCCGCGCACGGAAGTCCCTGCCGACATCCGCGCCGAGATCCTGGCCGGCGCGCCGGGTTCGCGCGAGGTCGGCGACCGCCGCGAGGCGATCCGCGCCGGCGTGGCGCTGATGGGCCCGGGGGACGTTCTCGTCGTGGCCGGCAAGGGCCACGAGCAGTACCAAATCGTCGGTTCGACCGTTCACTTCTTCGACGACGTGGCCGAAGTGGCCGCGGCGCTGGAGGCTGCGCATGTCTAAGCCGCTCTGGACGTCCGACGAGATCGCCGCGGCGACCGGCGGGGCGCTCTCCGGCCCGGCCTTTGCGGTTGGCGGGGTGTCGATCGACACGCGGAGCATCGAGACCGGCGACCTGTTCGTCGCCCTGGCCGGGGCCCGCGACGGGCACGAGTTCGTGCCGCAAGCGCTGGCCGCCGGAGCGGCCGCCAGCCTGGCTTCCCGGAGCGTCGAGGGGGCCAGCGTCCTCGTAGATGACACGCTCAAGGCCTTGGAAAAGCTAGGGGAAGCCGCGCGCGAGCGTGCGCCCCAGGCCCGTCGCGGCGCGGTCACTGGCTCGGTCGGCAAGACCAGCGTCACCCAGGCGATCCGGGCGGGCCTCGAACGGGCCGGCCGCGCCCATTCGTCGGTCAAGAGCTACAACAACCACATCGGCGTGCCGCTGACCCTGGCCCGCATGCCGCGGGACACCGAACGGGCGATCTTCGAGATCGGCATGAACCACGCCGACGAGATCACGCCCCTGTCGCGGTTCGTACGGCCGCATGCGGTGGCGATCACGACGGTCGGCCCGGTGCACGTGGAGAACTTCCCTGACGGCGAGGTCGGGGTGGCCAGGGCCAAGGCCGAAATCTTCGCCGGCATCGAGCCGGGCGGCGTGGCGGTGTTGAACGCCGACAACAAGTGGTTCGAGCTGCTGGCCGAGGAGGCCCACAAAGCCGGGGCCACGGTGCGCAGCTTCGGGACTGGCAAGGACTGCGACGCCCAGCTGGTGGATTTCGCGCCCGAACCGGGCCGCGCGGTGATCAAGGCGCGGCTGCACGGCAAGGCGCTGGACTTTCCGATCCTGCAGACCGGCTTCCATTGGGGCCCGAACAGCATGGCCGTTTTGCTGATGCTGGAGGCCCTGGACGTCGGCCTGGACGACAGTCTTGCGGCGCTGGGCGCGTTCGAGCCGCTGGCCGGCCGCGGCGCGGAGAAGCTGGTGAAGCTGGCAGGCGGCCTCTTCACGCTGATCGACGAAAGCTACAACGCCAACCCGATTTCGATGGGCGCGGCGTTCGCCAGCCTGGGCGCGCGCAAGACCGGCGGGCGGCGTATCGTCGCCCTGACCGACATGCTGGAGCTCGGAGCCGAGGCTCCCGCCTTCCATGCTGGCCTGGCCGGGCCGCTCGAAGCGGCGGGCGTAGACCTGGTGTTCGCCGCCGGGCCGTTGATGAAATCCCTGTGGGACGCCCTTCCGCCGACTCGTCGCGGCGGTTACGCCGAAAGTGCGGCGGAGCTGGCGCCGCTGATCAGCGCGGCCGTGGGGCCGGGTGATCTGGTGATGGTGAAGGGGTCCAACGGCTCGAGAGCCGGCGCGGTCGCAGCTGCGCTGAGCGCGCTCGACGTGCGTTCGGGGGAGACGGGCTGATGCTTTACTGGCTGTATCAACAGCTCGCCGCGGACGGCTATGTGCCGTTCCTCAACCTGCTGAAATATCAGACTTTCCGCACCGGCATGGCGCTGTTCACGGCCCAGCTGGTGGTGGTGGCCATGGGCTCGCGCTTCATCCGCTGGATGCAGGCCAAGCAGGGCAAGGGGCAGCCGATCCGCGCCGACGGCATTGAGCGTCACGTGGTCGAGAAGGCCGGCACCCCGACCATGGGCGGGGTGATGATCCTGGCCGGCCTGCTGGTCGGCACGTTGCTGTGGTCGGACCTCAGCAACGTCTATGTCTGGGCGGTGATCCTGGTCACGGCCGGCTATGGCGTGCTCGGCTTCACCGACGACTACGCCAAGGTCACTAAGCAATCGACGGCGGGCGTGTCGGGCAAGATCCGCCTGGTCATGGAGGCGGCGATCGCGGTCGCCGCCGTGGCGTTGATGGTGGTCTTCGGCACCAGCCCGCCGGAGACCCCGGAATTGGCCACCTCGGTGGCGTTCCCGGTCTTCAAGCAGCTGCTGATGCCGCTCGGCTGGTTCTACCTGGCGTTCGGGGCCTTCATCATCGTCGGCGCGGCCAACGCGGTGAACTTCACCGACGGCCTCGACGGCTTGGCGACCGTGCCGGTGATGATCGCCGCCGCGGCTTTCGGCTTCATCGCCTATCTCGTCGGCAACTACGTCTTCGCCCAGTACCTGAAGCTGCACTTCGTTCCGGGCGTAGGCGAGATCGCGATCTATTGCGGGGCGATGATCGGCGCCGGCCTCGGCTTCCTCTGGTATAACGCCCCGCCGGCCAAGATCTTCATGGGCGACACTGGTTCGCTGGCGCTGGGCGGCGGCATCGGCGCCGTGGCCGTGGCCACCAAGCACGAGATCGTGCTCGGCATTGTCGGCGGTCTCTTCGTGATGGAGACCCTGTCGGTGATGATCCAGGTCGCCTCGTTCAAGCTGACAGGCAAGCGGGTGTTCCGCATGGCCCCGATCCACCACCACTTCGAAAAGCTCGGCTGGTCCGAGAGCACCGTCGTCATCCGTTTCTGGATCATCGCCGTGATGCTCGCCCTGCTGGGCCTTGCGACGCTGAAGCTGCGGTAAGGGGAGGGCTGGCAGTCTCATGATCCCGGTCCGCGGCTTCGAGGGCAGGACGGTCGCCGTGTTCGGCCTGGCCCGCACAGGGCTGACGGCCGCGCGCGCCCTCGCCCTGGGCGGAGCCAAGGTCGTGGTCTGGGACGAGAAGCCGGAAAGCCGCGCGGCGGCGCAGGCCGAGGGCCTGGTACTGCTGGACCTCTCCACCGCCGACTGGTCGCAGTTCGCCGCCCTGATGCTGTCGCCGGGCGTGCCGCTGACCCATCCCAAGCCGCACTGGACGGTCGAGAAGGCCAAGGCCGCGGGCGTCGAGATCCTGGGCGACATCGAGCTGTTCGCCCGCACCGTGAACGCCGCGCCCGAGCACAAGCGTCCGAAGATCGTCGCCATCACCGGCACCAACGGCAAGTCGACCACCACGGCGCTGATCGGCCACATCTGCGCGTCCGCCGGGCGCGACGTGCGGGTGGGCGGCAATATCGGCCAGGGCGTGCTCGGCCTGGAGGACATGCACGGCGGGGCGGTCTACGTGCTTGAGCTGAGTTCCTACCAGCTGGACCTGACCTCAAGCCTGAAGCCCGACGTGGCGCTGCTGCTCAACGTCTCGCCCGACCACCTGGACCGCCACGGCGGAATGGAAGGGTATGTGGCGGCCAAGCGCCGCATCCTGCTGAACCAGGGCAAGGGCGACACCGCCGTGATCGGCGTCGACGATCCCTGGGGCCAGCGGATCTGCACCGAGATCACTGCCGCCAACCGCCGGACCATCGTCCCGATCTCGGCTTCCAAGGCGATCGGCCGCGGGGTCTACGTCCTGCAGGGCCTGCTCTACGATGCGACGGGCGAGCGGGCGGTGGAGGTCGCCGACCTGCTGCGGGCGCGCTCGCTGCCCGGCCGTCACAACTGGCAGAACGCCGCAGCCGCCTACGCCGCGGTGCGCGGCCTGGGCCTGACCTCGCAGGAGGCGGCCGACGGCCTGATGAGCTTCCCGGGGCTGGCGCACCGGATGGAGACGGTGGGCGCGGTCGGCAAGGTCCGGTTCGTCAACGACAGCAAGGCGACCAACGCCGATGCGGCGCGCCAGGCGATGTCGAGCTATCCGAAGTTCTACTGGATCGCCGGCGGCGTGCCAAAGGCCGGCGGCATCGACAGTCTCGGCGACCTCTTCCCGCGAATCGAGAAAGCCTACCTGATCGGCGAGGCGCAGGACGCGTTCGCCGCGACGCTCGACGGCAAGGCCGAGTTCGCCAAGTGCGGGACGCTCCCGGCGGCCGTGGCGGCGGCCTATGCGGACGCCTCGGGCTCGGGCCAGGACGCGGTCGTGCTGCTGTCGCCGGCCTGCGCTTCGTTCGACCAGTTCGCCGATTTCGAAGCCCGCGGCGAGGCGTTCCGCGAAGCGGTGCTGGGGCTGAGCCGGCCGGCCGCGAAAGGCGCGCGCGCCTAGACCCTGTCCCACTTGGCTTGAATCAAGCCAAGTGGGATGAACAGGGTCGATTCTTCGATTTTAGAGCCCTTCCCACTCACGATGATCCATCGTGATTGGGAAGGGCTCTAGGCCCGCGCCGTCACCAGCCAGCAGCCGGCGACCATCGGCACCACGCCGTCGACCGCCTCGGCCTCCAGCGCCGTCGTCACCGCGTCACGCACCTTGCCGCGCGTCGTCTCGTCAGCGTCTCGCAGGGCCGCGGCGAGCGGGCCCATGCGCAGGCTGAGCGTGACCAGGTCGGCCAGTGCGATCGGGGTCGGCGCGTCGAGCCGGGTGATGTCGATGTCGTTCCAGCCGCTGCGGCTCAGGATCCCGCGCACGCGCTCGGGATCGGCGAAGGCGAAGCGGCCGGGCGCCAGCGGATCGGTCGGCGGAGAAGGCGGCAGGTATGGGGCGGCGGCGCGCCCGGGGATGATCGCCATCGGGTTGTCGGCCGGGCTGCGCCAGCAGGCGAAAACCAGCTCGGCGCCGGGTTTCAGGCCGCTGCGGATGTTGGCGAAGGCAGCGTCGAAGTCGCTGAAGAACATGACGCCGAACCGCGACATGGCCGCGTCGAAGCGCGCGCCGTCGAAGTCGTAGGTCTGGGCGTCGGCTTGGACGAACCGCGCGCCGGGCGCGGCCTGGCCGGAGGCGATCTCGATCAGCGGCGCGGAGATGTCGACGCCGAGGCTCAGCCCCTCGGCGCCGAGCCGGCGGGCCATGGCCAGGGTGGTCGCGCCGGCGCCGCAACCGATGTCCAGAACCTGCTTGCCGACGCCGGGAAAGGCGCGGTCGACCAGGGCTTCCTCGATCGGGCGATTGAGGTCGTCCATCATGTCCTGCAGATCGACCCAGGCTTGGCCGCCGGTCTTGTTCCAATAGGCGGCCTGATCGGTCGGGGCGGAGGGGACATCGGTCATCGGGGCGTCCTTCTTCGGCTGGAGTGCGATGTCGCCCCGCCCGGCGAAAGATTTCAAGTCGCAGGGCGCCCAAGGCCAGGCTTGGTTAAGGTATTTTAAGCATGCCGCGGGCATCTGAAGGATACGGGCCGCCGCGCCCGCGGAGACGCCCATGAGTCACATCCATCGCCCCCAGCAGGCCCACGCCTTTGCGCGGAGCGACCGCTCGTCGGTCGGGATCTGGTGGTGGACGACGGACCGCTGGATGTTGGGGGCGGTGGCCGCCCTGATCGCCATCGGGGTGATGATGTCCTTCGCCGCCAGCCCGGCGGCGGCGGCGCGGATGAACGTCGGCGATCCCTTCCACTTCGCGGTGCGCCAGTGCGTGTTTGCGGTCACCGGCGCGGCGATCCTGATCGGGGTGTCGATGCTCGACGCCAAGGGGATCCGGCGGGCGGCGTTCTTCATATATCTGGTCGCCATCGCGATCATGCTCATCCTCCCGTTCCTGGGGCACACGGCCAAGGGCGCGACCCGCTGGGTGCAGCTGGGCGGCTTCACCCTGCAGCCGTCGGAGTTCATGAAGCCGGCGTTGATCGTGCTGGTCTCGTGGATGTTCTCGGAAGGCCAGAAGGGGCAGGGGGTGCCGGGCGTCTCGATCGCCTTCGGCCTCTATTTCCTGTCGGTCGGGCTGCTGCTGATCCAGCCGGACGTCGGCCAGACGGTGCTGATCACCATCGCCTTCGGGGCGGCGTTCTGGATGGCCGGGGTGCCGCTGTCGTGGGTGATGCTGCTCGGCGGCGTGGCGGTGACGGGCCTTAGCTCGACCTATTTCCTGTTCCCGCACGTGGCCAGCCGCGTGGACCGCTTCCTCAGTCCTGACCGCGCCGACACCCACCAGGTGGACCGCGCCGCCGAGGCTATCGCCGCCGGCGGCTTCTTCGGCCGTGGTCCGGGCGAGGGCGTCATGAAGCGCCACGTGCCCGACCTTCACACCGACTTCATCTACTCGGTCGGCGCCGAGGAGTACGGGCTGATCTTCTCGCTGCTGCTGATCGCGCTTTTGGGCTTCATCGTCACGCGCGGCCTCTATCGCGCCATGAAGCTGACCGATCCCTTCGAGCAGGTCGCTGCGGCGGGGCTGTTCGTCCTGGTCGGGCAGCAGGCCTTCATCAATGTGGCGGTGAACCTGAACATGATCCCGACCAAGGGCATGACTCTTCCGTTTATTTCGTACGGCGGCTCGTCGATGTGGGCGATCTGCCTGACGTTCGGCATGGCGCTTGCGCTGACTCGCCGTCGACCGGGCGCCTATTCCCAAGGCGAAGGCCTCGCCAAGGCCGGCGCGTTCGCCTAAAGGCTCGTGATGCGCAAGATCGCTGTCGTCGCCGCCGGTGGAACCGGCGGGCATCTGTTTCCCGCACAGGCTCTGGCCGAGGCGCTGATCGCCCGTGGATGGCGCATCGTGCTGGCCTCCGACGAGCGCGCCGCCGCGTTCGCCGAGAGCTTTCCGGCCGAGGAGCGCATCGGGCTGTCGGCCCGCACCTTCCAGCGCGGCGACGTGATCGGCATGGCCCAGGCGGGCCTGGCGATCGTGCGCGGCGTGATGCAAGCGCGCGCGGCCTTCACCCGGATCGACCCGGCCGTGGTCGTCGGCTTCGGCGGCTATCCGTCGGTGCCCGGCCTGCTGGCCGGCATCACCCAGGGCCGGCCGACCCTGCTGCACGAACAGAACGCGGTGATGGGCCGCGCCAACCGCCGGCTGGCCGGGCATGTCCGCGCGGTCGCCTGCGCGTTCCCGGTGCTGCAGAAAGCGCCGGGCCGCGTGGCCGAGAACGCCGTCGTCGTCGGCAATCCGATCCGGCCCGACATCCGCGCCCTGGCCGACCATCCCTATACGCCGCCGACCGCCGACGGCCCGATCCGCATCCTCATCACCGGCGGCAGCCAGGGGGCGCGGCTGCTCTCCGAGCTGATGCCCGAGGCGATCAAGAAGCTGCCCGAGGACCTGCGTCACCGGCTGGACGTCCAGCAGCAGACCCGCAAGGAGTCGATGGACAACGCCCGGCGGATCTATGCCGACGCGATGGTCCGGGCCGAGATCGCCCCGTTCTTCCGCGATATGGCCACCCGCCTGCGTGACGCCCACCTGGTCATCGGCCGCTCCGGCGCCGGCTCGGTCTGCGAGTTCGCGGTGGCCGGCAAGCCGGCGATCCTGGTGCCGCTGGCCATCGCCCTCGACGACGACCAGGGCCAGAACGCCCGGGTCATGGCCGAGGCTGGCGGCGCGGAAGTGGCCCGCGAGAGCCAACTGACCGTCGATACGATGGCGAGCGCCCTGCAGAAGCTGCTGACCAACCCCGACCGCCTGGCGCGCATGGCCGCTGGCGCCCGTTCCATCGCCAAGCCTGACGCGGCCGAACGCCTGGCCGACCTGGTCGAGAGAACCGCCGTCCAAAAATGAACAAGCGCCCCGTCCCCTTCGCCCTCGGCCCCGTGCACTTCATCGGCATCGGCGGTATCGGCATGAGCGGCATCGCCGAGATCATGCTGCGCATCGGCTACACGGTGCAGGGCTCCGACGCCAAGGCCAGCGCCAACACCGAGCGGTTGGAGAAGCTGGGCGCGAAAGTGTTCATCGGCCAGGGCGCAGCCAATGTCGAAGGCGCGTCGGCGATCGTCTATTCGACCGCGATCAAGGCCGACAATCCGGAGATGGTCGCTGCCCGCGAGAAGCGCCTGCCGCTGGTCCACCGCGGCGAGATGCTGGCCGAACTGACCCGGCTTCAGTACTCGGTCTCGGTCGGCGGCACCCACGGCAAGACCACGACCACCTCGATGGTCGCCGCCCTGCTGGACGCCGGCGGGCTGGACCCGACGGTGATCAACGGCGGGATCATCAACGCCTACGGCACCAACGCCAAGGTGGGCGAGGGCGACTGGATGGTGGTCGAGGCTGACGAGAGCGACGGCACCTTCCTGAAGCTCAAGTCGACCTGCGTGATCGTCACCAACATCGACCCTGAGCACCTGGACCACTACGGCGACTTCGAAGCCGTGAAGAAGGCCTTCCAGGATTTCGTGGAGAACGTGCCGTTCTACGGCTTTGCGGCCGTCTGCACCGACCATCCGGAAGTCCAAGCCATGGCCGCGCGGGTGCAGAACCGCCGGGTCATCGCCTATGGAACCAACCCCCAGGCCGAGGTCCGCGCCGAGAAGATCAGCATGGGGCCGGACGGCTCGCGGTTCGACGCGGTGTTCGCCCCGCAGGACGGGCCGACGACGCGGCTGGAGAACCTGCACCTGCCGATGGCCGGGCAGCACAACGTGCTGAACGCCACCGGCGCGATCGCGGTGGCGCGGGAACTGGGCGTGTCTGACGACGACATCCGCAAGGGCCTGGCCGGGTTCGGCGGCGTGAAGCGCCGCTTCACGACCACCGGCGTGGCGAACGGCGTGCGGATCATCGACGACTACGGCCACCACCCGGTCGAGATCGCCTCGGTGCTGAAGGCCGCGCGCGCGGTGACCGAGGGGCGCGTCGTCGCCGTGGTCCAGCCGCATCGCTATACCCGCCTGCACGACCTGTTCGACGAGTTCTGCGGCTGCTTCAACGACGCCGATACGGTGATCGTGGCCGACGTCTATACCGCAGGCGAGAGCCCGATCGCCGGCGCCGATCGGGACGGCCTGGTCCAGGGGCTGCGCCGGTTCGGCCACCGCCGGGCGTTGGCGCTCGAAAGCCCGGCCGACCTCGCACGGATCGTGCACGAGGAGGCCAGGACTGGCGACCTGGTGGTCTGCCTTGGCGCGGGCGACATCACGGCCTGGGCGCACGCGTTGCCCGGGCAACTTGAGGCGCTGAACCGATGAGCTGGCGAGACAACCTGCCCCAGGTGCGCGGCCGCCTGCTGCGCGACGAGCCGCTGGGCCCGTTCACCTGGTTCCGCGTCGGCGGCGCGGCAGAGGTGCTGTTCCTGCCGGCCGATGAGGCCGACCTGAGCGACTTCCTGGCGGCGCTGCCGGCCGAGGTTCCGGTCACGGTGCTGGGCGTCGGCTCCAATGTCATCGTCCGCGACGGCGGCGTCGAAGGCGTGGTGATCCGCCTGGCCGGCAAGGCCTTCGCCGAGATCTCGATCGACGAGGAGGAGGGCTGGGTCATCGCCGACGCGGGGGCGCTGGACGCCATGGTCGCCAAGGCGGCGGCCAAGGCCGGCCTGGCGGGGCTGGAGTTCTACGCCGGCATTCCCGGCACCATCGGCGGCGCCCTGACTATGAACGCCGGCTGCTACGGCAGCGAGACCAAGGACGTGCTGGTTTCGGCCTGGGGCTTCGACCGCAGCGGCGAGATCGTCAGCTATTCGCTTGAGGATTTCGGCTACACTTATCGCCACAGCACCGTCCCGCCGGGCGAGGTGATCTGGATGCAGGCGGTGTTCCAGGGGCGTCCCGACGAGCCGGCCGCCGTCGAGGCGCGCATGGCCGAGATCACCGCGCGCCGCGAGACCACCCAGCCGATCCGCGAGAAGACCGGCGGCTCGACCTTCAAGAACCCCCAGGGCCATTCGTCCTGGAAGCTGGTCGACGAGGCCGGCTGGCGCGGCAAGCTGTTCGGCGGGGCGATGTTCTCGCCGTTGCACGCCAACTTCATGATCAACACCGGCGAAGCCACCGCGGCTGATCTCGAGGGGCTGGGCGAAGCCGTGCGGGCCGACGTCAAGGCCAAGACGGGAATCGAGCTGGACTGGGAGATCAAGCGGATCGGCCGGACCTGACCGCTTGCTGATCCTGGTCAAACACGGCGCGCCGCGCCTGGAGCCAGGGACGCCGCCCTCGCAATGGACCCTCGCCCCTGAGGGGCGCGACCAAGCTGAGCGCATCGCCGGCAAACTGGCGGATTTCTCGCCCTCGGCCGTGGTGTCCAGCCTTGAGCCCAAGGCCATCGAGACCGCCGCCGTGATCGCCGGCGCCTTCGGCCTCGTCGCCGAGCTTGACGCCGGGCTGGGCGAGCAGCGCAACGACGAAGGTCCGTTTACGGACGCCGTCCGCTTCCAGGCCGCCGTCGGACAGATGTTCGCCCGGCCGCGTGATGTCGTGATGGGGGAGGAGAGCGCCGATGAGGCCCATGCGCGCTTCGCCGGCGCGCTAGAACGACAGCTCGCCGCGCATCCGTCGCAGACATTGGTGGCGGTGACGCATGGACGGGTGATGACCCTATGGGCCAGCCGGCGCCTTGGCCTTGATCCGATGCCGTTCTGGCGCACGCTGACGCTGGGCGCGGCGCTGGTGGTCGCCACGGACGCCGAGTGGCGGGTGATCGACCCCTAGGCCGAGGGGGCGGTGGCCAGAATGTTGCGGCGGCGGCCGGCCCGCACGGCGGCGCCGGCGACGCCGAAGCCGACAATCATCATCGCCCAGTTCGCCGGTTCGGGCACCGCGGCGGATACCAGGCGCAGTTGAGCGCGCAGCTCGTCCGAGCTGTCGTCCTTTTCGCTGGTCCAGAACTCATCGACCGGATTGCCGTCATGGACGAGGCCCGAAATGTCGAGCGCGTAGTACTTGCCGTCGATCTTCACCAACTCGGCCGTCTTCAGCGACGTGGCCCGGACTTCGCAGGCGCCGGCGGAGTCGCGTCCGCGCTCTCTGCAGCCCGAGGTTCCCTGGTCGACAGCATAGACAAAGTTACGCAGGCCCTGATCGACGCCGTCGACGATGCCAGTGGCGGCGGCGTTGGCGATCGCCTCGTTGCTGATCCTGGTCTGGTGACCGGGAAGGGTTTCGATGTCGAGCCGCTGTGCGCCGTCAGCCGTCCCCGCCGTGTCCCAAGGCGCGCGCGCTTGCCCCGCGTCGTCTGAACGGGCGGCATCCGCGCTGTTAGGGGCAGACCAGACATCGGCGAAATCGGTGAATAGGATCGTAGCCGCAACAGCGGGAGCGACGGCCGCGCCAAGCGATAGGATCGCTGTGGCGGCGACCCCCATGGAGCGCGCCTTCATCTGGAACCTCTCAATGACCCGAACTGGTCACGCCGAACCCGACGACCTTAGTTAACAGCTAGCGGCGTTACGTCGCATTTACAAGCGGGAATAGAGATTGTCGGGGATTCACCCCAGTATAAGCTTGGCCATTTCGACGGGCGAAATTCTAGGAAGCCATAGTATTCGTCGATCGGTTCACTTGTGAGGATAGTTAACGCGCTCCGGGGTTGAGCTTCTTCAACCGATGCGTGAGGCGCGAGGTCGCGCGGCAGGGGGCGGACAGGACCGCGAGGGAGGGGCGCCTTGACAGGCTTCCCGACGAAAGGCACCCGCCGCGGATGCGCATTGCTTTGCTAGCGGCTGTCGCCGCCACCCTGGTCTCCGCCAACGCGGTCCACGCCGCCGATCTGGCACTCACCGCCGTAGCGCTCCGCGATAAGGCCCTGACCGACCGCACCGCCTGGGACGTGACGGAATCGCTGACCACCGAGGTCGGCGCCCGCCCGCAGGGCTCGCCCGCCATGGATAGGGCGCGCGATTGGGGCGTGGCCAAGCTGAAGGCTCTCGGGTTCGAAAACGTCCATGTCGAAACCTTCGAGACCGAGTCCTGGCTGCGCGGCGCTGAGTCCGCCGAGGTGGTCGCGCCGTTCCCTCAGAAGCTGCAGATCCTGGGGCTCGGCCGATCGGCGGCCACGCCCCCTGGTGGTCTGGAGGCCGAGATCGCGCTGTTCCGCAGCTATGACGAAATGCTGGCCCAGCCGCCTGGCGCGCTGAAAGACAAGATCGCGGTGGTGACCGAGCCGATGCGCCGCACGCAGGACATCCGCGGCTATGCCGGCGCCGTGCGCGCTCGCTCGGGCGGCGTCGAGGCGGCCCGGCGTGGGGCTGTGGCGTATCTGGTGCGCTCGATCTCGACCGACGACAGCCGGTTGCCGCACGGCGGCGGCGCGGCGATCTCTGGGATTCCGATGGCGGCGCTGTCGCCGCCCGACGCCGAACTGCTGGAGCGCATGGTCGCACGTGGCAACCCGGTGCGGATCAAGTTGGCCATGGCCTCGACCTATCGCGCCAAGGCTCCCGCCTACAACGTGGTCGGCGAGATTCGCGGCCGTGAGAAGCCGGAAGAGGTTATCGTCATCGGCGGACACCTGGATTCCTGGGACGCTGGCACCGGCGCGGTGGACGACGCGGCGGGCATCGGGATCACCACGGCGGCGGCCAAGCTGATCGCCGACCTGCCGCAGCGTCCGCGTCGAACGGTGCGCGTGGTGATGTGGGGCGCCGAGGAGCAGGGCGGCTCAGGCGCGGCCTATGCCGAGGCCAACAAAGCCGAGGTCCCCAACATGATCGTCGCGGGCGAGAGCGACCTCGGCGCGGGGGAGATATTCAACGCCAAGCTGCCGGCCGGCAGCCTCGAGCACCCGGCCATGGAGGCCTTCGCCGCCGCGGTGAACCCGTTGCGGGTGATCATTTCGCGCGACCCGGCCCGCGACGGCGGCGCCGACGTGGCGGGGCTGAAGCGCCTCGGGGCGCCGGTCGTGGAGCTGCAGCAGGACGCCGGCCGCTACTTCGACCTGCACCACTCCGCGGACGACACGCTGGACAAGGTCGACGCCAGGGAGCTCGCTCAGAACGTGGCCGTCTGGGCCGCCTTCGTCTACACCGTGGCGGACAGCGATATCGACTTCCGCAAGACTGCGAGCGTGAGCCAGTGAGCCTTCCTCTATCCGGACACCATGTCGCCCTGTTGCTGGGCGGCCTTTCTTCCGAACGCGAGGTGAGCCTGTCGTCGGGCAAGGAGTGCGGCGCCGCGCTCGAACGCCTGGGCGCCAAGGTCACCTACGTCGACGCTGGTCGCGACCTCGCCCAGGTGCTGACTGCCCTGAAGCCGGACGTGGTCTTCAACGCCCTGCACGGGGAGTGGGGCGAGGACGGCTGCGTCCAGGGCATCCTGGAGACCCTGCAGGTCCCCTACACCCATTCGGGCGTGCTGGCCTCGGCCCTGGCGATGGACAAGGCCAAGGCCAAGGCGGTGATGGCCGCGGCGGGAGTCACGGTGCCTGGGGGCGGGCTGTTCAACCGCCATGTCGCGGCGGCCGATCACGTGATGGCGCCGCCCTATGTGATCAAGCCGAACGCCGAGGGATCTTCGGTGGGCGTGTTCATCGTCCGCGAGGGCGCGAATCGCCCCCCGCAGGAGCTGGTCTCGCCGCAATGGACCTTCGGCGAGGAGGTGATGATCGAACCCTATATCCGCGGCCGGGAACTGGCCGTCGCGGTCATGGACGGCAAGGCGTTGAGCGTCACCGACATCATCCCGCAGACCGAATTTTACGATTACGAAGCAAAGTACGCGGAGGGCGGTTCCGTGCACGTCGTGCCGGCCGATATTCCGAAGCATGCCTTTGAAAAGGCGTTGGAATTGTCCGAGCTGGCGCATGCCGCGCTTGGTTGCCGGGGGGTTACCCGGTCCGATCTTCGTTATGACGACATTAACGACATTCTGGTCCTTCTGGAGGTCAACACCCAGCCCGGCATGACGCCGACCTCGCTCGCGCCCGAGCAGGCGGCTCACAAGGGGGTGGATTTCGACCGTCTAGTGCTTTGGATCACGGAGGATGCGTATGCCCGCGGCCATGCGGGGGGAGTCGCGAGCTGAAGCGAAGCCCCGGGCCAAAGCGCCCGCTAGCACCAAGTCCGCCCCCCGCGCCAGAAAGCCGGGGGCGACGTACGCGCCCGGCAAGCTGGGCGCAGCCCGCGGCGTCGGGCTCTCGCCCTGGCATGCGCTGATCGCGGCCGCCGGCGTGGTCACGATCGCGCTGACCGTGACCATGACCACGGGCCATCGCGGGGAGAAGCTGGGCGCCTCGATGGGTTCGGCGATCGCCGGCCAGTTCGCCGGCCTCGGCTTCAAGCTGAAGGCGATCCACGTCGAGGGCGCATCCGAAATGGCGACCGCCGACATCCTGCGCGCGGCCGCCGTCTACCAGGACGAGCCGGTCGTCGGCATGGACCTCGAAGCGATCCGCCAGCGGGTCGAAGCGGTGGGCTGGGTCAAGGAAGCGCGCGTCGTGCGCCTGCTGCCCGACACCCTGGTCCTGGCCGTGGTCGAGCGCCGCCAGATGGCGGTCTGGCAGAACGGCGGGCGCAGCCACGTCATCGACGAGACCGGCCGGGTCATTCCGGAGGCCGATCCCGGCCGCTTTGCGACCCTGCCGCTGATCGTCGGCGCCGGCGCCAACGAGGCGGCCGCGGCGATTCTGCCGGAAGTCGCGGCGCGGCCGCGGCTGGCCGAGCGGACCGAGGCGCTGGTCCGCGTCGACGGCCGCCGCTGGGACCTGAGAATGAAAGACGGATCGCTGGTGCAATTGCCGGCGGTCGACGAGGGCGCGGCCCTGATCCAGCTGGAACAGCTCGATCAGCGCTCGCGCATTCTGGAACTGGGCTTCGAGCGGATCGACCTGCGCGATCCGACCGTGGTGGCCGTGCGCCCGCGCGACGGCGTGCTGCCGGGCCAACTGGTCGCCAACGGCGCGTGAGACTGAAGGAAGGACGTACGGACTTGTCGACCCGGGTTGAGGAACGCAAGGAAAGCCGCGAGGGCCTGAAGGCCGCGCTCAGCCGCCAGCCTGTGGTGGCGGCCGTGGACCTTGGCGCGTCCAAGGTCACCTGCTTCATCATGAAGCCGGACGGCGTGCGTCGCGGCGACCGCACCCTGACGGCGGCAGGCGTCGGCTACGTGCAGTCACGCGGCGTGCGCGGCGGGGCGATCATCAATCTCGACGAGGCCTCCGACGCCATCGCCCAAGCCGTGGAGCGGGCCGAGAACGTCGCGGGCGTGCAGGTCCAGGGCGTCACCGTCGCCACCGCCGGCGGCCAGCTGGCCAGCCACCGCATCGCCGGCCGCGTCTCGATCGGCGCGCGCCCGATCTCGGACGGCGACCTCGTCCGCGCCATTCAGCAGGCGCTGGGACAGATCAAAATTCCGGGCCGGCGCGCCGCTCACATCCTGCCGGTCGCCTGGAGCGTCGACGGCCAGGCGGCGATCCGCGACCCGCGCGCCATGTTCGGCCGCTCGCTGGGCGTGGAACTACTGGTCGTCACCGTCAGCGAGGCCGTCTACCAGACGCTGGGCGCCTGCGTGGAGCGCGCCCACCTGCAATTCGAAGGCGTGGTCGCTGCGCCGTTCGCCTCGGCGCTCGCGGCGCTGGAAGAAGACGAGATGGACCTGGGTGCGGTCTGCATCGACATGGGCGGGGGCTCGACCTCGGCCGCGGTGTTCTCCGGCGGCAGCCTGATCCACGTTGAAACCCTGCCGGTCGGCGGCAGCCACGTCACCGCCGACATCGCCCGCGGCCTGTCGACCTCGGTCGCGGGCGCCGAGCGCATCAAGACCCTGCACGGCTCGGCGATCGCCTCGGCCAACGAGGACCGCGAGATGATCGAAGCCCCGCCGCGGGGCGACGATCCGGGCGCCGGTCCGGTCATCGCGCCGCGTTCCCTGCTCAAGGGCATCATCGCCCCGCGGGTGGAAGAGACCCTCGAACTGCTCCGCGATCGCCTGAAGGCGTCGGGCGCTCCGGTCGAGGCCGGAGCCGGCCTGGTGCTGACCGGCGGCGCCAGCCAGCTGGCCGGCGTGCGCGAAGTCGCCGTGCGGGTGTTTGACCGGCCGGTGCGCCTGGGCCGCCCGCGCCGGGTGCCGCACCTGGCCGACGCCGCTTCCGGGCCGGCGTTCTGCGCCGCCGCCGGAGTGCTGCAGCGCGCCGCCTTCGGCCCCCGCGAGGCGGTTTCGTCCAAGGCTCTGGCCAGCGCCAAGCTGCGCCGCGAACCGCTTGATCCCCGCGCCAATCCGGTGGCCAAGGCGGCCGCCTGGCTGCGGGAAAATCTCTAGGCGGATCGATTCAAGCTTCGCCATGAGGGTGAATCGTGCTGCGGCCATGCTCGCTCAGGCTGCAAAGCCGAGTTCGTAGAATGGTTTAGCGCACGGCGTTCGATAAACGCCCGAAGCTGAGCGCCGGGCTGCGGCGTAGTTAACGCTCAAGCCTTACACAGCAAGAAATATTGTTGTGGATGCGCCTTCACGCGCCTCCGACTCGCCTTATGCAGTTAACCGCCAATTAACGATGGTGGGCGCTTCCTTAACGCCAGCCGTCGCGGGAACCGGGCGGGCGGGTCGCCTTCAGTTCCCTTGACCACGGTACGGAGGACACAGGGTCCCAATGGCTATCGCACTTTCCGCGCCGCGCGCGACCGAACTGAAGCCGCGGATCGTTGTGTTCGGCGTCGGGGGCGCCGGGGGCAACGCGGTCAACAACATGATCGAAGCCCATCTCGAGGGCGTCGAATTCGTCGTCGCCAACACCGATGCGCAGCAGCTGGCATTCGCCAAGACCGACCGCCGCATCCAGCTTGGCGTGCAGGTCACGCAGGGCCTCGGCGCCGGGGCGCACCCGGAAGTCGGGATGAGCGCGGCAGAGGAGTCGATCCCGGAGATCGGCGAGCACCTCGACGGCGCCCACATGATTTTCATCACCGCCGGCATGGGCGGCGGCACCGGCACCGGCGCGGCCCCGATCATCGCCAAGTGCGCCCGTGAGCGCGGCATCCTGACCGTCGGCGTGGTGACCAAGCCCTTCCACTTCGAAGGCCGCCACCGCATGCGCCTGGCCGACGCCGGCATCGGCGAGCTGCAGCGCTATGTCGACACCCTGATCGTCATCCCTAACCAGAACCTGTTCCGGGTCGCCAACGAGCGGACCACCTTCGCCGAAGCCTTCGGCATGGCCGACCAGGTCCTGCACTCGGGCGTGCGCTCGATCACCGACCTGATGGTGCTGCCGGGCCTGATCAACCTCGACTTCGCCGACGTCCGCACGGTCATGACCGAGATGGGCAAGGCGATGATGGGCACTGGCGAGGCGACCGGCGAAGACCGCGCCCTGATGGCCGCCCAGAACGCTATCGCCAACCCGCTGCTCGACGAAGTCTCGCTGAAGGGCGCCAAGGCGGTGCTGGTCAATGTGACCGGCGGCCTGGACATGACCCTGCTGGAAGTCGACGAGGCGGCCAACGCCATCTCCGAGCAGGTCGACGCCGAGGCCAACATCATCTTCGGGGCGGCCTTCGATCCGACCCTGGAGGGCATGATCCGCGTGTCGGTGGTCGCCACCGGCATGGATGGCGCTTCGATGGCGGCCATCGAGCCGAAGATCGAGCGCAAGCCGCTGACCGCGCCGCCGCTGCGGGCCGAGACCGTGCGTCCGGCCCCGGTGACCGAGCCGGTGATGCGTGCGACCCCGACCTATGAGCGCCCGTCGCCGCCGAGCTTCGCCGACCGACCCGCGCCGCGCTATCCGGAACCGGCCGCCTATGTGCCGCCGGCCCCGACCGTGACGCCGGTCGCCGCGGCGCCCGCGCCGATCCCGGCGCCGGAGCCGGTCAAGGCGGTGTTCGAGGAAGAGCAGGGCGACCTCTACAGCGCCCCGGTCCCGGCCGCCGCGCCGGCCCCGGTGGTCGCCGCCGCGCCCGAGCCGCAGATCACCCGCCCGATGACCAAGATCGTCGATCCGGCGGTCGAGGAATTTGAGGAAGAGCCGCTGTTCACGGAACCGGCCTATGAGGAGCGTCGTCCGCAACGCGGCGGCTTCCTCAGCCTGTTCGGCAGCCGTCCGCGCTACGAGCAACCGGCGCCGCAGCCGACGCGTCAGCAGGCGCCGGTGAGCCGCGGCGGCGCGCTGCCGGCCGAGCAGCCGGCCCAGGAAGCGCAGTTCGACAACCAGGAAGACCTGGAGATCCCGTCCTTCCTGCGCCGCCTGGCCAACTAGGCCGGTCCACCAGATCGATGAAACGGCCGGGCGCCCGCCCGGCCGTTTTTCGTTTCAGGCCCTCGCGACCTCCCAGGTGGAGCCGATAAACGGCAGGCCGAGCTTGGCGGCCACGCGCTGCGAGGCGAGGTTTGTCGCCGCGGTGCTGTAGAACAAGGTCAGCTCCCGCAGCTCGGGCAGGGCGCTCCAGCCGGCGACAGCCTGCCCGGCCAGACCGCGGCCGCGGAAGGCGGGGAGGGTGACGAGACCCAGCTCGGCGCCGCGTGAGCCCCGCCGGGCGGTGAAGGCAAGCGCCGCGACGTCGCCATCCTCGACCACTAGGCAATAGGGCGGCCAAAGGTCGGCGACCTGCCGGAAGTTCAGGTCCAGCAGGTGTCTCGGCATGCCCTCGCGCTCGAAGCGGGCCTCGAGGTTCTCGGCCTCAGCCGACCCGGAGGCGATCATCCGCGCGGCTCCGGGCGCCTGCGTCCCATGCGGCAGAAGGTAGCTGAGGCCGCCGGAAGGTGTCCCCGCGCGAGGGAGTAGCGCCAGGCAGCGATCAAGGCTAGCGGGAGAGAGAGCCTCGCTCCCAGGCGTTTCGTGGCGCGCCAGCCGGCTCAGCTGGTCGAGGAGCGGGGGCGCCACTGTTTCGTCGACCCAGATGCGTCCGCCGGCCATGTACAGCAGCGGGCCGGGCGCATTGTCGGGCGGCGCCTCGCTGGCGATGCGGCCGTCTTTGAGGGTGAAGCGGGTCTCGGCCTCGAGTTCTAGGAGGCGCCTGGCGGCGTGCGCAGGCATGACCGCGCGCTGCGGCGCAGTCGGTTGAGGGTCAGTCATGTTGGTCTCGTCACAGGGCGCTTGCGCCCGGAAGGCCGTCTCGGCCGGAAGCGTGACGGGAGGGCTAGCGACAGCCCACCAGGTGCGTCACGGGCGATGGATGTGCGCTGGAATGGGTCATCGCGGGCCTCCATCGTTCGCCGACGTCTTGCGTGAAGCCTAGAAGCTCTCCAAATCGGCTGTCAACGAAGGCCGCGCACGGACATCGGGATGGGCGGCTTGCGCCTTGAATCCTAAGGCTTTCTTAACCGTCCCAAATCGAAACATTGCGAAACAGGAAGTGTTTTGCTGCGGCGCGGCATAGCCCCTAACTGACAGGTGGGGCGTTATGCGGCCATCTGGCCGTGTGCCCGAACGAGGAAGGCGGCGAGTTTTGCGCGCACAAGAGTTTCAGCACACCCTGCAGGGTCCGGCGATCTTCGCCGGCGTCGGCGTCCACACCGGCGCCTACACGCGTGTCGCCGTTCGTCCCGCGCCGACCAATTCGGGCGTCGTCTTCGTCCGCACCGACGTCACCGACCGTGACAACCGCGTCCCGGCCACCGGCGAAGCGGTGACCAAGACCCAGCTGGGCACCGTGATCGAGAACGCCGCGGGCGTGTCGGTGTCGACCATTGAGCACCTGATGGCCGCCCTGGTCATGCTGGGCGTCGACAATGCCGTGGTCGAACTCGACGGCCCGGAAATGCCCATCATGGACGGCTCGTCGCTGCCGTTCGTACAGATCCTAGACCGCGCCGGCCGCCGTCAGCAGGACGCGCTGCGCGCCTACATCGAAATCCTCGAGCCGATCGAGTTCGTCGACGGCGACAAGCGCGCCAGCCTGACCCCGTCGGACCATTTCGAGGTCGCCTTCGAGATTCGCTTCCCGTCCGCCGCCATCGGCCGCCAGGCCGTGGACCTGGCCATGGACGAGCAGGCGTTCCGCGATGAGCTGGCCGACTGCCGGACCTTCGGCTTCCTGCACGAGGTCGAGTACCTGCGCTCGATCGGCCTGGCCCGCGGCGGCTCGATGGAGAACGCCGTTGTCATCGAGGGCGACCGCATCCTCAATCCGGAAGGCCTCCGCCGTCCGGACGAGTTCGTGCGCCACAAGGCTCTGGACGCCATCGGCGACCTCTATGTGCTGGGCGCGCCGATCCTCGGCCGCTTCGAAGGCGTGCTGGCCGGTCACAGCCTCAACAACCAGCTGGTCCGCGCGCTGCTGGCCGCGCCGCAATCGTGGCGTTACCGCACCCTGGCCCCGGAACTGGCCCAGGCGGTCTAGGCGATTTTCGCATTATCGCTTGCCAATGGCAGGCGCTGTGACATCGTTGTTCCCCATTTGTTCCGAATGAGGGCTTGTATGGGTTACGGCCGAGCTGCATTTGGTGAGGTGCGCAATCCTCAGCCCGCATCGCTACCTGACGATTCCTTTGAAACTGCGGGGATTGCGGGGTGGATGGCCCGGCGCGCGATGCAGGTGCATCCCGAGATCGAGCCGAACTTGCGCGGTACCGTTCGGACGATTGTCGGCCCGTCCTTCTCCGATGCGGAGCTTCGCACCATCCAGGATCGGGCGCTGAACGAAGCCGAAATGAAGGACCTTGAAGTTCTTCAGGGCATCCGGGCCGGAGCGCCCGTTTATCTAACGCCAGCCCAGAAGGCACGCATCGATCGACTGATGGGGCTGTCAGGCGAGGATGGCCTGGGGCGGCGAGCTCGATCGGCGTACGATAGGGCGCAGCGAAATGGTCAGATCATTGTCAAGTGATGCTGCGCTCGTTCCGCGATCGCTAGCCGTCACGCCGCTTGCTGTCAGCTTCCTGGCTTTGCAGAGGCAGCTCTGGAGCTGGGACACCGGGACGTCTCGTGGGTTCGCCCATGGGCTCTACGAGGTTGCTGATTGGGGTGGGATGGGGTTCCCCCATCCCATGATCTACCCGCTGGCCGCGCTCCAAATCCCCACGGCGATGATCTTCTTGACGGTCCTCGTTGTCGACGTGGCGCTGATCTGGGCTGCGACGCGGCTCCTTCCACGACGACTGAGCGTGACGGCGACCGCCGCCTTGTGGGGGCTGTGGCTTGCTCTTTCCGTCGCGGCCGTTTTCCTCGCGCCAGTCCTGCTGGGATGGATCTGGACTTGATCAAGTCGAACGGAGAAACCGGATAGCTGCGTCATTGCGCTCCGCCGCATTTGCGCCCTGCATTCCATGCTGTAGAAGCGGGGACTCGCGGCGCGGGGGCGCGCGTCGATCCTTTTGAGGTGAAGGTGTCCTTGCTTCGCAATTCCCGGACTCGCACGGCTCTTATCGTCGGCTGCGCCGCTCTCGCGCTGGCCTCTTGCGCGGGCAAGAAGGAGAAGCCTCGGCTGGCCTATGAAGAGCGGCCCGTGGAGCTGCTCTACGCCACCGGCGCGGACCGGCTGGACCGCGGCCTGTGGAATCAGGCCGTCCAGTACTTCGGCGAAGTCGAGCGTCAGCACCCTTATTCGGAGTGGTCGCGCCGCGCGATCCTGATGACCGCCTACGCCCACTATCAGGGCAACGACTACGCCGAGGCGATCGGCGACGCTGACCGCTTCATCTCGCTCTATCCGGGCAACCCGGCCGCCGCCTATGCGCACTATCTGAAGGCCATCTGCTATTTCGAGCAGATCGTCGACGTGGGCCGTGACCAGGCGGCCACCGGTCAGGCGCTGGCCAATCTGAGCGAGGTGGTTCAGCGCTACCCGCGCACCGAATATGCGGCCGACGCGCGCCTGAAGATCGACATGGTCAACGACCAGCTCGCCGGCAAGGAAATGACCATCGGCCGCTGGTACCTGCGTCAGGGCGACACCCTGGCGGCGATCGGCCGATTCAAGACGGTCATCGAGCGCTACCAGACCACCAGCCACACGCCCGAGGCGCTCTATCGCCTGGTCGAAGCCTATCTGACCCTGGGCCTGGCAGAAGAGGCCAAGCGCAACGGCGCGGTGCTCGGCTACAACTATCCGGGCGACGTCTGGTATCGCGACGCCTACAAGCTGCTGACCGACAGGGGCCTGCGCCCGGCGGTCGAGCCGGCGCAGTCGAAGAAGCCGAGCCTGGTCTCGCGCCTGCCGTTCGTGAAGGACAAGGACGCGACCATCAAGCCGCCGGCCGCCGACGCCGCGCCCGCGGAGGTTCCAGCCGCCGAGCCGTCGCCGGCCTTGGAAACCCCGCCGACCGCGGCCAACGAGGCGACCGCGCCGGCGGAACCCGCCCAACGCCGCGGGTTGCTTTCGCGCATCCCGGGCCTCGGTGGCGGAAAATAGAACCTAAGGCGAACTTAAGCGTCTTCCGAAGCGGCTGATTCCGGGCGATCTTGCAGCCATGCTGATCGGACTTTGGATCCGCGACGTCGTGCTCATCGAGGCCCTGGACCTGTCCATCGGCCCGGGGCTGACGGCGCTGACTGGTGAAACTGGGGCGGGCAAGTCGATCATCCTCGACAGCCTGGGCCTGGCCGTCGGCGCGCGCGCTGACGCAGGGCTGGTGCGCCAGGGCGCTGCCCAGGCGGCGGTGTCGGCTGTGTTCGCGCCAGCGCCCGACCACCCGGTCTGGGACGTGCTGGAAGACAAGGGCATCTCCTACGATCGCAGCGAGGACCTGGTGCTGCGCCGGACGCTTAGCGCCGACGGCCGCAGCCGCGCCTTCGTCAACGACCAGGCGACCAGCGCCACCGTGCTGCGCGAGCTGGGCGAGATCCTGCTGGAGGTGCACGGCCAACACGAGACCGTCGGCTTGCTCGACGCGCGCAAGCACCGGCCGCTGCTGGACGCCTATGGATCGCTGGGCGCGCTCGGCGCCGGCGTCGCCCGCGCCTGGTCCGACTGGCGCAGCGCGCGGTCGCGCGCCGAGGAGCTGCGGGCGATCGTCGCCCGCTCGGCCGAGGAATCCGAGGAACTGACCCTGCGCTTGGCCGAACTGGATCGGCTGGACCCGCGCGAGGGCGAGGAGCCGGCGCTGGCCGAGGAGCGGGCGATCCTGGGGGCGTCGGAAAAGGCGCTCAGCGACATCACCGAGGCGCGCGCCGCCTTCGAAGGGCTCGGCCCGCGGCTGGCCCAGGCCGTCCGCGCGATCGAGCACGCCCGCACCCGGGCGATCGCCGCTGGCGCAGCCGAGGATTCGGCCGCCGTCGCCCGCCTGACCGCCGCCAGCACTGTCATCGACCGCGTGTTCAGCGAGGCCCAGGAGGCAGAGGCGGCCGTCGATGCGGCGGCCGACGCCTTCGACTTCCGCCCCGACCAGCTGGAAAAGACCGAGGAGCGGCTGTTCGAACTGCGCGGCATGGCCCGCAAGCTACAGGTCAGCGTCGAGGAGCTGCCGCTGCTGCGCGTGCGCTTCGCCGAACGGCTGCAAGCTATGGAGTCTTCTGAGGACGACCTGAAGGCGGCAGAGGCGGCGGTGACCGCGGCTCGCGCCGCCTATCTGGCCGAGGCGGTCAAGCTGACCGAGGCGCGCCGCGCGGCCGGCGAGCGGCTGGCCGTCGCGGTGATGGGCGAGCTCGGCCCACTGAAACTGGACAAGGCCCGCTTCCGCGTCGCAGTCGAACCGCTGGGCGAGGATCGGGCCGGGCCGGGCGGTCTCGACCGCGTGGCCTTTGAGGTCGCGACCAATCCGGGGGCGCCGTTCGGCGACCTCGGCGCCATTGCGTCCGGCGGCGAGCTGGCCCGCTTCGCCCTGGCGCTGAAGGCCTCGCTGGCCGGTCGGGCCGAGGGTCCCCAGCCGCTGATGATCTTCGACGAGGTGGACCAGGGCGTCGGCGGGGCGGTGGCCGACGCCGTCGGCCTGCGGCTGCGGCGGCTGGCCGCCGACGCGCAGGTGCTGGTGGTGACACACAGCCCGCAGGTGGCCGCGCGCGGCGACGCCCACTGGCGCATTTCCAAAAGCGGCGACGCCGATCGCATCCGCACCGTCGTCGAGACCCTGTCCTTTGCCGACCGCGAGGAGGAGATCGCCCGCATGTTGGCCGGCGCCCAGATCACCGACGCGGCCCGCGCCGCGGCCAGGGCCCTGATGGATGCCTGACGCTCCTAAATCTCCCGCCGATCTGACCGAGGCCGAGGCCGTCGAGGAACTGACCGCGCTCGCTGACGAGCTCGCGCGGCACGACATCGCCTATCACCAGCAGGACGCGCCGACGATCTCGGACGCCGAGTACGACGAGCTCAAGCGCCGCAACAGCGCGCTGGAGGCCGCGTTCCCGCACCTGATCCGCGAGAACTCGCCCTCGACCCGGGTCGGGGCGGCGCGCGCCGAGCAGTTCTCGCCGGTCGAGCACGGCGTGCCGATGCTCAGCCTCGACAACGCGTTCTCGAACGAGGACGCGCTGGAGTTCGACGCCCGCATCCGCCGTTTCCTGCGTCTGTCGGGCTCCGAGGAGGTCGGCTACACCGCCGAGCCGAAGATCGACGGCCTGTCGGCCTCGCTGCGCTACGAGAAGGGCGTCTTCGTCCAGGGCGCGACGCGTGGCGACGGGCGGGTCGGCGAGGACGTCACCGAGAACCTGCGCACCATCGCCGACATCCCCAAGCGCCTGGCCGGCGAGGGGTGGCCGGACGTCATCGAGATCCGCGGCGAGGTCTATCTCGGCCACGAGGAATTCGCCGCGCTCAACGCCGCCAACGAGGCCGCGGGCCTGAAGACGTACGCCAACCCGCGCAACTCGGCGGCTGGATCGCTGCGCCAGATCGATCCGAAGATCACCGCCACGCGGCCGCTGAAGTTTTTCGCCTATGCCTGGGGCCTGCACAGCGAGCCGTTCGCCCAGACCCAGTGGGAGGCGCTGGCCAAGTTGAAAGCCTGGGGCTTCCAGACCACGCCGGAAAGCCGCCGCGTGGTCAGCGGCCAGGGCTTGCTTGACGCCTATGGCGCGATGGAGGCCGTGCGGCCCAAGCTTGGCTACGACATCGACGGGGTGGTCTACAAGGTCGACCGCCTGGATTGGCAGCAGCGCCTGGGCTTCATCACCCGCACGCCGCGCTGGGCGATCGCCCGCAAGTTTCCGGCTCAGCAGGCGCGCACCATCCTCGAGGCCATCGACATCCAGGTCGGCCGCACCGGAGCGATCACGCCGGTGGCGCGGCTGCATCCGGTGACGGTCGGCGGCGTGGTGGTGGTCAACGCGACCCTGCACAACGCTGACGAGATCGCCCGCAAGGACGTGCGCATCGGCGACACCGTGATCCTGCAGCGGGCCGGCGACGTGATCCCGCAGATCCTCGGCTATGTGCCCGAGGAACGGCCGGCCGATGCTGTCCCCTACGAGTTCCCCACCGTCTGCCCGTGCGACCTGAAGACGCCGATCGTCAAGGAGACCACGGCCGCCGGGGCCGAGACCGTGGTGCGGCGCTGCTCGGGCGAGTTCGCCTGTCCGTTCCAGCGGATCGAGCACCTGCGCCATTTCGTGTCGCGCCGCGCCTACGACATCGAGGGGCTGGGCGAGAAGCAACTGACCGCCTTCTTCGAGCGCGGCTGGGTCAAGGAGCCGGCCGACATCTTCCGGCTGGCGCGCGACGAAGAGAAGCTGGCCGAACTGCGGGTCACCGAGGGCTATGGCGAGACCTCGATCAACAACCTGGTCGCCGCCATCAACGCCAAGCGGGCGATCCCGCTGGACCGCTTCATCTTCGGGCTCGGCATTCGCCATGTCGGCGAGACCACCTCGCTGGCCCTGGCCCGGCACTTCGAGACCTACGACCACTTCGTCCAGATCGCGCAGGCGGCGGCTGGGCAGGTCGGCGGCGAGAACTATGCCGCCCTGGTGGATCTCGACGGCCTCGGGCCGACGGGCGTGCGGGCGCTGCTCGACTTCGGCGGCGCGCAGCAGGCGCTGCTGCTGCCGGACGAGACCTCGCTCGACAAGCGCCTGCAGCTGGCCGTACCGAAGCTGAATTCCCGCGCCCGCGCCGCGGTGATCGAGCGGTTCGGCGACTGGGAGACGATCGTGCGGGTCGCGCGGGACGCCGCGCAGGAGGAGCCGGGCGAAGAGTTCCGCGAGCTCTCGGGCGTCGACGCGGTCGGGCCGGTGGCGGCCCGGATGATCGCCCAGTTCTTCGCCGAGCCGCACAACCGCGCCAAGGTCGAGGCGCTGCGCGCTCAGCTCGACGAGGTGATCGCCGCTGAGCGGCCGAAAACCGACACCGCCGTCGCCGGCAAGACCATCGTCTTCACCGGGGCGCTGGAGAAGATGACCCGCGACGAAGCCAAGGCGCAGGCCGAAGGGCTGGGGGCCAAGGTTTCCGGCTCGGTGTCGAAGAAGACCGACCTGGTGGTGGCTGGCCCTGGCGCGGGCTCGAAGCTGAAGACGGCGACTGATCTCGGCATTCAGGTGATGACCGAGGACGAGTGGCTGGCTCTGGTCGCCGGTTAGGCGTCGGCCGGACTTGCCCCAGGCGCGCGCAGTCCCCAACCTTGGGTAAGGCATAAGGAGGACCGTCGTGGCGTCGCACTGGCTCGTGAAGTCCGAACCGGACACCTATTCCTATGCAGATCTCGAGCGGGACGGGCGCACGACCTGGGACGGGGTGCGCAACTTCGCGGCCGCCTCGCACCTGAAGTCGATGAAGGTCGGCGACCAAGTGTTCTTCTACCACTCCCAGGCGGGCAAGGACGTGGTGGCGATCGCCCAGGTCGCCAAGGAGGCTTTCCCCGACGCCAGCGATCCGACCGGCAAGTTCGTCGCCGTCGAGCTGACCCCCGTGCGCAAGCTGAAGACGTCCGTCACCCTGGCTGACATGAAGGCCAATCCGGCGCTGTCGGACATGGCCATGCTGCGGCAGGGGCGGCTGTCGGTCTCGCCGGTCAGCGACGCCGAGTGGGCGACGATCCTGAAGATGGCGGGGGAGTAGCCCCCGCTCATCTGGCCGATCCTCAGAGCGGCGCGCAGGCCGCCTCGAGCCAGGCGCGGACTTCGGGCTGCTCGATCCGCGGACCGACCACCGCCAGCACGCGGGCGTGATAGGCGTCCATCTGGGCGCGCTCCTGGGGCGAGAGCAGTTCGACCACGATCAGCCGGCGGTCCATCGGCGCCAGGGTCAGGGTCTCGAAGCCCAGCATCTCGCGCTCGCCGCCGGGAATGGCCGACGGCTCGGTGACGAACTGCAGGTTCTCGATCCGGATGCCGTAGGCGCCTTCCTTGTAGTAGCCAGGCTCGTTCGACAGGATCATGCCTGGCCGCAGCGCCACGAAGTTAGGCAGCTTGGAGATCCGCTGCGGGCCTTCGTGCACGCCGAGGTACGAGCCGACGCCGTGGCCGGTGCCGTGGTCGTAGTCGAGGCCGACGTTCCACAGCGGCGCACGGGCCAGGGCGTCCAGAGCCGAGCCGGTGGTGCCGGCCGGGAAGCGGATCGCAGCCAGCGCCAGGTGGCCCTTCAGCACCAGGGTGAAGCGTTCGCGCATTTCCTGGCTGGGCTCGCCGATGGCGACCGTGCGGGTAATGTCGGTGGTGCCGTCGAGGTATTGCGCGCCGGAATCGACCAGCAGCAGCGAGCCCGGTTGGGCCTGCTTGTTGAGCCGCGTAGTCGGCCGATAGTGGACGATGGCGCCGTTCGAGGCCGCCCCGGCGATAGTGTCGAACGACAGGTCCTTCAGCGCGCCGGTGTCCTGGCGGAAGCCTTCCAGCCGGGTGACCACCTCGACCTCGTCGATCGTGCGGCTCTGCCCCTCGGTGGCGACCCAGTGCAGGAAGCGGGTCACGGCGACGCCGTCGCGGGCGTGGGCCTCGCGCGTGCCGGCGATCTCGACCGGGTTCTTGCAGGCCCGGGGCAGGGCGCAGGGGTCCTCGCCGCGCACGACCTCGGCGCCGGCCTGGGCCAGGGTGTCGAAGTACCAGGCCGACGATTGGCCCGGGTCGACCAGCACCCGCTTGCCCTTGAGCTCGCCGAGAGCGGCGGGCAGATCGTCGGGGGTCTCCAGCCGCACCTCGTTACCCAGCCAGGCGCGCAGCTCGGGCGAGACCTTGACCGGATCGAGGAACAGCCGAGCCGTGCCGTCCTGGTTCAGGATCGCCTGGCCGAGCGGCAGGGGCGAGCGGATGACGTCGCCGCCGCGCACGTTGAACAGCCAAGCGATGGACGACGGCGCGGTCAGCACCGTGGCGTCGGCGTTCTTGCCGGCTAGGACCTGGCCGATGCGGTTGCGCTTGGCTGAGGACTCCTCGCCGGCATGTTCCAGCGTATGGGGGACGACCGGCGCGGTCGGCTGGGCTGGGCGCGCGGCGCCCCAGGCCTCGTCCAGCGGATTGGCGGCGACCGGCTTCAGCGCGGCGCCGGCCTTGGCCGCGGCGGCCTTCAGGCGCTCCAAGGCGTCGGGCGAGTGCAGGCGCGGGTCGTAGCCGATCAGCTGGCCCTTGGCGGCCGCGGTCTCGAGATAGGCCGGCACGCCGCCTTCCACGAGATCGCGGATCTCGAAGGTCGCGGCGTCCACCTGGTCGCGGACCTGCAGGGTGTAGCGGCCGTCGACGAAGATCGCGGCCTTGTCGGCCAGGATCACCGCGGCTCCTGCCGAGCCGGTGAAGCCGGTCGCCCAGCCGAGCCGGTCGTTGGCCTCGGGCAGGTATTCGTTCTGGTGTTCGTCCTCGTGGGGCACCAGGAAACCGTCCAGACCTTGCGCCTTCATCACGGCGCGGATCAGGGGGACGTGCTTCGGGCCGAAGGACGGATCGGTGGTTTCATCAAAGGTCTGACGCATGGCGCGAACTTAGTCTCGCGGCAGCCCCTGCGCCACCCTAGGCGGCGGGTTTGCGCAGGGTGAGGAGACAGCCGAGCGCGCCCAGGCAGGCGATGATCAGCACCCACAGCGACATCTGCGGAGAGCGGTCCATCCCGAGGGCGAAGATCAACGGCGCGACGGCTCCGATCAGCCGTGAGGGCACGCTGAGCATTCCCAGCCGACGTCCATAGTTGCGGCTGCCGAACAGCACGAGCGGCAGGGTGCCGCGCACGATCGTGAAGAGGCCGTTGCCCGCGCCGTAGAGGGCGGCGAACGGCGCGGCGGCCAGCGGTCCCAGCACTAGCAGCAGCACCGCGCCGGCGGGAAACATCGACACGGCGACCCGGGCTGAAACCAGCGGATGGATGCGCCGGACCAGGAAGAACTCTCCCAGCCGGGCCGCCACCTGGGCCGGGCCGACCAACATCCCGGCGGCGATGGCGGCCGTGGCGCTCGCCCCCAGTCCGATTAGCAGGGGCGGCAGGTGCGCGGCCATAACCGAGCCGACCCCGGCCATCACCGCCAGCGCCGTGGCCAGCAACGCCATCTTCAGCGCGGCCCCAGGCTCGGGCGTGTCCACGTCTTCCGGAGCGGCATGGGCGGCGCTCGCCGGCTGCGTCGGGCGCGGCAGGGTCCAGTGCAGGGGCAGGGCGATCAGCAGATTGGTCGCCGCCCAGAACAGGGCGGTGGCGCGCCAGCCGTAGGCGCCCTCCATCCAGGCCGACAGCGGCCAAGCGATGGTGCTGGCGAAGCCGGCGATCAGCGTCACCCCGGTGATCGAACGCCGGGCGTCCTGGCCGAACCAGCCAACCAGCCCGGCGAAGGCGATGTCGTACAGGGCCAGCGCCATGCCCGCGCCGAGCACCAGCCAGGCCAACGCCAGCTGAACGCCGTTCTGCGCCGCCGCCATGCCGATGAGGGCCAGAGTCAGCACCAGGCTGCCCAGGGCCAGCGGCCGCCGCGCGCCATGGCGATCCACCGCCCGACCGGCCGCTGGCCCGAGCAGGGCCGAGATCAGCAGGCCGCCGGAGTAAGCGCCGAACACGAAGGCCGTGGAAACGCCCAGCGAGCTCGCCTGGGCCTTGGCCAGGGTGGCGGGCAGATAGCTGGTGCAGCCGTAGCCGATCAGCTGCGTCACGCCCAAGGTCCAGACCGCGCGGCGGGGAGTGATGGCTGGCGCCTGCATGTCCGGCCTCCTTGATCCTGACGCGTAAGGGGAGTCGGCCCGTGCGGCGGCTCAAATAATTTACCCGGATATAATTGACTCGGGCCGCTGGGTCGGGCCATTGGGTCCTTATGGACAAGAGCAACCGTCGTGACGCCGTACGCCAGTACAAGGAACGCAAGGTCCCGGTGGGGATCTTCGCGCTGCGCAGCCTGTCGACCGGCGAGACCTTCGTCGGCGCCTCGCGCAATCTCGACGGCCAGCGCAACTCCTCGCTGTTCTCGTTGCGCCTGGGCAGCCATCGCAACAAGGCCCTGCAGGGCGCCTACAACGCCGCCGGCGGCGAGGCCGGGTTCGAGTTCGTCATCCTCGAACAGTTGCAGGACGAGGAACTCGGCCCGATCGGCCGCGACACCTGGCTGAAGGAACGCGAACGCCACTGGCGCGCCGAGCTTTCCGCCCAGTCGGCGATCTAGACGCGGGACAGGCCGTGGCGCATAACGTCGCTATGCATCGCGCCTGCGCCCTCTCGAATTCGAACGGTCCCTTCGGGGCCGTGCGTCTTCGCGTGGGTTAGACTTCCCAGCGAACGTACGCCGACCCCGCCGCAGACGGCCGGGGTCGATGGCGATGCAAGCGATCTCCTGCCGAGCGGACCAACCCTCGAAAGGAACGCCTCATGGATCCGACGCCCCCCTACAGCCTCCGCACCGCACGCCTGCTGCTGCGTGAGTTCACCCCGGATGATCTCGACGACGTCCATGCCTATGCCTGCGACGACGCGACGGTCCGCTACATGGACTGGGGCCCCAACACGCTGGAGCAGACCAGGGTCTTCCTGCGCGAGGAGATCGATCGCGCGCAGGCGAGCCCGCGCACCCACATCGGCCTGGCGGTGCAGCACCTCGACAGCGGAACGGTGATCGGTTCGATCCGGCTTGGGCTCTGGCCGCACCACAACGCCGATATCGGCTACAGCTTCGGCAGCGGCTGGTGGCGGCGGGGCTACGGCTACGAGGCCGCGCACGCCTTGGCGGCGCATGCATTCGAGGCGCTCGGCGTGCACCGGCTGTGGGCGACCTGCGACACCCGCAACACCGGCTCCTACGCCATCATGGACAAGCTCGGCATGCGCCGTGAGGGCACGATCCGCCAGAACCAGCCGTCACGCGACGGCGGTTGGCGCGACACCTATCTCTACGCCGTCCTGGCGTCGGAATGGCGCGCGCGCGCCGGCTAGGCCGGCCGTCAGGCCCGGCGCAGAACCAGCGTCGCCCAAGCGTCGCGATGAATGCGCCGGTGCAGGCGGAAGCCTTTGGACAGGTAGGCCGCCAGCACGCGGCGTTCCTGGGTGCGCAGCAGGCCTGAGAGGATCGCAAAGCCGCCCGGCTTCAGCGCTGTCTTGATGTCTTGCGACAGGGCCACCAGCGGCGGCGCCAGGATGTTGGCGAACACCAGATCGTAGGGCGCCGCCTTAGCCACCAGCTGGTGGCCAAGGCCCGAGGCGTGGACGAAGCGGGCGGTCGACTTGTTGAGCTTGGCGTTCTCGTTGGAGATCCGAACCGACGGCCCGTCGATGTCGGTGCCGACCGCAAGTTTGCTGCCGGTCAGGGCCGCGGCGATGGCCAGCACGCCGGTGCCGGCGCCGACGTCCAGCACCTTGTCGAAGCGGCGCGACTTGATCAGGTCGTTGTAGGCGATCAGGCAGCCGACAGTGGTGCCATGGTGGCCGGTGCCGAAGGCCGCGCCGGCTTCGATGCGCAGGTTCACGGCATTGGTCGGGGCGCGGCCCTTGTCATGGGCGCCGAACACGAAGAACCGGCCCGCGCGCACCGGCGGCAGGCCCGACAGCGCCATGGCCAACCAGTCGGCGTCGGCGAGCTTCTCGACCACCGTCTTCATGTCGGGGAATTCGGCCAGGGCGGCGACCAGGCCGTCGGCTTCTTCGGTCGTGGTCGGGAAGGCGTCGATCCGCCAGACGTTGCGGTCCTCGTCCTCTTCCAGGATCGAATAGGTCGCCCCTTCCAGCAGCGGATTGGCGTCGATCGCTTCGGCGGCGGCTTCGGCCACGGCGCGCGGGCCGCGGGAGATGATCTGAACGGCGTCTTGGCTCATGCGCGCCGTTTAGAGGCTGGGCGCGCGAAAGGCGAGGGGGCATGGGCGGGTTTCAGTTCCGCGCCGCGCCGTGCCATCATGTCGCATCCAGTGACGAGGTTTCGCCCATGAGCAAGTACAGCCCCCTCTCGGACTTTCTCGCCCAACGCGCCGAGGACGACTGGCGCGCGAGCTTCGCCGAGGTCGAGATGGTGCTGGGCGCCTCCTTGCCGAAGGCGGCCAAGCAGCCGGCTTGGTGGATCGGAACCGACAAGCCGCACCAGAAGGCCTGGCTCGACCACGGCTGGCGCGTGTCGGCGGTCGGCGAAGGCATGGTCTCGCTCAAGCGCGCCGTCGCCCACGAGGTGCAGCCGCCAGCGCTTAAGGCGGCGGCCGAGAACGCCTCGACCCAGGCGCATGTACGCCAGACGGCTGGAATCGCCGCGATCGTCGGCGGGGCGATCGCGGTCGTGGCCGGCCTGGGCGTGCTGTCGGCGAAGCTGCTGAAGGCGCGGGCGCGGAGCTAGGCGGCTCCGACGCCGGCCTTCTGGGTCGCCCGCTCGATCAGGTCGGCGACCGGCTTCCAAAGTCCCCGGGGCAGGTTGTGGCCCATGCCGGGAATGATGTGCAGTTCGGCGCCCGGAATGGTCGCGGCGGTGTCCTCGCCGCCCTGCACCTGCACCAGCGGATCGTCGGCGCCGTGGATCACCACAGTCGGGGCCGCGATGGTCGCCAGCGCCTTGCGTCGGTCGCCGCTGGCGACAATGGCGGCCATCTGGCGCGAAACTCCGACCGGATAGAAGGCGCGCTGATAGTCGGCGAGCAGTTGCGCGCGTTGTTCGACGTCGGCGACCGGATAGCCGGGGCTGCCGATCACCTTGGCGCTGGCCATGCCGTAGTCGAGGAAGGCCTCGAGATCGGCCTTGGGGTCGGGCGCGACGCCGGTCAGGCGCTTGGACGCCTCGGCCGTGGCCGGCGGCACGGCCGGATTGCCGGTCGTTGACATGATCGAGGTCAGGGTCAGCACCCGCTCCGGATGCTCTGCGGCGACCATCTGGGCGATCATTCCGCCCATCGAGGCGCCGACCACGTGCGCGCGCTTGATGTCCAGGGCGTCCAGCAGGCCGACTGCGTCGGCCGCCATGTCCGACACCAGGTAAGGCGCGTTGGGCTTCTCGCCCTTCATCAGCGAGGCGTAGAGTCCGGGCATGTCTGCCGGGCCGAGGTCGTCGAACCTGTGCGACAAGCCGCAGTCGCGGTTGTCATAGGCGACGACCCGATGGCCGTTCGCGGTCAGCAGCTCGATAAAGCCGACCGGCCAGCGGGTCATCTGCGCGCCCAGACCCATGATCAGCAGGATGACGTCGCCGTCGGCCGGACCATGGTCCTCGTAATAGAGCGCAATCCCGTTGGCGGTGATCGTCGGCATGAAGGGGCCCTCCCAGGCGCGTTGTTGGGAGCAACCTGAAGCAGGGCAGGGGCGGCGGCAAGGCCGCCCGCGCCTCAGGCCTTCGTTACGAAGCTGTCGATGACCTTCTTGTCGCCGGCCTTGTCGAAGGCGACCGTCAGCTTGTTGCCATCCACGGACTTTACCTGCCCATAGCCGAACTTCTGGTGGAACACCCGCTGGCCGCGCTTGAAGTCGCTGGCGGCGGAGGATTCAGAGACCACCAGCCGGCCTTCGCCCTCGATCACCGCGCCGCGGCCGGGATGGCTGCCATGGAAGTTCCGTTCCTGGGCGCGCTTCCAGCCGGGGCTGGAATAGCCAGCGCCGAAGGTCGGACTCGCGTCCCAGCGGCTGCCGTGCTGCTGCTGCATGCCGGGCCCGCCGCCGTAGTAGCCGGTCTCGGAGCTGGCCTCGACGTTCTCCAGCGGCAGTTCGTCGACGAAGCGGCTGGGCAGCTGGCTGGTCCAGCGGCCGTAGACCTGGCGGTTTGCGACAAAGGAAATCCGCGCCTCCTCACGGGCGCGGGTAATGCCGACATAGGCTAGCCGCCGTTCCTCCTCGAGGCCCTTCTCGCCCTTCTCGTCCATGCTGCGCTGGGAGGGGAACACCCCTTCCTCCCAGCCCGGCAGGAAGACCAGCGGGAATTCCAGCCCCTTGGCCGAGTGCAGGGTCATGATCTGGACGGCGTCTGCCTGCGGGCCGCGGTCCATGTCCATCACCAGCGACACGTGTTCCAGGTAGCTCTCGAGCGTGTCGAAGGCCTGCATCGACTGGACGAGTTCCTTCAAGTTCTCCAGCCGGGTCTGGGCGGTCGGCGTCTTGTCCAGCCGCAGGGCGTCGGTGTAGCCGCTCTCCTCCAGCACCTGCTCGGTCAGGCGCGAATGGTGGATGGCCTGGGCCTGGCCGCGCCAGCGGTCGAGGTCGCGCAGGAAGTTCGACAGCGCCGTGCGTGTGCGCGCCGCCAGTTCGTCGGTCTGCACGGCCTCGCGCGCGGCCTGCATGACCGGCACGCCGTTCACCCGCGCGATCTGCAGCAGCTTCTGGACCGTGGTGTCGCCGATGCCGCGCTTGGGCACGTTGACGATCCGCTCGAAGGCCAAGTCGTCGTCCGGCGACTGGATCAGTCTGAGGTACGCGTGGGCGTCGCGGATTTCCGCCCGCTCGAAGAACCGCGGGCCGCCGACCACCGTGTAGGGGATCTGCAGCATCACGAAGCGCTCTTCGAAGGCCCGCATCTGGAACGAGGCGCGCACCAGGATGGCGATGTCGCGATAGTTGCGCGGGTCCTTTTCGGTTCCGCCCTTCTTGGCCCGCTCGATCTCCTCGGCGATCAGCCGGCTTTCGGCCTCGCCGTCCCAGACCCCGCGCACCACGACCTTTTCGCCGCCATGCTGCTCGGTCCACAGCGTCTTTCCTAGCCGGCCCTTGTTCGCCCGGATCAGCCCGGAGGCGGCCGCCAGGATGTGGCTGGTCGAGCGGTAATTGCGCTCCAGCCGGATCACCGTCGCGCCGGGGAAGTCGCGCTCGAAGCGCAGGATGTTGTCCACCTCGGCCCCGCGCCAGCCATAGATCGACTGGTCGTCGTCGCCGACGCAGCAGACGTTCTGCCGCTTCTGGGCCAGCAGCCGCAGCCACAGGTACTGGGCGACGTTGGTGTCCTGGTACTCGTCGACCAGCACGTACTTGAAGCGCTCGTGGAAGTCGGCGAGCACGTCCGGATTGGCCATGAAGATGGTCAGGTTGTGCAGCAGCAGGTCGCCGAAGTCGCAGGCGTTCAGCACCCGCATCCGCTCCTGGTAGAGGCTGTACAGCTTCGCCCCCTTGCCGTTGGCGAACTCCATGCCTTCGCCGGCCGGCAGGCGGTCGGGCGTCCAGCCGCGGTTCTTCCAGTGGTCGATCATCCCGGCCAGCGCCTTGGGCGTCCAGCGCTTGGCGTCGACGTTCTCGGCCTCCAGCACCTGCTTGATCAGCCGCTCCTGGTCGTCTGTGTCCAGGATGGTGAAGTTCGACTTCAGGCCGACCAGTTCGGCGTTGCGGCGCAGGATCTGGGCGGCGACCGAGTGGAACGTGCCCAGCCAGCGCAGGCCTTCGGCGGACGGACCGATGATGTGGGTGATGCGCTCGCGCATCTCCTTGGCCGCCTTGTTCGTGAAGGTGACGACCAGCAGCTCCCACGGTTTGGCCCGGCCTGTGGCCAGGATGTGCGCCAGCCGCGTGGTCAGCACCCGCGTCTTGCCGGTGCCCGCGCCGGCCAGCACCAGCACCGGTCCCTCGGTCGCCTCGACTGCGGCGCGCTGTTCGGGGTTCAGGCCGTTCAGGTAGTCGGGACCGCGCACCCGAGCCAGGTCGCTGACACGGGAGACGGGCAGGGCGTCGTCGAACGGGTTGTCGAATGATTCAGGCGAGGACATTGGAACATATGTAGCACACGGCACGCGTGGCTTAAGCCCGGAACCGCTGTCGCCGCCGTTCGTTCTCCACCTCGACCATGAGAGCCAGGGAGGTGACCATGGCCGATCGATCGGGCTCAAGCACGCTGATCTGGCTGGCGATCCTGATCGGGGCGCTGCTCCTGGGCGTCGGCGTCATCGGCTATGCAGTCATTAGCCGTCAGGCCGCGGCCGACCTGCCCAGATCGATCGATGTGGACATCAACGTCCCTCGGCCGCCATCCTTGCCCGACGCGCCGAGGATTCCCGACGCGCCGCTGCCGACCCCGAAATAGACCGTGAGCGACGACGACGTGCCACCGCCCCGCCGCAAACCCATTCCGCTGTTCCTGTGGGCCGTGATCGGCTTCCTGCTGGTTCTGGGTTTCATGTTCGCCATGCGGGCGCTCAGTCCGCATGCCGAGGGCGTGAGCGCGCCGGCGCCCGACCTGGTCCTGCCCGACAGCGCCAAGCCGGCTTCGTCGCCGGACGCCCGCCCCGTCACCTAGCCCGGGCGTAGGCGAGGGCGGCGACCCGGCAGGCCGAGGCCAGCGGCCGCTCGCCCCGGCTTTCATCGATCAGGGCGATCAGCACGGCCAGGGTGACGCGGCGCGCTGAGGCCATCTCGTCCATCACCGCCCAGAACTCCGGCTCCAGCGCCATCGAGGTCGCGTGTCCGGACAGCAGGATCGAACGTTTCTTCAAGGAAGCCATGGGAGGAGTTGTGGCCCAGGCGCCACGTTGCAGCCAAGCATTCCTTTGTTATCTTGCAAAAAGATGACGCCTGCGTCATTTTCAATCCAAACGTTGTTCGCATTGAAGGCTCTCGCCATGGCTATGACCGCCGACGCTCTCGACGCCCCCGCCTACCGCCAGGCCCCGCCCGTGAACGCGCGGCTGCCGAAGCCCAGGCTGCAATGGGGCGCGGCCCTGAAGGCGCTGCGGCGGCTGCTGAACGACAAGGAAGACACCGGCCAGGTGTTCGAGATCATGCGCGCGCTCAACGGCACCTCGACCGCCGCATGCTACCGGCGCCTGCTGACCACCACCCAAGGCGGCCGCATCGCCTATGAGGGCCAGGAGTTCGCTGATCGCCTGATGGACGACGCCTGGCTCGACTCGCTGCCCGCCGGCAGCGTCGGCGCGGCCTATCGCGAGTTCATCCGCTCCGAACAGCTGTCGGCCGAGGGCCTGGCCGAGGTCAGCCGCATTGAGGGCAGCGAGGTCGACATCCAGCATCCCTACGCCTGGATGGGGCGCCGGACCCGCGACGTGCACGACATCTGGCACATCCTGTCGGGCTACCATCGCGACGGCCTGGGCGAGGCGTGCCTGGTCGCGTTCTCCTACGCACAGACCAAGGGCCTGGGCTGGGCGCTGATTGCACTGGGCGCGGCCTCGCGCTCGCGGGGCGCGAACTATCCGTACAACAAGGCGATCTGGCAGGGCTACAAGCGCGGCAAGGCCGCTGCCTGGCTGCTGGGCGAGGACTACGAGCGCCTGATGGCCGAGCCGTTGGACGCCGCCCGCAAGCGTCTCGGCATCACCCCGGCGACGATCTACGAATCCATCCCGGTCGAGGCCCGCGACGACGCGGTGCCGGCCCGGATGTAACTGGTCCAGCGCGCCTATCCGGGGGGACGGCGCGCCGGCGGCGCTGGGGACAGCGCCGGGCGGGTGGGGGAGTGTCGAGCCTCTCCCACCCACGCCCTTGGCCTATTCAGGCTTGTCGAGCTTGGCGCCGTCCAGGGCTTGCTCAGACTTCTGCGACTCGGCGTTCGCCAAATCCTTGTCGGCCTTCGTGCGGCCGAACCTGACGCGGTTCTCCCGCGCCTGTTCGCGGGCGCGGTCGCGGTCACGCGCTTTGCGGGCCTTGTTCAGGTTCACGACGTTGCTCATCGGTCCTCCTGGCTCCCGGCCCTGAAGTGTTGCGCCCGCCGACGATACGCCCTCGGGCGTGCGGTGTCAGGTTGGGCTGTTCTGCCTCGCCATCGCCCGCACGTGATAACGGCGTTCTTTTCTGGGCTCCTATTCGGAGCTAAGGCGTTGATCTCGGCTAGGATCGGATGACGCCGTGGCGGCCAGCTTTCGCGAGAGACTGATAGAGCGGGTGCGCGGGTGGCCGGTCCTGACCTGGCCCGCGATCGTGGCGGCGGTCGGGCTCGTGGCCACCTTGGCCGGGACCTATATGATGGAGCAGGGACGGCAGGCGCGCGAGAGCTTGCGCTTCGACGCTATCGTCGACCAGGCCAACGAGGCCGTCGCCAATCGTCTGGACACCTACATGGCCGTGCTGCGGGCCGGGGCCGGGCTGTTCGCGGCCAGCGAGGACGTCAGCGCCGCCGAGTTCCGCGCCTTCGCCAGACGGGTCGAACTGACGCGCCGCTATCCCGGCATCCAGGGCATCGGCTACACCGTGCGGGCGCCGGCCGGTGGCGAGGCGGCGTTGGCCGCCTACATGCGCGCGGAGGGAGTGCCGGCCGCGCCGTTGCGTCCCTCGGCGGAAGGCGAGCTTTACGCCATCGTCTATTTGGAACCGCTGGATTTCGTGAACCGACGCGCGCTCGGCTTCAACATGTACGCCTTCCCGGTGCGCCGAGAGGCGATGGACCGCGCCCGTGACACCGGCCTGCCAGCCCTCTCGGGTAAGGTCGAGGCGGTTGAGGAGGTCGAGGGCAATCGCCAGGCCGGCTTCCTGATCTACGAACCAGTCTATCATGGCGGAGAAGTCCCTCCCACCGTCGCCGCCCGGCGCGAGCTTCTAATGGGCTTCGTCTACGCGCCGTTTCAGGCCGGCGACCTGTTGGCCAGCGTCCTGCCGGCGGCCAAGAGCGCGGGGCTCGACTACGCGGTCTATGACGGCGCGCCGTCGGTCGCGACCCTGCTTAACCAGTCTCCGGATGCGGCGGCCCAGCGCGGCGGCCTGGTCGCGACCCGCACGCTCGACATCGCCGGGCGGACCTGGACCATCATCTATCGCGCGCGCACCGACTATGACCACGGGGCCGACCGCTGGGTCACGCTGGCCTTCATCGTCGGTGGGCTGTTGGCGACCACGCTGGTCAGCCTGGCGACCTGGCGGCAGGTGAGGGCACGGCTGGCGGCGGAGCGCGAAATCGTGGCGCGCATCGCCGCCGAGGCCCGTCAGAAGCTGCTGCTCGACGAATTGAACCATCGGGTGAAGAACACCCTGGCCACGGTGCAGTCGATCGCCGCCCAGAGCTTGCGGCACGGGTCCGACGTGAACAGCGTGCGCCAGAGTTTCGAGGCCCGGCTCATCGCGCTCTCCCAAGCCCACAACCTGCTGACGCGCGACAACTGGACCGGCGTCAGCCTCGCCGAACTCATCGCCAGCGAGCTCAGTCCGTATGACGGCGACCACGGGGAACGGGTGATCGTCACCGGCGAGGCGGTCTGGTTGCCACCCAACACCGCCGTCGCCCTCGGCATGGCCTTCCACGAGCTGGCGACCAACGCCGTGAAGTATGGGGCGCTGTCCAACCATGACGGCCGTGTGCAGGTCACCTGGACGCTGGCGCCGGGATCCGGTCCGCGCCAGATCCGGATCGTCTGGCGCGAAAGCGGCGGCCCGCCGGTGACGCCGCCGGACCGTCGGGGGTTCGGCACCCGGGTCATCGTCGGCGGGCTGGCGCACCAGCTCGACGGCGTGGTCGACCTCGACTTTGCGCGCGACGGCGTCGTCTGCACGATCGTCTTCACCCTGCCGGCCGCGGGCGCCGAGGAGGACATCCTCGATCTCGGGTCCGCGGCGTAGGCGCGGTCGGCTTTATCTCCTGCCAAGCTGAAACCGGGCGGCCGCCAGCCCGTTCCTGTGCGATCCCAAATCACCCGAGATCAGGAGAACACCATGCATTCCGGCATTCGCGAGCACATGGAAGTCATCGGCTCGGACGGCGGCCATGTCGGCCGAGTCGATCACCTGGTCGGCGACGACATCGAGCTGGCCATGCTCGACCTCGGCTCAGGCCTCAAGCACCACCTCATCCCGCTCTCGTGGGTGGACGATGTGGTGGACGAGAAGGTCCGCCTGAACCTGACGAAGGATGCGGCCAAGGCGGCCTGGCGCGAGAAGCACTAGCGCCTCGCCTCAGAGGCCCCAGCGGAAGACGGCCCGGAGCGATTCGGGCCGTTTTTCTGACCGGGCTCCACAATGTCGGAGCCGCCCCTGCTCAGCTGAGGATCCAACCGGCAAGCAAGGAGGAGAGCTGCACGTTGTCGAGAACGAGCTGATTTCCGTGGCCGAGGTCGATGACTGTGTCCTCGCCCACCTGCGCCAGGGTGTAGGCGGCGCCGGGCTGCAGTTGCCCCCGGTCGTCGTCGGCGGCGCGGAAATCGGTGACGTGATCGACGCCGCTGGTGAACGAAGAGACGTCCGCCCCAGACCGCCGGAGAGGGTGTCGTTCCCCAGATCGCCAGACAGGACGTCCGCGCCGTCTCCACCGTCCAGCCGGTCGTCGTCCTTGCCGCCAAGGAGCACGTCGCTTCCGGCCTCGCCCACAATGGTGTCGGCCCCCGCATTGCCCAGCACGGTGTCGTTTCCGAGATCGCCGAACAGCAGGTCGCCGCCAACGCCCCCCTCCAGCTGGTCGTGATCCTGGCCGCCCAGCATCACGTCGTCGCCCGTCCCGCCGACAAGGCTGTCAGCGCCGGTGTTGCCGATCAGGGTGTCATTCCCGTCGCCCCCAGGCGATGCTGTCGTCGCCACGATCACCAAAGGCCAGGTCGTTCCCGCGGCCGGCGTCCAGGCTATCGTCGCCCTGGCCGCCATAGATCAGGTCCTGGCCGACGCCCACGATGCTGTCGTCGCCGGCGTTGCCCTGCAGCGTGCCGCCGGCGTCACCCCCGTAGACCGTGTCCGCTCCCGCGCCCCCGGCGTAGGTGTGCGGGAGATGGTCGAACCCGCCGCCGCCCAGATCCAGGCGATCGTCGCCGATCCCGCCCTTGCTCGGCGGAGGAGCGGGCGGCTCGGCGTGGTCCCGTCGCTGTCGTAGAGCTTGACGGTGGCGTTCGCCGCTGCGGTTCCCGTGACCGTCGGGGTGGTGTCGTTGGTGATGTCGTCGCCCGGGGCCCCGCTGTCGCTGCCGGAGGCCAGCGCCGGGATCGACGGCGCCGCCGGAGCGGGACGCGTGGTGGCGACGACGATCATGTGGGAGAAGCTGGCTGCGTCGATCCCGTCTACGCCCTGAATGGCGCTCGCGTCGTCGCCGCCCGTGGGGTCGGTGTAGGTGAATTCGACGATGTCGCCGGTATCAGCGGCGTGCTGAGGCTCAGGGTGACCGTCTTGGCGGCGCCGTCGACGGTGACGCCGGTGACCGTGGTCCCCGAGCCGTTGAGCTGGACGCTAAAGGCGTTCGGCGGCGGCGGATTGCCAGCGTCGAGTCCAACATCGAAATACAATGTGACGAACTGCTCGCTGATATAGCCGACGGCGTTCGAATAGCCGGGCTGGCTCACAGTGTATGTTCGCTATGATGGAACAAGATCTGCCCTGACCTACTAAAAGGCGAGGGGAGGGTCGCTTAGACTCTCCGACCGATTAATTGCCTGTTGATTGCGCCCGACGTGCGCCGAGCCGCTGGCCGGGGCTTCGCCCGAACTCTTCAGGCGGGCTTCAGGTCGGCCAGGGTCAGGGCCGCGAAGACCGGAATGTCGAGGCCCTCGATGGCGGGCCGACGATCGCCGCGCCAGACCGCGCACACCACCGCCACCGTGATCGCGCCGGCCTCGTCCAGGCGGGCCTTGGCGTCGCGGACGGCGCCGCCGGTGGAGATCACGTCCTCGACGATGACCACGCGTTTTCCGGTGAGGTCGCCGCCTTCCACCGCCAGGCAGGTGCCGTAGGTTTTGGCCTGCTTGCGCACGAAGGCGGCGGGCATGCCGCTGGCCAGCGACATCGCCGTGGCGATCGGCACGCCGCCCAGTTCAACTCCGGCCAACACTTCGGCGTCGCTTGGAACGAGCGGGACCATGGCGGCGGCGATCCGCGACAGCAGCCGCGGATCGGCCTCGAACCGGTACTTGTCGAAATACTCGCTCGCAGTCGCGCCCGAGCGCAGGACGAAGGTCCCGGTCAGGCGCGCCACGGCGTCGACGTCCGCCGCAAGCGCGCCGCGTGCGGCGGCATCCATCACTTCACGTTCGCGCAGAAGCGCTGGATGCGGGTGCAGGCGTCTTCCAGCACCGCGTTCGAGGTCGCGTAGCTGATGCGGAAGAACGGCGAGAGGCCGAAGGCCGCGCCAAACACCACCGAGACGCCTTCCTGCTCCAGAAGTTCGACGGCGAAGTCCTGGTCGCTGTTGATCACCTTGCCGCTCGGCGAGGTCTTGCCCAGCAGCTTCTCGACCGACGGATAGACGTAGAACGCGCCTTCCGGGGTCGGGCAGGCGATGCCGTTGGCCTGGTTCAGCATCGAAACGACCAAGTCGCGGCGGGCCTCGAACAGCTTGGCGTTCGGCTTGATGAACTCCTGCGTGCCGTTCAGCGCCTCGACGGCGGCCCATTGCGAGATGGAGGCCGGGTTCGAGGTCGTCTGGCTCATCACCTTGGCCATCGATTTGATCAGCGCCTCGGGGCCGGCCGCATAGCCGATCCGCCAGCCGGTCATGGCGTAGGCCTTGCTGACCCCGTTCATGGTCAGGGTGCGGTCATAGAGCGCCGGCTCGACCTGGGCGATGGTCCAGAACTGGAAGTCGCCGAACACCAGGTGCTCGTACATGTCATCGGTCAGGATCCACACGTGCGGATGGCGCAGCAGCACGTCGGCGATGCCGCGCAGCTCCTCCTTGGTGTAGGCCGCGCCCGATGGGTTCGACGGCGAATTCAGGAACACCCACTTGGTCTTCGGCGTGATCGCCGCTTCCAGGTCGGCGGGCTGCAGCTTGAAGCCGGTGGCGTCCGAAGTCGCCACGGCCTTGGGCGTGCCGCCGGCCAGCAGCACGATGTCCCAGTAGCTGACCCAGTACGGCGTCGGGATGATCACCTCGTCGCCGGGATTCAGCGTCGAGAGCATGGCGTTCCAGATCACCGGCTTGCCGCCGGGCGAGACGTTCACCTGGCTGGTCTTGTAGGTGAGGCCGTTCTCGCGCTGGAACTTGGCGACGATGGCTTCCTTCAGTTCGGGAATGCCGTCGACGTTGGTGTACTTGGTCTTGCCCTCGCGGATCGCCTTGATGGCGGCTTCCTTGATGTTGTCGGGCGTGTCGAAGTCGGGCTCGCCCGCCGCCAGCGAAATCACGTCGCGGCCCTGCGCTTTCAGTTCCCGGGCTTTCGCATCCGCCGCCAGGGTGGCGGACGGCTTAACGCGGGCGAGCGCGGAGGATTCGAGCGACATGGCGGGCAGACTCCCGGAGCAGGTTGAATGGAACGCGCGCGGTTTAGCCGAAGGCCGCGCAAAGGCAAAGCAGAGCGTGCGCTGCAGGTGAGGATGGCGATCGAATGCGAGGCCGTCGCGGCGGGGCTAAGCGCATCGAAATATCAAGAATGCAAAATTGTTCATGATTTGTTCGATTTCGTAGCGATCGACGATATCGTGAGCGTGCCAGCATGGAGAGAAGTCGTGACGCGATTTTTCAGCAGTGGGTCTAGTGGAGCGACTGGGGCGGCGAATGGTGATGCCGTGCCCGGACAGTTTGATGTTGCGTTAAACGGGCCTCAAAAGGCGATTGTCAGAAGTGCGTTAAAGGCGAGCGGAGCCGAGGGCGCTGTGCGGGGCACGCTTCAGAGCATCGCAGGGCCCGAATTCAGTTCGCGCGGGCTTCGGATGCTGGAGGAGCCGGTTCTCGACGCCGCGACGTGGAACGAGGCGGGACGCATGGACAATTGAGGGCGGGCGGGCGTCGAGCAGAAACTGGCTGGACCGCGGCCCCTGCTGCTAAGCTTCAACCATGGTTGAGGAACAAGCGCGGTTGCGCCTAGCCGAACCGGCCGACGCTGAGGCGATCGGTGCGCTGACCCGCGAGGCCTATGCGAAATGGGTTCCGCTGATCGGCCGCGAGCCGCTGCCGATGACGATCAACTACGCTCAGGCGCTGGCGACGCATCGCTTCGACCTGCTGCATGTGGGCGAGGACCTGGCGGCGCTGATCGAGACCGTTGCGGATGGAGATCAGCTGCTGGTCGTCAACGTCGCCGTGCGGCCAGCCCTCCAGGGGCGCGGCCTGGGCGTGCGGCTGATGGCGCTGGCCGAGCAGATCGCCGCCGACGCCGGGCTTTCGGGTGTGCGGCTCTACACCAACCAGCGGTTCGCGGCGAACATCGCCCTCTACACGTCGCTCGGTTACCGGATCGACCGCGAGGAGGCGCTGAACGGCGGCGTCGCCGTGCACATGTCCAAGCGCGTCGACCATCCAGGGGCGATCGCCGCCGCCATCGCCTGCGTCGAAGCCTTCACCGAGCGCTTCAACGCTGGCGACGCGGCCGGCATGGACGCCCTGCTGCATTTCCCCCACGTGATCCTCGACGGCGCGCGGCTGATCGTCTGGAAGACCCCCGGCCAACTGCCGGAAGGCTACTTCGACGGCCTGGCCGCCGCCGGCTGGCGGCGCAGCACCTATCATGACAAGCGCGTGGTGCTGTCGAGCCCGAACAAGGTGCACCTGCTGGTCGACTATTCGCGCGACGGCGAGGGCGGGGCGGTGCTCAGCCGACACGCCAACCTCTGGATTGTCACCTTTGAGGATGGCCGTTGGGGCGTGAAGCAGCGCTCCTACTAGGGGCCGCCCCTTGCGCGGGGCCAGGTGTCCGGCCAACATTTGCAATTGCAGGGCGTGGGAAATCGCATTGCGAGGCGTGGCGGGGGCGCGCCTGGCTGGAGAACAGCTGTGCTCAATTCCGTATTGTCTGTTTTGCCGGGCCTGTTGGCGGCCGCGGCCCTGGTGCTTGTCCCGGCGGCGGCCAACGCCTGCACGCGGGTGGTGTACCTCGGCGCCAACAACGACGTGATCACCGCCCGGTCGATGGACTGGAAGGTCGATGTCCAGACCAACCTCTACGTTTTCCCGCGGGGCATGAGCCATGACGGCCAGGCGGGACCCAACTCCATCAAATGGACCTCGAAGTACGGCAGCGTCGTGGCCACCGGCTACGACGTCTCCACGACCGACGGCATGAACGAGGCCGGGCTGTCCGTGAACCTGCTCTGGCTGGTGGAGTCGGAGTACCCGGCCTTCGGCAAGGGTTCGAAGCCCGGCCTGACCATCGCCGCCTGGGGCCAGTATGTGCTCGACAACTTCGCCACCGTCGCAGAGGCGGTCGCTGTGCTGGAAAAGGAGCCGTTCACCGTCGTCACCGACAAGGTGCCTGGCGAGGATCGGCTGACGACGCTGCACCTGTCGATGTCGGACGCCAGCGGCGACAGCGCCATCGTCGAGTACATCGGCGGAAAACAGGTGATCCACCACGACCGCAAATACCAGGTGATGACCAACTCACCGACCTTCGACGAGCAGCTGGCGCTCAACGCCTACTGGCGGCAGATCGGCGGCACGGTGATGCTGCCCGGCACCAATCGCGCGTCCGACCGCTTCGCCCGCGCCTCGTTCTACGTGAACGCCATACCCAAGAGCGAAGACCCAGTAGAGGCGCTGGCCAGCATGTTCAGCGTGATCCGCAACGCCTCGGTGCCCTACGGCATCACGACGCCGGACCAGCCGAACATCTCCTCGACCCGCTGGCGCACCGTCGCCGACCACAAGCGCAAGCTCTACTTCTTCGAATCCGCCCTGACGCCCAACACCTTCTGGGTGGATCTGAACAAGCTCGATTTCTCGCGTGAGACCGGCAAGGTGAAGCGCCTCGACCTCGGCAAGGACCAGCGCAACGTCTATGCGGGCGAGGTCTCGGCCCAGTTCAAGGAGGCGCCGCCGTTCAAGTTTCTCGGCTTGCCGTAAGCCCTAGAAGTCCATGCTTAGGCCGACGACTGGCCCCTGCTGGGTGACGTCCCATCGGAAGGTCTGGCCGGTGAAGTCGCCGGTTTCGTAGGACTGGTAGAGCACCCGGTAGCCGGCCCGCAGCATGGCGGGCCGACTCAGCAGGTGCATGCGATAGCCGACGAAGGCCTGGGCGTTGGCGCTGCGCCTGTCGTCGATGTCGAAGCCGCCGACGTCGGCCTCGCCCGACAGGTTCCAGCGGTCGGTCAGGTCGAGGCTGGATCGCACGCCGACGAACGGCTCGGTCCAGTCGGCCTTCTTCGAAGTCGAGAAGCCCAACACCTCGACATTGGCCTTGAGCTTGGTCCAGCGCGCCCCGACCATCGGCTCGACGACGAACCGGCGGGGCTCGCCGGTCACGGTGTCGCCGCCCTGTGGAGAATCGTAGATGCGATAGAATACGCCCGCCATGGCGTTGACCTTGGTGATCCCGAGGGCCAGCTCCTGTGACAGGAGTTCCTCGTCCTGGCTGGTCTTCACGTACTGGCCGTCGAGATAGAGGCCCCAGCGGCCGCGCATGATCTCGACCTCGCCGAGCGCGGCCAGGTCCAGATGCTCCAACGCCTCGGAGAACGGAATGTCGATGTGGGTACGCTGCCCGGCCAGGGCCGCCTTGCCGTCGAGGGAACTCGCCCAGACATAGGGACTGATCGTCAGGCTCCAGCCGTCCTCGGCCTGCGCGGAAGTCGCCGCTGCGCAGAGCAGGATGAGAGCGCCCGCGTTTGCAGCCGTCGAGCGTCGCGTCATGGCGGCTTTCCCCCTGCGCCCTGGTTGGCGCGCTCGCGACCAACGCTCCAGCCGCGCTTGTTGTTCCGGCCGCTACACCTTGCGGTCGAAACGCCACGGCTGGCCCGCTCGCGCCTCCACGCGGCGCACCACAACGGTGGTGGGATCGGATCCGCGCGGATCGACGACCGATACGAACTCCGCCGCAACGGTCTCGCGGGTCAGTCGGACGGCGATGAAGCCGATCGCCAGATGGTCGCACCAGGCGATGTCGCGATTGGCGGCCGCCAGCCGTTCGCCCAGCGGCGCCTGCCTCATCGCCAGCACCGAGCCGAGCGACGGGCCCGTGATCGTGGTGGCGGCGACTTCGAGCGCGACCTGGCCCTGGGCGTCGTGCAGTTCGTTGGCGAACGCCATGTGGCTGTCGCCCGACAGCACCACGGCCTGGGCGCCGGCCCGGCGGATGATGTCGTAGACCCGCTGACGCTCGGCGCCGTAGCCGCTCCAGGCGTCGAGATTCAGCAGCGGCAGCTTCAGCCGGGTCATCTCGAAGAAGCCCTTGAGCGGACCGCTGGCCGGGGCGAAGTCCGACATGTCCGGATAGTCGTAGTCGCCCATGATCGTCGCGCTGCCGAGCAGCACCCACGGGCGGCCGGCGGCGACAGAGCCCTCGACTTCACGCGCCAGCCAGGCGAGCTGCTGGGCGCCCAGCATCGCGCGTTCCGGCGCGGCGATCTTGCGGCGGAAGCTCGCGATGTCTGGGACCTTCGATCCGTCCGACCCAGCGGTGAACTCCAGGTCGCGTTGGATGCTGAGCTGCTGCTCGCGGGCCTTCAGTCGGGTCTCGGGCACGATCAGGGTGGCCAGATCGCCGAACGCCGCCGCACGCTGAACCCCGTAGGGGTCGGCCGGATCCGGATCGCGGATCGGCATCCATTCGTAATAGGCGCGCACCGCGGCGATCTTGCGGATCTCCCAGTCGCCTTGGCGCTCGCCCGCGTGGCCCTGGGCCCCGCCGGACCAATCGTCGTTGGCGATCTCGTGATCGTCCCAGGTGCAGATCCAGGGCGCACGGGCGTGGGCGGCCTGCAGGTCGGCGTCGGTCCGCGCCTGGGCGAAGCGGCGTCGATAGTCGCTCAGCGTCAGGGTGTCGTGCGGCGGATCGGCCGGGCGCAGCGTCGCCATGCCCGGATAGTTCGACGCCCCGTACTCGTAGATGTAGTCGCCGACGAACAGCACCGCGTCGAGCCGCGGCCGCTCGGCGATGGCGCGATACCCGTGGAAACGGCCCATCGTGTACATGGCGCAGCAGGCGACCACGAGGTCCAGCTGGTCGAGCCGCCCGGTCGGCAGCGTCCGGGTCCGGCCGACGGGCGAGAGCGCGCCGGCGGCCTCGAACTGATACCAGTAGTCGGTTCCCGGCTGCAGGCCCGCCAGTTCCACCTTGACCGTGAAGTCGCGCTCGGCCCGGGCGGTGAAGGCGCCCTGGGCGACGACGTCGGCCATCTGCGGGTCGCGCGCCAGCCGCCAGCGGCCGACCGCTTCGCCCACGCCGGTCAGCCGCGTCCACAGCAACGCGCCGGTGGCGGTCGGCTCGCCGCTGGCGACGCCGTGCTGGAAGGGAGAGGGCGATGACCTCGCAGGCGCCGCGCTCGCCGCGCCCAGCGCCAGTCCGCTCCCGATCAACGCGCGACGGTCGAGGGCCATGGATGCTCTCCGAATGGAAAGGGGCCCGCCGGACGCGTCCTGTCCGGCGGGCCAGTGCTGGGGCCCGAATGGGGCGCGGGCCCCGGGGGGATCAGTAGCGCCAGCTCATCCGCACGCCGTAGGTGCGCGGCGGGTGCGGGCTGGCGGTGGCCGCGGAGATGAAGGCGTTGCGGGTCTCTTCGAAGTAGCTGTCGAGGGCGTTGTTCACCCACAGCCCGACCGAGTAGCGGCCGTCGATCGGCCGCGCGGTCAGGTTGGCGTTGACCAGCCAGTAGTCGCCGATCACCGAGTTCGACGTCGTGCTGAACAGCGAGCTTCGGTAGTTGTAGTTGGTCTCGGCCTCGAACTGCCACGGACCGACGTCCATCACGTAGCTGATCGCGCCCTTGTAGTCGGCGCGCGGGAAGGGCAGGCGCTCTCCCGAGCGGTCGCTGTAGACGATGGTGTTGTACTGGCCGGTGACCGGGTCGCGCGCAGCCTCGGTGGCCGCCGAGTTGACGAAGTAGAACTCGTCGTACTCGCCGTACTTGTGGCCCAGCGACTGGTTGATGGTCAGGCGCTCGGTCGGCCGCCAGGTCAGCTCCAGCTCGCCGCCCCAAATGTGCGACTTCGGAATGTTGATCATCCGCCCGACCCGGCCGGTCTGGGTGTAGAGGATGCCCTGCAGCTGCTGGTCGCGGTAGTCGTAGTAGAAGGCCGACAGGTTGACCCGCAGCCTGCGGTCGAAGAACTCCGACTTTACCCCGGCCTCATAGGCGTAGAGCGTCTCGGGGGTGAACGGCTCGAGCTGCTGGGGCAGGCCGCTGTTGTAGGTGGTGAAGCCGCCGGACTTTACGCCGCGGGCGGCGCTGGCGAACAGCAGGACATCGTCGCTGGCCTTATATTCCAGGCCGATCTTGCCGGACCATTCGCCCATCGACTGCTCGGCGCTGGTCGAGGCCAGACGGTTGGGGACCGGGGCCAGGACCTGGGTCAGGAAGTCCTTCAGCTCGCGGGTCTCGTCCTCGTAGCGCAGGCCCGCCGACAGCGTCAGACGCTCGGTCAGGTCGTAGTCGACATTGCCGAACACGCCGGTGGTCTGGACGTCCTGGGTGTAGCTGGTGCTCATCCAGTTGCGCAGGGCCGAGGCTTCCGAGAAGTCCGAATAGAAGCCGCCGTCCACCGTCTCGGTGGAGTGGTAGAGGCCGGCCAGCCAGCGGAAGCGGCCTTCGGCCGGCGAGACCAGGCGCAGTTCCTGCGACAGGGTCTCGATGTCGTTGAAGAAGAACGTCCCGGCCTCGTTCGAGGCGGTGGCGTCCCAGTCGTTGAACTCGCGCCGCTCCAGGGTCTCGTAGGCGGCGACGGCGGTCAGCGCCGCCCAGCCGAAATCGTGGCGCAGGCGAACGTTGGCGCCCCAGCCCTCGTTGTCGCGGAAGGGCTTGGCGCTCGGCGAGACCCCGATCAGCTTGGCGAAATAGGGGCTGATGCCCCAGCCGGTGATCCGGCGCTCGGTGTCGATCGGATAGAGCCGGCCGATCGGCGCATAGTTGTGCGACTGGAACGGGCGGGTGACCAGGCGCAGGCCCAGGCCGTCCGACTGGTCGCGGTTGTAACGCAGCGAGCCGTCGATCTGGGTGGCGTCGGTCGGCTGCCAGTCCAGGCGCAGGCGCACCGCCCAGCGGTCCTTGTCGCCGAGCTCCTCGCCGGTGTCGCGGTGGTACTGCCAGGCGCCGCCCTGGTCGACGGTGGCGGCAAGGCGAGCCGATAGGGTGTCGGTCAGCGGGCCGGAGACGAAGCCGTCGGCGTGGACGGCGTTTTAGCGGCCGTACGAGGCGTTGATCCCGGCGTCGAACGCCTTGGTCGGGGCGTTGGTGATGACGCTGACCGCGCCGCCGGTGGTGTTGCGGCCATAGAGGATGCCCTGCGGCCCGCGCAGCACCTCGATGCGGGCCACGTCGAACAGCGCGCCCTGGGTCATCGACCCGTAGGGATAGGCGACCTCGTCGATATAGACCCCGACGGTCGAGGTGTTGTTGGCCGCGTAGTCGGTCATGCCGACGCCGCGGATGCGGAACTGCGGCTGGCCGCCGCCCAACTGGCTGGTGACCTCCAGGTTCGGGACGCTGTTCTCGAGATCGTTGACCGTCTCGATGTTGCGGCGTTCCAGCTCCTCGCCGCTGATCACGGTCAGCGGCGTGGCCACCTTCTGTTCGGATTCCGCGCGGCGGCGGGCGGTGACGATCAGCTCGTCGACCTGGGCCGCGTCATCGGCCGCAGCCGGCATGGCCGCGGCGCTGGCGCCGGCCAGCAGAACGGCGGCGAGCGCCGCCTTGGACTTGAAGTTCATGGATATCCCCGCCCCGAACTGGGTTAGTCGAAAAAGCAGTCGTTCGATGCGGGGTGGCTATAGTGTCTGCTTGCGATGCTTTAATGACGCGCAGCGTTATATGATCTCAAAAAACGCTTGTTCGGCTTCTAGGCGTGAGAGGCGAACGCCAGGGCGGCCACGCGTAGGCGGTCTTCGGGCGTCGTCTCTTCGGTGGGTGCGATCGCGGCGTCCAACAACGCGCGCCCCTTGATCCAGATGGCGAAGTGGGCGGCGCTCATGCGGGTCAGGACGAACTGCGGGGGCCAGATCGCCTCGCGCCGGGCATAGGTGCCGCCGCCCTCGGGTCCGCGCAGCAGCGCAGCCAGGTCCTGGAACGCCGGATCGCGCCGCGCCAGCAGACAGATCTGGGCGATCAGGCGCGCATACTTCACGTAGAAGCCGGCCTGGCCGCCTGGAGAGGCTGGCTGCAGGGTCGTCGCCATCAGCCGCGCCCAGTCGTCGAGATCGGCCGGGCGCTGGAGATCCAGCGGTCGGCGCCAGTCGAGATAGGGCGGGATCTCGCGGAAGACGCTGTGCCAGATGGCCTCGGCCACGAAGCCGCGCATGTCGCCGAAGTGGTAGAGAATGGTCGAGGTCGAGGCCTTGGCGAGTTGAGTGACCGAGCGGTTGGTCACCGCCCCGACGCCGCCCTCCATGATCAGGTTCGCGGCGATGTCGAGCAGCCGCAGCTTCATCGACCCGGCCTCCAGCCCCGGCGGCTGCGGCGGGACCAGGCCCGCCTCGATCCACTCGATCACCGGCGTCGTCGGGGGCGGGGCGTCGAGCCCGCGAGCCATCAGCCCGTCCAGCGCTTCGCCCAGCAGGAGTTGGTAGTCGGCCCGGCCGGCGAGGGCGCTCGCATAGAGCGCCTCCATCGTCAGGTAGGGCTCCAGCACGGGCGCGAGCCGCGAGAAGGTCGGCGCGCGTGCGAGCAGTTCAGCCCAGGCCCGCTGGCGCAACTGCGCCCAAGCCCGTAGCTGCGGGCCGGCGGCCATGACGGCCTCGCGGTCGGTCAGGAATTCCTCCCAGACCCGTACGAAATGGGCCTCGGGCGCGGCGCGGCCGATGATGTAGCCCATCGCCAGGACGCGCAGGGTCTGGCGGTTCAGCGGCGCGCCGTCCGTCTGCGCCAGGAAGCGCGCATGGAACGCAGCGTCCATCTCCATCGCCGCTTCGGCCGTCGCCGCCAGTAGGCCGGCCTTGGTCTGGAACAGGTTGACGATGACGGTGGTGCTCTTGCCGATCGCCTGCGCCAGGTCGCGGATCGACAGCGCGGCTACGCCATGGTCGGCGATGATCGCCATGGCCGCGGCCATGGCCTGGGTCCGAATGTCCGCAGCATGGGCCATGCGCCCTTGATGGCTTGCAGCGCGCCCCGCGTCGAGGTCGTGGGCGGCTGGGCGGCCACAAAACGCCGTTCCGGGCGTTGAACGTCGGCTGATCCCGCAACCAGGAAAGAGCGCCATGAAACTTGTCACCAGTCTCAGCTTCCAGGGCCAGTGCCGGGCCGCCTTCGACTTCTACGCCCAGGTCCTCGGCGGCAAGGTCACCGCGGCCTTTCCCTATGGCGAGGGCCCGCCGGACATGCCGGTCGACCCCAAACACAAGGATTGGCTGATGCACTGCTGGCTTGAGGTCGGCGACCAGGCGTTGATGGGCGCCGACATGGCCCCCGAGTTCGCGCCGAACATCGACAAGCCCAAGAACGGCTTCGACGTCACCTTCCACAGCGAGGACGGGGGCGAGGCGCGCCGGGTGTTCGACGCCCTGTCGCAGGGCGGCAAGGTCACGATGCCGTTCGCCGAGACCTTCTGGTCCCCCGGCTACGGCGCCGTGGTCGACCAGTTCGGCATCCCCTGGATGGTCAACACCATCCCCGGCGCAGACTGGAAGCCGGCCGCCGCGGGCTAATCGCCCAGCAGGTGCAGCGCCACCTCCCGCCGGTGCGGGCGGCGCCGGTGCTCGAACAGGTAGACGCCTTGCCAAGTCCCGAGCGCCGGCGCGCCGCCGATGACGGGGATGGACAGCTGCACCCCGGTCAGAGCCGTGCGGATGTGGGCCGGCATGTCGTCGGGCCCTTCGTCGTCATGGGCGTATCGGCCCGGCGCCTCTGGCGCGATCGCCTCGAAATAGGCCTCCAGGTCGCTGCGAACCTCGCGGGCGGCGTTCTCCTGGATCAGCAGCGATGCCGAGGTGTGGCGGCAGAAGATCGTCAGCAGCCCGGTTTCCAGCGCCTGGCGCTCGGTCCAGCGCCGGATCTCGACGGTGATCTCGTGCAGGCCGCGCCCGCGGGTCTGGACGCTGAGGATGTCGGCCGCCTGACGCATGGGAGCAGCCTAGCGACCGGGCGCCGCCACGGCGAGGCCTCCTTGACCACGCCGCCCGAACAGGCGACGGGAGAGCGATGCGCCGCATCATCCGCTTCCTCACCGAAATGGACGCCAAGGCCTGGCGCACGCTCGCCGTGTCCTTCGTGCTGTTCGGCGGCGTCGGGGTGGTGTTCCTGTTCGGCGCCCAGGTGCTGGGCTTCGACGGCGAGGCGACGGTCGAACGCTGGCTGGGCCTGGCTTCCGATGGGCCCTGGGCGCTGCCGGTGGCCGTGGCCGCCTTCGCGATCCTCGCCTTCGTAGGCGTGCCGCAGTTCGTGCTGATCGCCGCCGCGGTGGTCGCCTTCGGCGCCTGGACCGGCTTCGCCTACAGCTGGATCGGCACCATGGTCTCGGCCCTGGTCGGGTTCTATCTTGGCCGCACCGCGGGTGCGCGCAGCCTTCAGCTGCTGTCGAGCCAGGGCGTGCAGCGGTTCATGGACCTTGTCGGCCGCAACGGCTTCCTCGCCAGCCTGATCGTGCGGCTGGTGCCCTCGGCGCCGTTCATCGTCGTCAACATGGCGGCCGGCGTCACCCCGATGCGAATGCGCGACTTCGCGTTCGGCACCGCCATCGGCATCGTGCCGAAGATCGTGCTGACCGCCTTCGCCGGCAATTCCATCGTCCAGGTGCTGAAGGGGGAGGGCGGCGCCCACCTGCTGTGGCTCGCGCTGATCGTCGTCGCCTGGATCGCCATCGGCTGGTTCGCGCGCAACTGGCTGAAGTCGCGCGAGGACGCGATCAGCGGCCCCATGAAGGACGAATGATGCTCAGGCTCTTCTATTCGACCGGCTCTTGCGCGCTCGCCTCGCACATCGCCCTCGAGGAGGCCGGCGCCGAGTACGAGGCGATCCGCATGGACCTGCGCGCCGGCGACCAGCACAAGCCGGAGTTCCTGGAGCTCAATCCCAAGGGCCGCGTGCCGGCGCTCGTCACGAACATGGGCGTGCTGACCGAAAACCTTTCTATCCTGGCCTTCATCGCCCAGTTGTTTCCCGACGCGCAGCTGGCCCCGAGCGACCCGTTCGGCTTCGGCCAGGTGCAGGCCTTCAACGGCTACCTCGCCTCGACCGTGCACGTGGCCCACGCGCATGGGCCGCGCGCCTCGCGCTGGGCCGACGACCCGGCCGCCCAGGCCGCGATGCGCGAGAAGGTCGCCGACAACATGGCCACCTGCTTCCAGCTGATCGAGGACGAGATGTTCGTCGGTCCCTGGGTGATGGGCGAGCAGTACACGATCTGCGACCCCTATTTGTTCACCATCGCCAGCTGGCTGGACGATGACGGAGTCGACCCCTCGCAGTTCCCGAAGATCAGTGAGCATATGGTCAGGATGATCGCCCGTCCGGCCGTCTGGAAGGCGCTGGCGATGGAAAACGCCTGAGGAGCCCAGGGGAAGGTTATTGCGCGCATACGTCTCAGGCGTTGATTTTGCGCAATAGTCTTGCGGCTTGATCCCCCTTTGGGTACACACGGCGCCATGCGCACGCAGCCGAACAGCCTGCTTCTTCTTGACCTGGGGCTTAGCCGCCCCTGGGCGACCCTTTAGGCTGCGCGACTCCGCGGCCGGGCGCTCAGGGGACAATTCACCCGCCGCCCGCCCCTACAGAATGCCCGCGAAGAGAGTTCGCAAATGACCAACGTATCCGACGCCGCCGCCCGCGATTCTCGTGATCGCGTGATCGTCTTCGACACCACCATGCGCGATGGCGAGCAGTCGCCCGGCGCCTCCATGTCCTTGGAGGAAAAGCTGGAACTGGCGAAGATTCTCGAGGACATGCGGGTCGACGTGATCGAGGCCGGTTTCCCGATCGCCTCCAATGGCGACTTCGAAGCGGTTCGCGAGATTTCGAAGATCGTCACCGAGAGCACCATCTGCGGCCTGGCCCGCGCCGGCATGGTCGACATCGAGCGCTGCGCCGAAGCGATCCGCCCGGCCAAGCGCGGCCGGATCCACACCTTCCTGTCGACCAGCCCCAGCCACCGCGACCACATCCTGAAGGCCAGCCAGGAAGACATCCTGGAGATGATCACCAAGTCGGTCGGCCACGCCCGCAACCTGTGCGGCGACGTCGAATGGTCGGCCCAGGACGCCACCCGCACCGAGCAGGAATTCCTGCGCCGCTGCGTCGAGGCCGCGATCAAGGCCGGCGCCAAGACGATCAACATACCCGACACCGTCGGTTACACCTATCCATCGGAATACGCGGACATTTTCCGTGATCTGATCGAGCACGTGCCCGGCGCGGACACGGTGATTTTCTCGACCCACTGCCACAACGATCTGGGCTTGGCCGTCGCCAACAGCCTGGCCGGCGTGCAGGGCGGGGCGCGTCAGGTCGAGGTCGCGATCAACGGCATCGGCGAGCGCGCCGGCAACGCGGCGCTGGAAGAAGTCGTCATGGCCCTGAAGGTCCGCGGCGACGCCCTGCCGTTCCACACCGGCATCGAGACCCAGCACATCACCCGCGCCAGCCGCTACGTCTCGGCGATCACCGGCTTCCCGGTGCAGTTCAACAAGGCGATCGTCGGCAAGAACGCCTTCGCCCACGAGAGCGGCATCCACCAGGACGGGATGCTGAAGGATCGCGGCACCTACGAGATCATGAGTCCGGAGACGGTCGGGCAGGGCGCCTCGAACCTGGTGATGGGCAAGCACGCCGGGCGCGCCGGCTTCCGCGAGAAGCTGAAGGATCTGGGCTACGAACTGGGCCAGAACGCCCTGAACGAGGCCTTCCAGCGCTTCAAGGACCTGGCCGACAAGAAGAAGCACGTCTTCGACGACGACATCATCGCCCTGGTCGACGACGCCCTGGCCTCCGGCGCCGACCGCATCCAGGTCAAGCACCTGCGTGTGATCGCCGGCACCGACGGCCCGCAGGAAGCCACCCTGACGGTGACGGTCGACGGCGAGGAACGCGCTGCGACGGCCACCGGCGACGGCCCGGTCGACGCGGTGTTCAACGCCATCCACGAGGTGGTGCCGCACACCGCGATCCTGCGTCTGTTCCAGGTGCACGCGGTGACCGAGGGCACCGACGCCCAGGCCCAGGTCTCGGTGCGTCTGGAGGAGGACGGCCGCATCGCGACCGGCCAGGCCGCCGACACCGACACCCTGACGGCCTCGGCCAAGGCCTATGTCAACGCGCTCAACAACCTCTTCGCCCGCAAGGAAAAGAGCGCGCCCGACGCCATCGCCTCGGGCTTCTGAGCCACCGCTCGTTCCCGCCAAGGCGGGAATCCATTCAGCGTTCCAAGGTTGCTATGCAGCTTGGGTCCCCGCCTGCGCGGGGATGAGCGGATCATTGAGACATGCTCTGGATTTTCCTGACGGCGGCCGCCGCGCCGCTGCAGGTCGCGCGCAACGCCTTGCAGCGCGGCCTGGTCGGCGACGCCGGCCCGTGGGGCGCGACCCTGGTCCGCTTTCTATTCGGCCTGCCGTTCGCCCTGATCATCTTCGCCGTGGTCGCCCTGGCCACGCCCGACGCCGATCCCCGCTTCTCCTGGCGCTTCGCCGCGGCGGTCAGCGCCGGGGCGGCCGGCCAGGTGGCGGCGACCGCGGCCCTGCTGGTCGCCATGCGCCGCTCCGGCTTCGCCGTGGCGACCTTCATGCAGCAGTCGTCCCTGCCGCTGGCGGCGCTGATGGGCGTCCTGGTCGGGGATCATCTCAGCGCCCAGGCCTGGATCGGCGTGGCGGCGACCACGGCGGGGCTGGCGGTGCTGTCCTGGCCTAAGGCCGGGGCCGAGAAAGGCGCGGCGCAGGGCGCGCTGTTTGGTCTGGCCTCGGGCCTGGCCTTCGGCGTGACCCTCAACGCCTACCGCCAGGCCGGCGTGGCGCTCGATCCGGCCCATCCGCTGTTCGCCGCCACTGCCTCGGTCTGCGTCGCTCAGACCCTGCAGTCGATCGGCCTGCTGATCTTCCTCGAGGCCACGCGCCCGCAGGCGTCGCGCGCCGTGCTGACGTCGTGGCGTCAGTCGCTGGGCGCCGGCTTCTTTGGGGCGGCGGCCTCGGCCTGCTGGTTTGCGGCCCTGGCCATGGCCCCGGCCGGCGCAGTACGGGCCGTCGGCGTGATCGAGGCGCCGATCGCCGCGGCGGCGGGCCGTCGCCTGTTCAAGGAAAAGCTCACCGTCCGCCAGATGCTGGGCGGCGCGGCAACCGCCGCCGGCGTGGTGATGACCGCCCTGGGTTAAGCTTCGCCGCAAGCCGGTTGGTTCTGCTCACCGAGTCGCGTTATGTAGTATGACTTCATAACGAGCGAGGTGGATCTGTTGCGACGTCGTCGCCGACCTCCGCATGAGACTCTGAGATGAGCGCCGACAGCTCCCTGGACGCAGCCCTTTTCCTTCGTCGCGGCGCCAGCCGCGTCGGGGCCGAGCGCATCGCCCTGCTTGAGGCGGTGGCCGAACTCGGCTCGATCAGCGCGGCGGCCAAGCGGCTGGGTCTCAGCTACAAGGGCGCCTGGGACGGGGTGCAGGCGCTCAACAACCTGTTCGACGCGCCGCTGATCGCCGCCCAGCCCGGCGGTCGTTCGGGCGGGGCGGCGCAGGTCACCGATCGCGGCCTGGCTGTGATCGCCGCCTTCCATAAGGTCGAGGCCGAGCTGGCCGCCGCCCTGGCGCGCATCGAGGCCGGTCTCGGCGGCGACGATCTCGGGGGCCTTTTCTGGAGTCTCGGCATGAAGACCAGCGCACGCAACGCCCTGCGCGGGGTGGTCAGCGACATCACCCCCGGCGCGGTGAACTCCGAAGTCACGCTCAAGGTCGCCGACGGGGTCGAGATCGTCTCCGTCGTCACCCGCCAGAGCGTCGAGGACCTGGGCCTGGCGGTCGGCAAGCCGGCCATCGCCCTGATCAAGTCCAGCTTCGTCGTCCTCGCCAAGGGGGAGGGGCTGCTGACCTCCGCACGCAATCAGCTGCGCACCGAGGTTCTGCGGCGCGAGGACGGCGCGGTCAGCAGCGAGATCAGTCTGGGCCTGGCCGACGGCAAGACCCTGGTCGCCACCATCACCCGCGAGAGCGCCGAGATCATGCAATTGGCGGCCGGCGACGCCGTGACCGCCCTGATCAAGGCGCCCCACGTCATCCTGGCCGTCGAATAGGAGGCGCCGATGCGCCCGCTTTCCCTTATCACCGTGCTCGCCGCCCTCTCGCTGGCGGGGCCCGCCCTGGCCCAGAGCGTGGCCCTCAAGGGGGCCGACGGGCAGAGCGCCAGCCTGTCGGCGGCTGACCTCGCCGCCTTGCCGCAGGTCAAGCTGACCGTCACCCATCACGGCAAGACCTCGACCTTCGAAGGCGCGCCGCTCGCCGACATCGTCGCCCGGGTCGGCGCGGCCAGCGGCAAGGCCGTGCGCGGACCCGAACTGGCCACCGTCATCCGGGTCACCGCCAGGGACGGCTATCAGGTGGTGTTCGGCCTGGCCGAGACCGATCCCGGCACCCGCAAGGGCAAGATCATCCTGGCCGGCCGCGATGCCTCCGGCCCGCTTAAGGAGGACGGTCCGTTCCGGATCGTCGTCGAGGACGATCTGCGGCCCGCCCGCTCGGCCCGCATGGTCGAGACCATCGAGGTTATCCGCCTCGCCAACGCCGCGCCGGTCGCCGGCGAGCAGAAGCACTAGGAGCGCGCAGTCATGAAGCTGCTTCGTTGGATCGCGGCGCTGCTGGTCGCGTCCCTGATGGCGACCGCGGCCCACGCCGCCCCGGTCACCGTCTTCGCCGCCGCCTCGCTGAAGAACGCCCTCGACGAGGTCGGGGTCGAGTACGAGAAGGCCGGCGGTGAGGCGCGGTTCTCCTACGCAGCCTCCTCGGCCATCGCCCGCCAGATCGAGCAAGGCGCGCCGGCCGACGTCTATGTCTCGGCCGACAGCGACTGGATGAACTACCTGGCTGAGCGCAAGCTGATCGTCGCGGCCAGCCGGCGCGACCTGCTGACCAACCGTCTGGCCCTGATCGCGCCGGCCGACTCCAAGGTGGCGCTCAAGGTCGGCAAGGGCATGCCGCTGGCCAAGGCGCTGGGCTCCGGGCGGCTGGCGGTCGCCGGCCCCGACGTGCCGGCCGGCAAGTACGCCCGCGCCTCGCTGACCGCGCTGGGGGCGTGGGATAGCGTCTCGGGCAAGTTGGTCCAGGCTGAGAACGTCCGCGCCGCCCTGCAGTTCGTCGCCCGCGGCGAGACCCCGCTGGGGATCGTCTACGACACCGACGCCAAGGTCGAGCCGAAGGTCCGCATCGTCGGCCTGTTCCCGGACGGCTCGCATCCGAAGATCGTCTACCCAGCCGCCCTGGTCGCCAGTTCGAAGAATCCCGATGCGGCCAAGTTCCTGGCCTTCATGCGCACGCCCAAGGCCGCGGCGGTGTTCCGCAAGTACGGCTTCGTGGTCCTCCGCTAGCGCGCCTTGCGGCGCGCCAGCCACATCGGGAAGAGGGCGGCGATCACCCCGGCGACGTTGGCGACCAGGTCCTTCCATTGGAAGGTGCCCGACACCACTCCCAGGATCTGGGACAGCTCCAGTCCGGCGCCCAGAGCCAGGTAGACGCCGCCGATCTTCCACGGCTTGATCTTCGGCAGCGCCAGGATCGACAGCACCGTCAGCAGATAGCCGTAGATGATGTGCATCACCGCATCTGCCGGCGGCGCCCACTTCTTGGCGTTGTAGTTCGGGTCCAGGGCGCCGACGACGCACACCGCCAGCACGACGAGCAGGGCCCCGCGGCCGGCCCAGGTGATCACTTTCTGCATGCCGCAGACTTAGGGCGTTTCGCGTCCTGCGCCTATTGGGCCGCGAAGAACGCCTCCGGCCCGTCCACCTCGATCAGCTTGCCCTTGCGGATCTCCAGGAAGCGGTTGGCGGCGCTGCGCGTGAAGTAGCGGTCGTGCGAGACGAAGATGCAGGCGGTCTCGCCGCCCTCCAGCTGCGCCTCCAGCTCCTCCTGACCCTCGATGTCGAGGTGGTTGGTCGGCTCGTCCAGCAGGTAAAGGTTGGGCCGCGCCAGCTTCATGCGCAGGAACACCAGGCGCGCCCGCTCTCCGTGGCTCAGGTCGCCGATCGGGCCCTTGATCCGTACATAGGGAAAGCCGGCCTTGGCCAGCAGGGCGTTGGCGTCGCGGTCGGTCGCGCTCTCGGCCGAGGCCACATAGTCCAGCAGGCTGGTCTTCAACGGCAGGTCGGCCATCTTCTGATCGAAATAGACCAGCCGACTCTGCGGATTGAAGCTGATCTGCGCCTGGCCGTCATAGTGCTCCAGCTCCGGGTCGAAGGCGCGCGCCAAGGCCGACAGCAGCATCGACTTGCCCGCGCCGTTGACGCCGAGCAGCGCAATCCGGTCGCCGCGCGCCACGTTCAGCCGCTCGATCGAGAACAGCTTGCGCGCGCCATCGGGCGTGGTCACCGCATAATCGCGGATGCGCAGCGCCACTTTGGCGTCCATGTCGCCGTCGTGCAGCTCCAGCCGCCGCTCGCGGGCTGAATAGGCGCTGGTGCGGTCCGCCTCGATCCGTTCGATGCGTTTCTCGGTGGCCTTGGCGCGCTTGTCGAACTTGTCGTTCTTCACGCCCCAGATCCGGTAGCGGGCCGCAACCTTCTGAAGGCGTTCGATTTCCTTGCTTTCCAGCTGGCGGCGCACGGCGTCGGCGGCGTCCCGTTGCAGCAGCGCCTCGCGCGCCTCCACGAACGGGGTCTTGAAGCTGTGCGCCCCGTCCGAGCGCAGAAACAGCGTCCGCGTCGTCATGCGCTGCAAGAACTCGCGGTCGTGACTGACGATCAGCATCGGCAGCCGCGGGTCCTGGTCCAGCCAAGTCTCCAGCGTGTTGATGTTCGACAGGTCCAGGTGGTTGGTCGGCTCGTCGAGGATCAGCAGGTCCGGCTCGGCCAGCCGCGCCGCCGCCGCGATCAGCAGCAGCCGCTGCCAGCCGCCGCTGAGCGAGCCGAACGCCCGCTGGGCGGTCTCGTAGGTGACGCCGATCTCGTCCAGCAGGACGTCGACCTTCCAGTCCTCGGACCCGTCGGCGGCCGGCAGCGCGGCCTCCAGCACCTCGCGGACAGTCTTGGTTCCCAGGCCGGACGGCGTCTCCTGCGGCACGTAGCCGATCTTCAGGCCGCGGGAGCGGACGATCTGGCCGTCGATCAGTTCCAGCTCGCCCAGCAGGCACTTCAGCAAGGTCGACTTGCCGGCGCCGTTTTCTCCGACCAGCGCGGTCCGCGCGTCGTCGAGCTGAAAGCTGACGCCTTCGAAGACCTTGCTCGATCCGTAGAAGAAGCTGGCGCCTTCGACGCCCAGGACGGCCTGGCGAGATGACATCTTCGTGCACACGATGTTCGGCCGTCAGGGCCGGTAGACGAAACCGCCTTTGTAGACCTGGGGTTGCCGCTTGGCTGTAGCGCGCGGGAAACAGTCCACGGGTTCGTCCACAGCAGAGTCGTCAATGTCGCCGACTCGACGGAACAATCTGGAACGCTGACTGATTTGAGGCCCCAAATGCACAGTAGCGGGCGGCGACATGTACGATGTCGGGGGAACTCCGGTGGGTGAGGCGGGACTGTCCGGTCGGGCGGCCGCCGCCGAGGTCCTGCTTCGGCGCGCCTTCCAAACCTGGGAGGGCCTGCTCGAGCGGCTGCCGATCGGCGTCTATGTCTGCGACCGCAAGGGCGCGGTCATCCAGTTCAACAGCCGTGCGGTCGAGATGTGGGGCGGCAAGCCGCCGCCGCCCGGAGGCCGGGCGCCGTTCGAACGTTCCTTCCATCCCGACGGCAGCCCGATGTCGGCCGAGCAATCGCCGGTCGCCGTGGCGCTGGCGACCGGGGCGCCGGTCAAGGACCGCGAGGTGGTCATCCTCCACCTCGACGGTCGTCGCAGCCATCTGCTGGCCAATGTCGAGCCGCTGTTCGACGAGGCCGGGCGGCTGATGGGGGCGGTCAACAGTCTCCAGGACGTCACCGAGCTGCGCCAGGCGCGCGAGATGCTGCGTAATCGCCAGGCCTGGACCCAGCGGGTGGTCCAGACCTCGCCGATCGCGACCTACCAGACCGATTCCGAAGGCCGCATCCTCAGCTACAACCACGCCGCCGTGAGCCTCTGGGGACGCGAGCCCAGGCTTGGCCACGACCGCTGGTGCGGCTCGTTTAGGCTGTTCGAGCCCGACGGCGCGCCGCTGGCGCCCGAACGTTGCCCGATGGCGATCGCTCTGCGCGAGCGTCGGCAGATCGCTGGGGCGGAGGTGATCTTCGAGCGGCCCGACGGCAGTCGCGGCGCCTTGCTGGCCTATCCGACCCCGCTCAGCGGCGGCGACGGCGAACTGGTCGGGGCGATCAACATGCTGGTCGACATCACCGAGCGCAAACGGGCCGAGGACCTGCAGAAGACCCTGCTCGACGAACTGAACCACCGGGTGAAGAACACCCTGGCCACGGTGCAGTCGCTGGCCGCCCACAGCTTCCACGACGTCGGCGACCCGGCCGGGATGCGCCAGGCGTTCGAGGCGCGGCTGATGGCTCTGTCGGGCGCCCACAACCGATTGGCCGAGCAGCGGTGGGAAACGGCGGACCTGGGCGACATCGTCGCCGGCGTGCTGGCGCCCTACGGCCCGGACGTCGCCATCTGCGAAGGGCCCTCGGTCCAGCTCTCGACCCGCGCCTCAGTGACCTTCGCCATGGCGCTGCACGAGTTGGCGACCAACGCCGCGCGGCACGGAGCGCTGTCCTCGCCGCAGGGCCGCCTGCTGGTGCACTGGACGCGGGTTGGGGACTTCCTGTTCCTGGAGTGGCGTGAGACCGACGGCCCGCCGCCGCCGTCGCATCCTCTGCGCCGGGGCTTCGGTCTGCGCTTCATCAAGGGCGCGGTCGAGCGCGAGCTTAGCGGCCAAGTCGAAGTCGACTTCCAGGAGTCCGGATTGCGCTGCCGTATTTCCGCCCCGATTTCAGCGACGGTTTGAACCCATCCCCCACCATTGGACGGCTCCCTCAGGCGCATCCCCCTGTACACGTGCGACGCGAAATCACAGACCTCTCATTAAGCCTTGAAATCAGCCCACTTGCAGGGCACACGGACCTTCTGTCCTGCAAGCGGAGGCTGGCGTCGCCTGGCGTTTCGAGTTTCGAAACGAAGCGTCGGCAGCCTGGGCTTCGCACACCCCCAATTCTGCTCCCCACCCTCCAGGGCCCTGCATGATCTCGTCCCTCTTCGGCGCCATTTCGAACGACATCGCCATCGATCTCGGCACCGCCAACACGCTCATCTACATGAAGGGCAAGGGTATCGTTCTGAACGAGCCCTCCGTCGTGGCTCTGCGTAACGTGGGCGGCCGGAAGGTCGTCCATGCGGTCGGCATCGAGGCCAAGCAGATGCTGGGCCGTACGCCCGGGCACATGGAAGCGATCCGCCCGATGCGCGACGGCGTCATCGCCGACTTCGAAGTCGCCGAAGAGATGATCAAGTACTTCATCCGCAAGGTTCACAACCGCAAGGGCTTCGTGAACCCGAAGGTGATCGTGTGCGTGCCGTCGGGCGCCACCGCCGTCGAGCGCCGCGCCATCAACGATTCCTGCCTGAACGCCGGCGGCCGTCGCGTCGGCCTGATTGACGAGCCGATGGCTGCGGCGATCGGCGCCGGCCTGCCGATCCATGAGCCGACCGGCTCCATGGTCGTCGACATCGGCGGCGGCACCACCGAGGTGGCCGTGCTCTCGCTGTCGGGCATCGTCTATTCGCGTTCCGTCCGTGTCGGCGGCGACAAGATGGACGAGGCGATCATCAGCTACATGCGCCGCAACCATAATCTGCTGATCGGCGAAACCACCGCCGAGCGCATCAAGAAGGAAATCGGCACCGCCCGCGCGCCGGCCGACGGCGAGGGCCTGTCGATCGAGGTCAAGGGCCGCGACCTGATGCAGGGCGTGCCGCGCGAAGTGCGCATCAGCGAAAAGCAGGCCTCGGACTCGCTGGCCGAGCCGGTCGGCCAGATCGTCGACGCCGTGAAGATGGCGCTGGAAGCCACTCCGCCGGAACTGGCCTCCGACATCGCCGACAAGGGCATCATGCTCACCGGCGGCGGCGCGCTGCTGCGCGGCCTGGACGCCGAGATCCGCGATCACACCGGCCTGCCGGTGACTGTGGCTGATGACCCGCTGTCGTGCGTCGCGCTCGGCTGCGGCAAGGTGCTCGAACATCCGAAGTGGATGAAGGGCGTCCTGGAGTCCACCCTGGCGTAGTATTGCCGAGTCGCGGTCTGGGGGAGGGCTCCCGGGCTGCGCCTCTAGGGCGAGCAGGTTCAGGTGGCGCTTCGCGAGAACCCGTTTGGCGAACTGAAGGTGCCCTTGGCCTGGACGGCCGGGGTCGCGCTGGTCGTCGCCATGGTCGTGGCCCTGGTGCTGCTGCTGTCGGACCGCCGCGAGACCTTCCAGACCGAGGCCTATGGCGCCTCGCGCAAGGTCGGCGATGCGATCGCCGCGCCGGTGACCGGGGTGCTGGCGACGCCCGGCGAGTGGATCGGGGACGGCGTCGACGGCGTCCGAGGCTACTTCTTCGCGGTTTCCGAGAACCGGCGACTTAAGGAAGAGCTGCGTGAGGCGCGTGAGTGGCAGGTCGCCGCCCTGGCCCTGCGCGACACCAACGACCGCTACAAGGCCCTGCTGGGCCTGAAGACCGACCCGCCGATCCCGATGGTCGCCGCCCGCACGGTCAGCGAGGCGAGGGGGCCGTTTTCCAACACCCGCCTGGCCAACGCCGGCAAGGAAAAGGGCATCAGGCCGGGAAATCCGGTGATGAGCGAAAACGGCCTGGTCGGCCGCGTCATCGGCGTGACCGACGGCGCCAGCCGAATCCTGCTGCTCACCGACATCGCTTCGCGCACGCCGGTGATGATCGACCGCACCAACGCCCGCGCCATCCTGGCGGGCGACGGCGGCCCCAATCCGCGGCTCGAGTACCTGCGCGGCCAGGACCCGGTGAAGCAGGGGGATCGCATCGTGACCTCCGGCGACGGCGGGGTGCTGCCGCGCGGTCTGCCGGTCGGCGTCGCCGTCAAGGGCCTGGACGGCCGTTGGCGCGCGGTGCTGGCCTCCGACGCCGCGCCGGTCGACTTCGTGCAGGTGATGCAGTTCCAGGACTTCTCGCAGCTGGCCGCCGCGGCGGCCGCCGAGTTGAACCGCATGCCCGTGCCGCCGCCGACCAACCCGCCACCGGTCGTCGGCGTGACCTCGACGACGCCGGCGCCGGCGGTCCGCGCTCCCGCGGCCCAGGCCGCCGCACCCCAGACGGCGCCTGCCGCCGCACGGCCGGCCGCGGCCGCGCCAGCCGCCGCGCGTCCCGCTGCGGTTCGCCCGACGACGGCTGCGCCGCGTCCCGCAACGCCGCGGCCTGCGCCCGCCAATCGTCCGGCGACCGCGCCCGCCGCGCCCGCCGCGCCCGCGGCCTCCACGGCCCAGCCACAACAGCCGCCTCCGCCGGAGGTCCCGTTCTAGATGGCCGGCGCGCGCCCCTTGGCCCCCTGGCGCTGGATCGGGGTCCCGCTTGTCCAGTGCCTGATCCTGACCGTCCTCTTCTCGCTGCCCTTCCGGCCCTTCGGCCTCAGCTTGCCTGAGCCGATCTTCCCGATGGTGCCTGCGTTCGCCTGGGCGGTGATCCGTCCGTCCATGCTGGCGCCGGTCGCGGTGCTGGCGATGGGGTTGTTCCTGGACATCGTCTGGGGCGCGCCGATGGGCCTATGGGCGCTGTCGCTGCTGCTGGTCTATGGCGCGGCGCTGGTCGGGCGCAGCATGATGGCCGGCCAGAGCTTTCCGGTCATGTGGGCCTGGTACGCGGCGGCCACCGGCCTGGCGCTTGGGGCCGCCTTTCTGTTCACGATGGTCGGGGCCCATGCGACAGCTGACCCCATCGCCGTCGCCTGGCAATTCCTCGCCACAATCATATTGTTTCCGTTCGCGCACCTGCTCATCGACCGGTTCGAGGATGCAGACGTGCGTTTCCGCTAGGGTCCCGAAGCGATGGCCGAGCCGTCGATCTTCTTCTCCGAGGTCAATGAACGGCAGGGTGTGTTTCACCGCCGGATGTTCCTGCTCGGCGGTATCGCGGGCCTCGGCCTGGGCGCGCTCGGGGCGCGTCTGGCGCACCTGCAGATCATCGAAACCCAGCGCTACGAGAAACTCTCGGCTTCGAACCAGTTCAACTTCCGCCTGGTGCCGCCGCCGCGCGGCCTGATCGTCGACCGCAACGGCGCGATCCTGGCCTCCAACCGTCCGAACTTCCGGCTGCTGGTCACGCGGGAGGACAACTCCACGGACGTCGAAGGCACGCTGAAGACGCTGGCGACCTTCGTGCCGCTGGACGAGGCGCGGCAGCTGCGCCTGATCAAGGACATCAAGCAGACCCCCAAGCGCGTGCCGGTGTCGGTGTTCGAGGACATGAGCTGGGACGAGTTTTCGGCCATCAACATCCGCGCCCCGGAACTGCCGGGCGTCACCGCCGACATGGGCGAGGTCCGGGTCTATCCGCACGGCGGCGCCTTCGCGCACGTCATCGGCTACGTGGCCAAGGTCAACAAGGAAGACCTCACCCCGACAGGGCCGAATTCCGACCCGATCCTGCTCAATCCCGGCTTCCGCATCGGCCGCCAGGGCGTCGAGAAGGCGTTCGACCTGGACCTGCGGGGCAAGGCCGGGGCGCGCAAGGTCGAGGTCGACGCCAACGGCCGCGAGGTCCGCCAGGACGAGGCCGGCGATATCCCGAGCACGCCCGGCAAGCGCATCGAACTGACCCTCGATGTCGATATCCAGAACCGCGCGCTGGAAGTGATGGGCGACGAGAGCGGGGCCATCGTCATGATGGACTGCCGCACGGGCGACCTGCTGTGCATGGCTTCGTCCCCGAGCTTCGACGCCAATCGCTTCGTGCGCGGGCTGTCGGGCCCCGAATACCGCGCCCTGGCGCAGTACGAGCGCAAGCCGCTGCTCGACAAGGTGATGACCGGCACCTACCCGCCCGGCTCGACCTTCAAGCCGACGGTGGCGCTAGCCGCCCTGACCGCCGGGGTCGACCCGGAGGTGCGCGTCCACTGCTCGGGCGGCTGGTACTGGGGCGGGCGCACCTGGCGCTGCTGGAAGCATGGCGGGCACGGCTCGCAGAACATGCACGACGCCATCAAGAACTCCTGCGACATCTACTTCTACCAAACGGCGCTGCGGATGGGCCCTGATCCGATCGCCAAGGCGGCCCACGCCATGGGCTTCGGCCAGATCTTCGACATCGGCATTCCCGGCCAGAAGAAGGGCGTCGTCGGTTCGCGCGAATGGAAGCGCAAGGCGGTCAAGCGCGAGCCGGTCTGGCAGCCGGGCGACTCGGTCAGCTACGGCATCGGCCAGGGCTACGTGGCGGTGAACGCCCTGCAGCTGGCGGTGATGACCGCTCGCCTGGCCAACGGAAAGAAGGCGCTGAACCCGCGGCTCATCAAGTCGGTCGGCGGGGTGGAGCGGCCGCACGGCGACGACGTGCCCGATCTGCCGTTCACCAAGGAACAGCTCGACTATGTCCGCGGCGGCATGGTCGCGGTGGCCAACGACACCGGCGGCACCGCCTATCGCCAGAGCCAGCTCGGCCTGGGCGACATCCAGATGGCCGGCAAGACCGGCACCGCCCAGGTCCGCTCCTATGCGGGCCTGGCCTCGCGCAGCAGCGCCGGCGTCACCTGGCGGCTGAAGGACCACAACCTGTTCGTCGCCTTCGCGCCGGTCGATGATCCGCGCTACGCCGTGGCGGTCATCGTCGAACACGGCGGCCTGGGCGGCGCCACCGCCGGCGCCCCGCGCGCCCGCGAGGTGATGCGCGTGGCGCTGATGAAGGATCCGGAGCTGCGCTCGCGCATCGAGACGCCGATGCCGATGCCGGAGGCTCCGGAACCGCTGGAGGCCGAAGGCGTCGCGCCCGAGGCGCCGACCGTCACCGCGGCCCCGACCGCGCCTGCCGCTCCGGCCCCGGCTGCGTCTACCCCCACTGGAGGCGCGATATGACCGTCAGCGCCCTGACCCGTCCCGGCGAGCGCGACCGTCTGGTCGTCAAGCTGTCCGAGATCGACTGGCTGTTCGCCCTGGCGCTTTGCCTGATCGCCGGCGCCGGGGCCCTGATGATGTTCTCCATCGCCGGATCCTCGTGGGAGCCGTGGGCGGCCAAGCACCTGACCCGCTTTGCGCTGTGCTTCGTGCTGATGATCGGTCTGGCGATGATCGACCTGCGGGTCTGGTTTGCGATCGCCTATCCGCTTTACGGCGTCGGCCTGCTGCTGCTGGTCGCGGTCGAGGTGGCCGGCGACGTGCGCATGGGCGCGCAGCGATGGCTGGCCCTAGGGCCGTTCAGTTTCCAGCCGTCGGAGATCATGAAGCTCGGGATCGTGCTGGCCCTGGCGCGGTTTTATCACGGCATCTCGGCCGACAATGCGCGGCTGTCCTGGTGGCTGCTGGTCCCCGCCGCGATGATCGGGGCGCCCACGGTGCTGGTCATGCACCAGCCGGACCTGGGAACCGCGATGCTGATCGCGATGACCGGGGTGGCCATCGTCGTGCTGGCGGGGCTGTCCTGGCGGATCATCTTCGCCGGGATTGCGGCCTTCGTCGTCGCGGTGCCGCCGCTGGTGATGTTCGTGCTGCACGACTACCAGCGCAAACGGGTGCTGACCTTCCTCGATCCCGAAAGCGACCCCTCGGGCTCGGGCTATCATATCCTGCAGTCCAAGATCGCCTTGGGCTCCGGCGGCTTTTTCGGCAAGGGCTACGGCCTCGGCTCGCAGAGCCAGCTGAACTTCCTGCCCGAGAAGCAGACCGACTTTATCTTCGCGACCCTGGCCGAGGAGTTCGGCTTCCTCGGGTGCTTCTCGCTGCTGTTCCTCTACGGCGCGGTGATTTTCATGGCGCTGCGCACCTCGGCACTGGCCCACTCGCACTTCGGACGGCTGTCGGCGGCCGGGACCACCGCCACCTTCGCGCTCTACGTGCTGATCAATGGGGCGATGGTCATGGGCCTGGCGCCGGTCGTGGGCGTGCCGATGCCGCTGCTGTCCTACGGCGGCACCGTCATGCTGACGGTGATGATCGGCTTCGGCCTGGTCCAGGCCGTGCGCGTCCACCGCTATTCGGAAGTGACCAGCGGCAAGGGCGCGCTGATGTAGGTCAGGCGACCGTCACAGTCGTCTCGCCCTCGCCGACCGGCGCTTGGAAGCTGCGTAGGAAGCGGGCGAGCATCGCATCGTCGACCGGGATCGTCCCGCGCAGATCGGTCTGTTCGCGGCGGTCTGCGAGACGGCGCTGCAGCAGCTCGGGCTGAGCGTGCAGATAGATGAGCCGCCAGCGGCCGCCCGCGCGCTCGATCTCGGCCTTGAACTCGTCGCGATGGGTGCGGCTCCAGAAACTGGAGTCGATCACCACCGCCTGGCCGCCGCGCACCGCCTCGCCGACCTGGCTCCGCAGCCAAGCGCGCACCGGCTCCAGCAGGGCGGGGTAGGCGTCGGCTGGGAAGTCGACGCCGTACCGGCCATGACGGCGCCAGACCTCCTCGTCGATCGACAGCCGCAGGAAGCCGGTCTCCTCGAGCGCCATGGCGAATGCGGTCTTGCCGCTGCCAGCCACGCCGCACATCAGCACCGCCAGGCCGGGCAGGGGCCTCAGGGACAGAAGCGCGTCGGCGATGGTGACTGCCATGGCGACGCTCCGGGGCCTACAGCTTCAGCGCCTGGTCCGTCGCCCGCACCAGGCCGTCGACTATGCCCGGCTCGGTGGAGGCGTGGCCCGCGTCCCAAACGATGTCGAAACTGGCCTCGGGCCAGGCGGTCTTCAGCCGCCAGGCGCTGTCCATCGGCGTCACCACGTCGAACCGGCCTTGGACGATCCAACCCGGAATGCCGCGAATCTTGTCGATGTTGTTGAGGATCCAGTTGTCCTCTTTGAAGAAGCCGCCATTGGCGAAGAAGTGGCACTCGATCCGTGCGAAGGCGATGGCGAAGTCGATTTCGTTGAACTTCGACGGCCGCGCCTCGGGCCCGCGGATGGAGATCGTGTCGCCTTCCCATTGGCTCCAGGCGGCCGCGGCCTCGGCCTGGATGCGGCGGTCAGAGTGCGTCAGGCGCTTGTGGTAGGCGGCCATCATGTCGCCGCGCTCGGCCTCCGGGATCGGCGCGCAGAACCGCTGCCACGCATCCGGGAAAAGCATCGAGGCGCCTTCCTGGTAGAACCAGCGCAGCTCCCGCTGGGTCAGCAGGAAGATGCCGCGCAGCACCAGCGCCTCGACCCGATGCGGATGGGTGATGGCGTAGGCCAGCGCCAGGGTGCTGCCCCAGCTGCCGCCGAACACCGTCCACTTTTCGACGCCCAGATGGATACGCAGCCGCTCGATGTCCTCGATCAGCGTCCAGGTGGTGT